>DASWVL010000049.1:0-2667 GCA_036406255.1 Zeimonas sp.
GGTGGGCAGTCGGCTGCGCGGGCGATTCCGCATCGTGTCGGTCGAGGACATCGGCAACGGCGGGCTGCAGATCGTCACCGAGGCGACGGTCGAGCGCGAGGGCGCGGACAAGCCGGTGTGCATCGCGGAGACGGTCGCGCGCCGCTACCCGTAGCCTTCGCACGCGCGGTCGCCCGCGACGACGCGAAGCGCACGGGCACGCGCGGCGGTACGGGGCGCCGCTGCGCTGCGCGCCCTCGGCCCGCCCGCGGGCGTGACGGGTTTCGCCCGCATCGGCCCGCGGCTTCGGCCCCCGCTGCGCGGGGGCTTCCCGGCTCTGCCTCGGAAATTCGCACCCGCTGCGCAGCGGCGCTACGCGCCGCGGCGCGACGGGTCCCGCGAATTTCCTTTCGGCAGCAGCCGGCTCGCCGAGGGCCGCTGCGAGCGAAACCCGTCACGCCCGCGGGCGGGCCGAGGGCACGCAGCGCAACGGCGCCCCGTGTCGCCGCGCGTGACCGTGCGCTTCGCGTCGTCGCAACGACGGCGGGTCGTGCTCTCGGGCACTGTTGGGATTCAGTCGCCCCAGACCTCGCGGGCAACCTCGACGACGCGTTCCAGCTTGCGCCATTGCTCTTGCTCGGAGAGCGCGTTGCCGTGGTGCGTGCTGGAGAAGCCGCACTGCGGCGACAGGCAGAGGTTCTCGAGCGGGACGAAGCGGGCGGCCTCGTCGATCCGGCGTTTCAGGTCGTCCTTCGTTTCGAGCGTGCCGGTCTTCGTCGTGACGAGGCCGAGCACGACGCGCTTGCCGGCCGGCAGCGCCTTCAGCGGCTCGAAGCCGCCGGCACGCGCACTGTCGAACTCCATGAAGTACCCGTCGACCTTCGTCGAGAACATCGCGTCGACGATCGGGTCGTAGCCGCCTTCGGCGACCCACGCGCTGCGGAAGTTGCCGCGGCAGGTGTGCATCGTCACGTGCAGGCCGGCGGGCTTGCCCGCGAGCGCCGCATTGATGACCTCGGCGTAGGTGCGCGGCAATGCGGCCGGGTCGTCCCCGTTCGCGCGGCACGTCGCCTGGATCTTCGGATCGCACAGGTAGGCGAAGGTGATGTCGTCGAGCTGCAGGTAGCGGCAGCCGGCGTCGAAGAGATGGCGGATCGCGTTGCGGTACGCCTGCGCGACGTCGGACCAGAACGCGTCGAGGTCGGGGTACGCCTCCGGGGAGATCGCCGCGCGACCGCCGCGCAGGTGCAGCATCGACGGCGACGGAATCGTCATCTTCGGCGTGCGCGAGGTCTGTTCCTTCAGGAACGCGAAGTGGTCGGCCATGATGGGCCGACTGCAGGCGACGCGACCGGTCACCGTCGCGATCGGCGGCTGCTCGGACGACGCGTCGACGCCGAATTTCGGCCCCGGGTTCTCCTTCAGCGTGACGCCGTCGAGCTGCGAGAGGAAATCCAGATGCCACCAGTCACGGCGGAACTCGCCGTCGGTGATCGATTGCAGGCCGATCGCTTCCTGCCGCTGCACGGCTTCGCGGATGGCGCGGTCCTCGGCGTCGCGCAGCGTCGCTGCGTCGATCTCGCCGCGGCGCCAACGGGCGCGTTCGTCGGCGAGCCAGGCGGGGCGCAACAGGCTGCCGACGTGATCGGCGCGGAACGGAATCGTCATCGGCGTCTCCTTGGCTTCGAGCAGGAATCATAGTCGCTGCTTCAATCGACGAGTTCGCGTCCGTCGAGCACGCGCGCGAGGAAGGCGTCGCCGTTCTCCGCCCGTGCGTAGTGGCGCCAGGACTCCACGCCGAAGCGCATCGGGTCGAACAGGTACAGCAGCAGCGACAGCCGATCGGCCGAGCCGAAGCCGGCATCCGGATTCGCATGCAGGATGCGCGCGCGGCCGGTCGTCGTCATCGACGCGAACATGACGACGTAGGCGACGTACTCCTTCGCGCGAATCGAAGCGGAACCGCCTGCGAAATAGCCGGCGGCAAGCGCGTGGGCCACCTCGTGTGTCGCCGCGCTGCGGTACATCGAGCGATCGATCGGAACGCGAAACCAGGTGCCGCTGCGGCGAAACCGTTCATACGACAACAGGAATGCCTGCCGCGCGCGCTCGTCGTACCAGCCGCCTGCGCCTGGCGGCGCCGGCTCGGGGAGTTGCTTCGCCACGGTGACCCGGATCGGCGATGCGCTCGTCAGGCCTCGTTCGCGGAAGAAGGCGAGGGCATCGCCGGCGCCCGCGCACACGGCGCGCCGATCATCGATCGACTGGGAAGCGACTGCGACGTCGACGAGGGGCGGCGGGCACGCAACGAAGCGCTCTGCGGCGTCGGCCGCCCCGAGAAAGGCGACCAGTCCGACAACACCGAGGAGCACGGTCGTCCGCGCGCTCGGCACGTGCTTCCTCGCGTCGGATGCCCGGGTTCTCCGGCGACGAACCGCAATGTCCGGCCGGGATCAGCTGAACGCCTGGATCCCCGTCTGCGCGCGACCGAGGATCAGCGCGTGGATGTCGTGCGTGCCTTCGTAGGTGTTCACCACCTCCAGGTTCACCAGGTGCCGCGCCACGCCGAACTCGTCGGAGATGCCGTTGCCGCCCATCATGTCGCGCGCCAGGCGCGCGATCTCGAGCGACTTGCCGCACGAGTTGCGCTTCATGATCGACGTGATCTCGACGGCGGCCGTGCCTTCG
>DASWVL010000050.1:0-2582 GCA_036406255.1 Zeimonas sp.
GGTCGAGAAATGGTGTACTGCGGGCACCACGCTCGCTCGTCGGGCGATTGCAAGCCGAAGTGAAGAGCAGGAAGAACTTGGGCGGCGCATCTCAGAGCAAACCCTGCTCGTCGCCCGCAAGCCCGCTGACCGGCGTGGCCCTGGCCAGCGCCAGCCAGACATGCAGCGGCAGCCGCTCGACGGGCCTGCAGGGCGCCGGCCGCAATACCTCCAGCCTCTCGCCGAACGCCTGCATCACTCCGCACTCGACCGGAATCTCCTCGGGACGCGCGATCGGCTTGCCCGCGGCGTTGCCGGCGAGCACGTACCAGCACTGGCCGCCGACATCGAGGTAGGCCGCGCGCTTGGCGGGTTTCTTCAGGTCTCCGAGCAGGTCGGCCCGGCTCACTTTCACCTCGTGGACGATCGGCTCGAGATACGCCTCGACGGTCGTGTTGCGGATCGAGAATACGTCGGGGCAGGCGATGCACCAGCCAGCCGTTTTCGCGGGCGTATCCCCTTCGGCTTCGCGCCCGACGCGCGCTCGAAGGCTCAATCCCCGCCAGGCGAGCCGGCCGGCCCGGCTCATCTCGATCGCCACGCGCTCGACGAGCGTTTCGTGGGCGGTTCGCGCCGCCCTGTTCGCCTGAAGGACCTCGGCAAGCAGCGCCACGCCGGCGTCGGTGACGCGCATCGTTTCGTTGCCGTCCGGCTGGACGACGCGCGCAACGAGCCCTGCGGCCAGCAGCTCGACTTCGAGCATGTCACGGCACGGCCACCCCGCCGAGCGGTAGAGTTCGCGCAGCCGCTGGTGATGCCGGCGCGTGAGGGTCATGTCTGCCGAGATAGCGCTGTGGTTGCGTACAGTACTATATCGGTCCGCTTCCTTCGATCGCCCGATGCTCGCGACTGCGGATCCCGCGCTTCTCTCGGTATCGGCACGCACGCTGTGCGAGTTTGCCGCCCGCCGCGGCGACCTCGACATGCGCTTCGGCGGCGCCCCCACTGCGCTCGAGGGCATCGCTGGTCACATGCTGGTCGGTTCGCGCCGCAGCGCCGGCTACGAGCGCGAACTGCGGCTCGAAGGGCGCTTCGACTCGCTGCTCGTGCGCGGGCGCGCCGACGGCTATGACCCGGTCGCCAACCGGCTCGAGGAAATCAAGACCCACCGTCGCGGCGACGCGCCGGTGCCCGCCGACCAGCTTGCGCTGCACCGTGCGCAGGCGAACGTCTACGGCTGGCTGCTGTGCTCGAGCCGCGGCCTGTCCGAACTCGAAGTGGCGCTCGTCTACTTCGACATCGGCTCGCAGCGTGAGACCGTGCTGGCCGAACGGCACTCGGCCGAAGCGCTGAAGGCGGTCTTCGAAGCGCTGTGCCGACGCTTTCTCGACTGGGCGCGCGAGCAGATCCGCCATCGCGCCGATCGCGATGCAGCGCTGTCCGCACTCGGCTTTCCGCACGCCGAGTTCCGGGACGGGCAACGCCGTCTCGCCGAGTCCGTCTACCGGGCGACCGTGTCGCGTCGCTGCCTGCTCATGCAGGCGCCGACCGGAATCGGCAAGACGATCGGTACCGTGTTTGCGGCATTGAAGGCGGCGCCAGGTCAGCAGGTGGACAAGCTTTTCTACCTGACCGCAAAGACGCCGGGACGCCGGCTGGCGCTCGATGCGCTGGATCGAATTCGCGCGTCGCACCCGGGCGGATTGCCGCTGCGCGTGACCGAGCTCGTCGCTCGCGAGAAGGCCTGCGAACACCCGGACAGGGCCTGTCACGGCGAGTCCTGCCCGCTGGCTGCCGGCTTCCACGACCGGCTGCCCCACGCTCGCCGGTCGGCGGCCGAAGCGCAATGGCTCGACCGGCTCGCGTTGCGCGAGATTGCGTTGTCGCACCGGATCTGCCCCTACTACCTGGGCCAGGAGATGGTGCGCTGGAGCGACGTCGTCGTCGGCGACTACAACCACTTTTTCGACCGTGGCGCGCTGCTGCACGGACTGTGCTTGCAGGAAGGCTGGCGCGCGAGTCTCCTCGTCGACGAAGCGCACAACCTGGTCGATCGCGCGCGCGCGATGTACACCGCCGAATTGTCGATGTCGGAGCTGAAGGCCATCCGGAAGATCGCGCCCGCGTCGCTTCGCCGGTCGATCGGCGCGCTGCAACGCGCGTGGCCGGCGATGGCGCCGCCACCCGCCGATACCTACCGGGTCCTCGAGCGCCCGCCCATCGACTTCGACGCGGCGCTCGCGCGACTCACGGTGGCTCTCGGCGAACACTTTCACCAGCATCCGGGCGACGAGACCCCGGAGCTGCTCGCCTGGTATTTCGCACTGCTGCGCTTCCAGGGCATCGCCGAACTGCACGGACCGCATTCGATCTGCGACCTGAGGCTCGACGAAGCCGCGCGGGAGCCGACGATCTGCGTCCGCAACGTCGTGCCTGCGCCGCTGCTCCAGGCGCGTTGGGCGGCCGCCCATTCCGCAACGCTTTTCTCGGCGACGCTGTCGCCCTCGGCGCACTACGTCGACATGCTGGGCCTGCCCGAATCGACGGCGTTCGTCGACGTTCCGTCGCCGTTTCGCTCCGGCCAGCTGTCCGCACGGGTGGTA
>DASWVL010000051.1:0-11442 GCA_036406255.1 Zeimonas sp.
CAACTACACGCACGTGCTCCATGCGCCGGCGCTGGCACCGGCTCCTGCGTACGTGCGCCGCGCGGAGGAGATGATCGAGGCCGATCCGGTCCTCGAAAACGGCCTGGGCGGCCTGGCCGATCGACTCGGCATCAGCGTTCGTACGCTGCACGAAGGCTTTCGTCGCTTCCGGAACACGACCCCGCTGCATTTCGTCCGGATGAGGCGACTCGAAAGGGCGCGCGAGAGCCTGCGCAATGCGCCGCCCGGCACGCGCGTCACGGACGTGGCGCTCTCGGTCGGGTATGCGCATTTCGGGCGCTTCTCCGCCGAGTACCGCGCGCGCTTCGGAGAACTGCCGTCCGCGACGCTGCGTGCGGTGCAGGGCGATTCGACCAGGCCGTCAGGCGCATGCGGCAGCCGTACGGCTGCTGCCGGCGGATAGTGCATCGCTGCACTGATTGCGTCGTCGCGAGGGGCAGCTCACTTGGAGGTTCAAATGATTTTACATAATGCACAGTCCTGAGTCGGCAGACTGAGCGGAAGCCGCGCCAGTGCTGGCGCTCGCGGGAGCGGGGCCGGCAAATTGTCCGACGACCAGGCCGAGAACGACGGCGGCGGCTGACGACGCGATGCGCTGCCAGACGGCGCGCACCTTCGCATCCTTCGCGCGCTCGGCGGCCATGTCCGCGAGCACGCGTGCGGGCGGCAGTTCCAGAAGATCGGCGACCCGGAGGGCGGTCGTATCGTCGAAAGCCCGCTCGCCATGCCGGTACGCGCTCACGGCCGCGCGGCTGCAATTGAGCACCTTCGAAACGGCGTAGTCGCTCGGCAGGTGCAAGCGCTTCCGGAGCGCGTCCAGATACTCGACGGTTCGCATTCGACTTCCCCAGGTTGATGCGGACGATCAGCGTACTACGCGGCCTGTTGACGTTCAAGGGAAGCGGACTGTGAACGGTTCCCATGGTGTTGACACGTTCTCAGGGTGGGAACAGAATCCTTGCCGTTCGCGCTCGGCGCTCGTGCCGTTTCAAGACTTCCCCGGTCGCCCCTATCGGCCGGCCCGACGCGAACCCCTACGGGGTCAAAGGGGCAAGGGGCAGGGGATCGAGGGAACGCAATGAGCTGGATTCCTCACGGCGCGCGCGAGCCAGGCGGCGGCCGATTCTTCATCACGGAAAACGAGCTGCAAGATCATCGCGAGCGCGCCTTCGTGCGCGGCGCGTTCTTCGCTTCGGTGCTGTGGGGCGTCGCGGTGGCGACAGTGCAGCTCGCCGATTGGCTGGATCGGGTGTTGCCATGAGTGCCATCAAGCTGTCGAAGGCGGCGCGCGCTCGAATCGTGGGAGAGCTGCGGAAATACGTCGTGGAAATTAACGCGAAGATCGAAACCGAAAAGAATTTCGATGCGGTCTTGCAGCGCGGCAACTGGGTATTCGGTGCGGCCGATTTTGCATTGAGCATCGACGCGATCGAGTGGGACGAGTACCGGCGCATTCGCGGCGAAAGTGACGCAGCCATCGAAGCGTGGCGCGTGGCGCGGTACGCGCCGAAGGCGGCGGCATGAGCCAGCGCGAACGGCAGGAAATCGCACGCGCGCGCCTCGACCCGCTGCGCGAGCTGCTCGCGGGCGGCGCCGACAAGCGCGCGCAGGCACGCCGGCAACTGTGGGCCGAGCTGCCTACGGCCGTGCGCGCGCTGATTGCGCAGGCGGTCGACATGCGGCGCGACGTGGCAGAGCGCGACTTGGCCGAGCTGAGCGACGACGAGCGCGAGGCGCTGCTCGCCGGCATCCAGCGCGTGCACGTCGCGATGACGCAGGCGCGCAATGCGCTGATCGGCGGGCCGCTCGTCGGGCTGCACTGATGCGGCCTCGCAAGCCGCTGCCGCTCGCGCGGCTTCCCGAAGAGCTGCGCGAGGCGGTGCGGCGCCGGTATTGGGGGATGTTAGGCGTCCGGTACGACCCGGACACAGGCATCGACGGCGCCGATCTTCGCCGCGCATCGTTCGAAACGATCGAGCGCGGAAATGCCTTCTGGAAGCGAGCCGACGCGCTCGGCGATGCGGTCACGGTCGGCGCTCCGGACTCCGAAATCGTCGAGTGGGCCGATCGTCGCGCCGACGAGTGCGCGCGCATCGCCGAGCATCGCTTGGACGCGGCCGAGCTGCGCCGGCTGATGGCGCGCGTCGCAGAGGGGTATGGGCTCGATGCGCCAGGCGAGGAAGTGCGAGACGGTCCGGCCATCGCGCGCATGCTCGACGCCGGATGGTGGCGCCGCGCGCTGCGGCGCGTGAATGCGCGCGAGTACGAGGGGCTGGCGATCGGTGCCGGCCTCGTTCACGTGAAAGCCGGCCTGTACTGCTCCGACGCGGCGCTGCGCCGTCGCATCGGACAGAACGCGCGCAACGCCGAGACGCTGGAACGCGTCGAAGTGGAGAACGACGCCGGGCATCGGTTCACGCTCGCGCAGCTCGCCGCGAAGGGCACGGCGAACAAGGCGATCCGGCGCGGGGAGCTGATGGTGCGGATTGCCGGCTTCGAAGAAATCGCGCGCGTCGACGGCCACGCGGCCGAGTTCGTAACGATGACGTGTCCGAGCAGGATGCACGCTCGCACGCGCGACAACGCCGCGCCGAATAAGGCCTACGACGGCACGAGCCCGCGCGAGGCGCAGCGGCACCTATCGCGCACTTGGGCGCGCATCCGGGCCGCGCTCGCGCGCCACGGCGTCAAGCTCTACGGCGTCCGGATCGCCGAACCGCATCACGACGGCTGCCCGCATTGGCACATGCTCGTTTTCCTGCCGGGCGAGGCGCGCGAGCTGGTGCGCGAAACGATCGCGCGATACGCGCTCGCGGTCGACGGCGACGAGCCAGGCGCGCGCGAGTATCGGGTCAAGTTCGAAGCGATCGACCCGGCGAAGGGCAGCGCGGCCGGCTACGTGGCGAAGTACGTGGCCAAAAACATCGACGGAATGCACGTCGGCGACGACCTGTTCGGCATGCCGGCGATCGAGTCGAGCGCGCGTGTCGAAGCGTGGGCCGCGACGTGGGGCATCCGGCAATTCCAGCAGGTAGGCGGGCCGCCCGTGGGCCTGTGGCGCGAGCTGCGGCGCATCCAGCCGGCGACGGTCGCAGCGGCGCAATCCGACGCGCTGCGGTCGGCGTGGGAGTGCGCGCAGCGGCGCGATACGACGAAGGCGCCGGCCGCCGAGTCGGCGCTGCGCGTGCGCCCGGGTGCTGAGCATCCGGCCGACTTTGCCGGCTTCGTGCGTGCGTGGGGCGGGCCGACGATCAAGCGCGCGGCCGGCGCGCTGCGCCTGTGGAAGCTCTGGCGCGACGAGCCGGGCCGCTACGGCGAGCCGCTCGGGCTCGCTCCGATCGGCGTGGAAGCGAAGTACCGGGGGCGCGATGGCCTGGTCATGCGCGACCTGTGGGAGCGCGTGGAGTCGCTTCGCTACGTGTGGCGAGTGGTGCGCGCGGCGCTGTCGAAGCGCGCGCAGCAGCTCGCCGAAGCGGTCGCGCGGATGGTCCGCGTCGCCTCTCGGACTCGTGTCAATAACTGTACGGCCGATCCGGGGCCGGAACCGGCCGGCGAGGGCGCCGACTTGTGGACAACTCGCGCCGGGCCGCCTCGAGCGGCGCCGGTCGAAGGGTGAAACGCGATGGATTCGACCGAAGAACCGACTTTCGAGCAGCGAGCGCACCACGCGCTCGCGGGCCTGTTCATGCTTCCGGCGCAGGCCCGGGCGTTGATCCTCGACATTTGCCGGGAGCTGGACAGACGAAGGATCGAAGATGGAAAACCCGACGACGACGGCAGCGGCGCTGCTCGATGAAGTGCGCGACGAGCTGCGCGCGATCGGCCGCGACAGTGCGGCCGCGAAGATCGAGAACGCGAAACGCGCGCTCGTGGCCGCGGCGCCGGCCGGCGAGCTGAGCAAGGAACGCGCGGCGCAGCTAGAGCGCGATCTGGCAGCGAAGCGCCGCGAGGTCGAAGCCAGGCACGCGACCGAGCTGGCGACCGAGCTGGAAGCGGTGCGCGCGGCCGCGTACGACGGCACGAAGGCCGATCTTGCCGCGCAGCTCGCCGCGAAGGATCAACGCATCGCCGAGCTGGAAGCGGCGGCGGTCGCCGGCGGCGCGAAGGTGTAACGCGATGGCCTCGAAGCTGATCGGGCGCGTCGCGTGCCCATGGTGCGGCTTCCACGCGTCGCACGTGAAAGAGTCGGAGAAATGCGTCTACACATTCTGCCCCGAGTGCGGGGTGACAACGCATTTCGTGCGCGAGCATCAACGCGCGCTCGTGCTGGCGAAGATGCGACCCGATCGGCTCGCGGAGGAACCGGCGCCGGCACCGAATCCGGAACCGGCGCCCGCGCCGGAACCGGTCCGCCCGGCCGCGAAACCGGCCCGTGGGCGGCTTTTCTCGGGATTGGGGAGGTAACGGCACATGGATGCATCGAAACTCGCCGCAGCGGGCCGGGAAGCGGCCGCGATCGACGCGGAAATCGGCCGGCCGGCGCCGGCACCGGCGAAGGGCGCACCGGCGCCGCTCGTGGCATCGGCGCCGGCCGAGCTGCCGCAGCAGGGCGGCGCGGAAGAATTGCCGATGCCGGCCGACCCGGAAGCCGAAGCGCGCGAATGGGGAATGATCGCGTACAGCGTGGGCCAGGCGGCCGCGATGTTCGCGCCCGCGCTGCGCCAGGTGTACAGCGAGGAAGCCTGCGCCGCGTGGGGCGCAACGGTCGTCCCGGTCGCGCGGAAATACGGCTTCGGCGGGCCGGGCAAGATTCCGGAGCTAGGGCTAGCGCTGTCTACCATTAGCCTAGCCGTGCCTACGGTATTCGCGCTGAGGGCAAGGCTTGCCGAGCTGGACGCGCAGGCGAGGGCGGAGGAACGCCGGCAGGGCTCGCGCGAGGGCCAAGCGCCCGACGCGACGGCGCCGGCACCGGAGCAGCCGCGCGCGCCGTTCACACCTGCGCCGCTGTCGTGAGCGAGGCGCAGCGATCGAGCCGCGAGGCGCGCATATGGGCCGTCATGGGCGCCAGCGGCACCGGCAAGGGGCTGTTCGTGAAAGCGACGCTCCGGGCCGAGCGGCCGTCGCGGCTCGTGGTGTGGGATTTCCTCGACGAGTACCGCGACCATGCGCCGATCGCGCGCTCGCTGCGCCAGGTGCAGGCCGCGATGATCCGGGCCGGTGAAGCCGGGCCGCTGCGCGTGCGCTACGTGCCGCGCTCGACGACCGAGCGCGAGCTGCGCCGCGAGTTCGAGGGGCTGTGCTCGCTCGTCTACGCGTGGGAGCAATGCACCTTCGTTGCCGAAGAGCTGGCCAACGTGACGACGCCGGGATGGGCGCCGCCCGCGTGGCGAAAGATGACGACGAGCGGGCGCCATGCGGGCGTGCACGTGATCGGCACGAGCCAGACCCCGGCCATGATCGACAAGGCGTTCTTGGGTAACTGCACGCTGATTCACTGCTCGGCGCTGCGCGAGCATTCGCACCGGGTCGCGGTGTCGCGTTCGATGGATGTCGACACGGCGCAGCTCGCCGCGCTCCTGCCGCTCGAATGGATCGAGCGTGACTGGAAAAGCAACGAAATCCGGCGCGGCCGGATCGAACCGCCAGGCACGCGAGCCCCTAAGCGTAGGGCGCCTACGGCTACGGCTACAGGCGAGGCGCCGGCTTCACATTGAGAGCGCGCCGGGTGCACGCTCGGCGCTCATGGTGAATGCGTACCTGCCGACGTGGCAGCAACTCACGCGCGAAACGATCGCGGTTCTCGCCGCGACGCTCGTTGCCGCGTGGGTCATAGCCCAATGGCCAGCGGCGCAGCGCCTCGTACGCGGCAACTCGATTCCGAGTCCGTTCGATCAACAGTGAGAGGAAGCCCATGAAAGGCTATGTGAAGGATGCGGTCGTGATTCTCGCCGTCGTGGCGATCGCCGCCGCGTTCCAGCGTCATGTGATGGCCGTTCCGGTCGTCGGTCAATACCTGCCGCGCTGAGCGCGCCAGGCCGACGCGGAGAACGAACCATGAACATCATTCGACTTCCCGACTTCACCAACGTCGTCGCGAACGGAACCGCGATTCTGCGCGTGCCGAAATGGGCGCTGACGCTCTGCCGCCTCGTGCTTCGCTTGGGCGGAACGGCGTTCACGAAGGCGAACATCAGCGAGATTCGCGTCAAGATCGGATCGCGCGTGATCTGGACGGCGCCGACCGGCGCGGGCGTCGCGGGCGGGACGATGCTCGACAAGATCAACAAGTATCGGGGCGTCTACGACGAAACGAATCACTTGACGATCGACTTCACCGATCGAGACTTCCTCACGAACATCGCGCGCGAGGTCGGTGGCATCGACATGTCGAAGCTGCCCGACGAGCTGTACGTCGAAATCGTCATCGGTGCGGCGACGGCGCCGACGCTCTACGCGTATGGCCAGTTCACGCCGCCGCAGGGCGAAAGCGAGGACCCGACGCAAGCGGTGCAGAAGCTCGTCGCGGTGCCGTTCGCCTTCGCTGCGGCCGGCAAGGTGACGCTTCCCTTCGAGCCGCGCGGCGCGATCATCAAGCGGGCCTATCTCGCGTACGCCGGCACCGATTGGGGCGCGACGACCGATGGCAACTTGAAGGCCATCGAGGTCAAGAAAAACGGCTTGACGATCCTCGGCGAAGTGGGCTGCTACGACCTTAGGTTCATGCAGTCCGAGTATCGCAAGGTGCCGCAATCGAAGATGCTTGTCATCGACTTCACCTTCGACAACAACCTGTCCGGCTCGCTGAAAACCGCCGACGCGGCCTCGCTCGAAATCCTGCCCACGTTCACGGCGGCGGACTCGGGCGTTGCGCTCTTCGAAGTGCTCGACGCTCCCTACAACCTGTAGAGCCAACGAGCGACCCGCGCCGGCCGTCCTCGTGGCGGCCGGCGCGGTGGCCAGGAGCAAAGCATGTCGGCGATGCCGATAACGGACGAGCAAATGAGCGCGATCATCAATGACGACTGGTGGGGCGGCCTTTCGGCAAACCCGGAGGTCGGCTGGACGCCTTCCGACGCGTACAGCTCGGAGTTCGACGCGAGCAACGCGAACCCGGCTGCCGATAGCTGGTCGGACATTCTGAAATACGGCTTCGGCCGCGCGGTCGACTACGGCATCGCGAGCCTGCAGCTGCAAAACACGCGCGCGGCCACGCAGCAGCAGCCGTACCAGCAACCGCAGCGCATCGTCGCGGCCGGTGGCGAGTCGAGTCTGCTGATGCTGCTCGTCGTCGGCGCCATCGTGTTCCTGATCGCGAAGTAGGGCGCGCGCCGTGGCCATTGACCCCATGTGGATCAAGGCGGGGTCCGATGTTCTCTCGGCCTTCGCCAGCGGTTCGCGCGCGGCGCCTTCCTACGCGTCGCAGTCGGTGCAGGCGAATTTCGATTCGTCCGGCTTCACGGTCGCGACCGGCAGCGCGAAGGCGACGGCCTCGCGCGAGGAAGCAGCAACGCCGCTGTCGCCGCTCATGCTCGGGCTGATCGTGCTCGGCTTCGTCGCATGGTCGAAGTTCAACTGAGGGCCGCGCACTGGACGCGCGAGGCGCGCGACGCCTTCGAGCGCGTCGAACGCTGGAACACGCGCGCGCGGCCGATCGCCGAGCAGCTCGAAGGCTGCCGCCTGGTCGAAGTGCTCGCAAGCGAGCGCGTCGTCGGGCGCGTGGCGCTCGATCGCGTCGACGACGTTGGATGCGTCGTCGCCGCCGTGGGCTCGATGCCGGGCCATCGGCTCGTTGCGGTGCTGCCGGCCATCGAAACGATGTTCGGCGACGTGCGAGCCGTCGAAATCGAAACGAAGCGGCGCGGCATGGTGCGCGCGCTCGCGCTGCAAGGCTACGAGCTAGCGGGCTTCGTGATGCGAAAGGGAATCGAGCATGGGCGGCAAGTCCAGTAGCAAGGCCTCGACAACGACGAGCGCGCAGGACCGGCGCATCGTCGCCGACAACGGCGCTGTCGGCGTGAACGCCGATAACTCGTCGGTGTCGATCGTGTCGACCGATCACGGCGCGATCGAGGGGGCCGTCGATCTTGGGAAAGAGGCGCTGTCGTGGGCGATCGGAACCGTAGGGAGCACGGCCGAAACGTTCACGAAGGCGAACGTCGACTCCACCAAGCTCGCTTTCGCATTCGCTGACGATCAAGCGCGCCGAGCGGACGCGACGACGAAGGGCGCGGCCGAGCTGGTGCAGCAGGCGTTCACGACGGCGAACGATATGCAGCAGGGCAATCGAACACTCGCGATTGCCGGGCTCGTCATTGCCGGCATCGTTGGCGCCGGGGTGCTCTGGAACAAGGGATAAGCGATGATCCGTTCGCAAGCCTTCACGCTGCCGATTGGCGGCTCGATCACGCTGCCGGTGCAGTGCGACTACATCAAGTATTCGGAGGGTGCGGCGGGCGGCGCTTCGACGCGCATCCGAGTGAAGACCGAGCGCGGCGGGACCGATCTGGAAATGTCGCCGGGCGATTGGGTGCGGCTGACCGAACGCACGGCACAGATCAACATTTCGAACCTCGAGAACGAGGCAACGATCATCGGCCGCGTCGTGCTCGGAGTCGGTTCGGTCGGGTCCGAGCGGATCGCGGGCGTCGTCGAAGTGGTCAACTCGGAGCAGGATACAGCGCTGTCGGGGCGCTCGTTCTCGCGCGCGATGTTTCCGCCGATCGCGGTTCCGGGGGAATGGTCTTACATCCAGCTCTGGAACCCTGCTGGATCGGGAAAGAATGTGATCGTCGAATCGCTCATCCTTTCGAGCGAGGCGGACGATCATTTGCACGTCGGTTTTTCGCCGACGCAAGTGGCGCTGTCGGCCGGCAACTTCTCGAACAAGTTTCAAGGAAAGTCCGGGTCGATCTCCGAATCGCGCTATGGCACGTCGGCGGGTGATCTGCTGCTCGGCTCGCCGAGTCTCGACATTCTCGGGATGAAGGTCTCGGCGAAAATCCCGATCGAGTTCCCGATGAAACGGCCGCTCATCGTCACGCCGGGGTACGGAATGACGGTGCGCGTCGGCGAGTATGCGGTCGGCGTCGCCGGGTGGGTCGAGCTGTTGGAAATCGACCAATGATTCCGCTCGCCTTCGGCCTCGTCGTCGGCGTCGCGCTGCTGCTGATCGTGCGCGAGGCGCGCGGTTCGGCCGCGCCACAGGCGCCCGCACTCGCGCCGGAGTCGAGTCCGTTCTCGTTCTCCTTCCCTTCGATCGGCGACGAAATGCCGAGCAGCTCGCATCCGAGCTGGTCGCCGCCGCTCGCCGCCTCGCCGTACCTGTTCGCGATCGGCCAGGCCGAGCGCGCCTATGGTCTGCCGTCGATGCTGCTGGCGCGCGTGCTGCATCAGGAATCGCGGTTCCGGCCCGACGTGATCGACGGCCGCACGCGCTCGCCAGCGGGCGCCGTGGGCATCGCGCAATTCATGCCGGCGACGGCGGCCGAATTAGGCGTCGATCCGCTCAATCCGTGGCAGTCGATCGAGGGCGCGGCGCGCTATCTGGCGCAGCTCTATGCGCGCTTCGGCAACTGGAGCGAGGCGCTCGGCGCCTACAACTGGGGTCAAGGCAACGTGTCGCGTCGCGGGCTCGCATCGGCGCCGGCCGAGACGCGCGCGTACTACTCCGAAATCCTCTCCGACGTGGGGCTCGCATGAATCCGAAGTTCGCCGACGTGTTCGCTGCGCTGTTCGGGACGGCCGTCGTGCTCGGCGGCGCGTGGTGGCTGATGACGCGCAAGGCGAACGCGGCGACGGCGGCCGGGCAAACCTTCAGCGACGAGTATTGGAAAGCGTCGGATGCGTTCTTCGATCAGTGGTACTACGCCGGCAAGCCGTTGGCGCTCGACGCGCGCGACACGTGGGCCTCGAGTGTCGGCCTGACGCCGGCCGACGTGAACGGCACGAGCCAGGCCGAGCTGTTGCGGACCAATCCGTTTCTGCTCAATGCGATCTGATGAAAGCCGCCGACGCGCTCGACGTTGCAAAGCTCGTCGGCCTCGTGGCCGTCGTCGGCATCGGCGCGTATGCGGGATGGAAGCTCTACAAGGGTGCGGGTGCAGCGGCCGAAGCGGTCACGGGCGCGTTCAAGTGGGTCGGCGACACGGCGGCCGATTTCGCCGACTCGCTGCCGAAGGGAACCGACGTTGCGGCGGCCTTCACGGACGCGACGCCGGCCGTGCTGTCCGACAACTGGCTGAGCCAGGCGCAGGCGCCCAATAGCGTGCCGCTGTGGGCCTATGACTGGTTCGGCCTGCAAGGCGATCCGCAGCAAGGCGATACGTTCTCGCAAGCCTTCGGGCCAGGCAACAAGACCGACTTCTCCGACAACTGGCAAAGCCACGCTGAGGCGCCCGGCAGCGTGTCGCTCTGGAAATACTTCGGGCTCTGACCGATGGGAGGGAGTGTGCTCAAGATGCTGATGGAACGATTTCGCGAGCCTTCGACGTGGGCCGGCTTCGCCGCGCTGTCGGCGGTGCTCGCCGCCTTCGGGATCAACATTCCGGGCGCCGTGTTCGCGCTCGGGCCGTCGCTCGTCGACACGCTGTATCAACTGCTCGGCGCGTTCGGCGTGTTCTCGGCCGGTGCGGCCGTCGTCATGCGCGACAAGCCGCCTGCGGTGCCTGTGGAGCCTCCGGGGCCGCCGCGAGCGTAGAGCATGGATGCGTGGGCGCTGCTGTGGGGTCTGCTCGCGATCGTCGCGAATGCGGCGGTCACGTGGGGCGTCGTTTCAACGAAGCTCGATTGGCTGCGGGCCGACGTGGAACGGATGCAGACCGATATCAGCAGCGCGCAGCGCGACATGCGGGCGCTGCACGCTCGCGTCGTTGGCTGCGAATCGGGGCGCGGTCGCGGCGAGCTGCTCTTCGGCGGCCGCGAGGCGCCGGGATAGCTCGAGCACGAGCCCGCCGAGCGTCGCCACGCGCGCGCCCGTGTCGAGGTCGATTGCGCGCTCGCCGATCGGCGACAGGTACCACAGGAGAGCCGCGTGCGCGTAGGGCGGGTCGTTGGCGTCGAGCCAGCGGCGCACGCTGCGCGGGCTCACGTGCAAATACTCGGCCGTCGCCTTCGCGCCGCCCGACACGCGTACGAGCGTGTCGAACGCAAGCGCGATGTCGCGAGGCGGCCGGACCATACCGGGGGGGATTGTCGAAGGGGCGCCGGGCAAGTGACGAGCCCGGCGAGGGGGTTATGCGACGAGCGGCCGGGGTATGCAGATGAACGCGCCGGCCAGGCGGCGCAGCTCCAGCCGGCGACGACGGCGCCGACGACTTGACATAATGCACATTATGCGCAATCCAAGGAAATCCGGTGCCGCCCCTGCGCCGCTCCCTGCGAACCTGCGAGAGCCCGACCTCGCGGCCGGCGCAATCCCGTCAAACCGCCCCGGCCGTTCCCGCGACGCGCTGCGCGTCGAGTGCGGCAAGCAACTCGGTGAGC
>DASWVL010000052.1:0-1705 GCA_036406255.1 Zeimonas sp.
CTTCCCGCGCTACTTCGAGATGCTGCAGGCGGTCGTCGAGGACTGGTTCACCGAGGCGCTCGACATCCGCTACTCGGAGTTCATCCTCTCGCGGCGGCTCGGCACGCCGACGGCGCGCATCGAGTGCACCTTCCTGGCGCCGTGCCGGCTCGGCGAGCACCTCGATCTCACCGTCTACCTCGAGCACGTCGGATCGAGTTCGCTGCGGCTTCGCTTCGTCGGCACGGTGCACGGCGAACGCAGGCTCGAAGCGGCGTCGACGCTCGTCGTCATCGGGCTCGACGACGGGCGCCCGCGTCGCATCGACGACGACCTGCGCGCGCGCCTGGACGCGTATCGCGCGAGCCAGGGGGAGCCGGCGCTGCCGCCGCCGCGGCAGCGCCACTAGCTAGCGGACGATCGCGCCTCGCGCACGCGCGCTTCGCACCCACTACGACGACGACGGCGTCGCCCGCGCCCACGAGTAGCGGGCACGCAAAGCTCGGCCGCCTCCGTACAGCCAGGGCAACTCGATCCGATGCACGTCCCGTGCCGCGTTCGCCAGGCCCTTCTGCTCGAGCAGCGCCGGCAGGTCGTCACCGCCCGTCACCACCAGCACCGGCGCATCGCGCATCCCCTCGGGAATCGCCTCGTCGGCGAGCACGATCGTCGAATCGGGGAACTGCACGCGCAGGCGCGCCGCCAGCCGTCGTTCGTCGCTGACGATCACGCCGCGCACGAACCCGTCTGCCCGCAGTGCGGCGGCCAGCGCGCCGATCGGCTCGTTCAGGTCGCCGGGCTGCGCGAAGCGCCCTTCCACCGGCACTTTCGCGGCGAGCAGCACGAACAGCAGCACGCCGAAGGCCAGCGTCGCACGCCGGTACGCGTCGGCACGTCTTCCTTCGGCGAGCCCCGGTCGCACGGCGAAGAACATCGCCGGCAGCGCGAACAGTCCGGGCACGAACCAGCGCGGCTTGAAATGCGTGACGCCGACGACGACGACCAGGGCGACGAGCATCGCGACGAAGAACCACAGGTAGGTTCGCGCGATTCGTGCGGCCCGTGCATCGATGGGCACCGACCGGACGCGCCGACCGAAGAATCCGAGCACGACGATCCAGAACGGCGTCGCGAAACCGACGAGCGCGAGCAGCGCACTGCCCAGGCCGACGAGCCAGCCGGCCGCCGAAGCCTGCCCCGGATCGGCGCCCATCTTCGTCATCGTTCCCTCGCTCGCGAGCTGCCAGTGTTCGAGCAGCCAGAGTGCGTGCGGCGCGACGACGAGCGCGGCAACGGCGATCGTCCATGCGAGGCGCGGCGACAGGACGCGCCGACGCAGACCGGGAACGACCAGCGCGGTGCCGGCGAGCAGCGCGGCGAACGCGACGTTGTTGTACTTGGCGAGTACCGCGAGGCCGAGCGCGACGCCGAGCGCGACGTGTTCGGCCACCGCAGGACGCTGGACGACCCGAACGAACGCGTACACGACAGCCGCCGCCGTCGTCGTGGCGAGCACCGTGTGCGTGAGATCGCGCTGCGCGTCCCACGACAGCGCGATCAGCCAGAGCATCGACAGCGTGCCGAGCCAGGCTGCGCGCGCGGACATCACGCGGCGGGCGGCGAGCAGCGTGAACGCCCACGCGGCGAACAGCATCGCGTTCTTCGCCAGCGCCAGCGAGAAGACCGAGACGCCGAACACGCGAAAGAACGCGTACTGCAGCCACGT
>DASWVL010000053.1:0-1848 GCA_036406255.1 Zeimonas sp.
CACGCCGGTCTGCTTGATCGAGAAGAACAGCGCGCGCCTCGCGGTCGGTGAATGACGCTCGAGCAGCGTCGTCGATGCCGGATTGATCAAGCCGTAGCCGCAGCCGACCGCGAGCGCGGCGGCGAACAGCAGCCACGAAGAACCCGTCGTGGCCGCGAATGCGCCGAGCGCGCACGCGAACATCGCCACCTGGCTCAGCCGTACAGCACCGAGCGACGCAACCCCGCGCCCGCTCCACAGCCCGCTCAGCATGGCCATCAGGTACGCGGCGCCGACGAACAGGCCCACGCGCTCCGGCGCGAAGCCGAGTTGCGGCGCGACGACCGGCGCGAGCACCGAAGGCGCGCTCAGCACGAGGCTGGCGAGCATCTGCACGCCGAGCGTCACGAACAGCGCGAGCAGCGGGCGGGTGCGGCGCGCGGGGGCGGGGTGAGGCGGGGAAGGGGGCATCGGACGGCCGGCGGGCATGCGGGGTCCGCCGTCAACGATCGAGTCTATCGGAGCGCATACCCAGCGGGGTATATGACGAATCCATGATCCGTATCAAGGGAGGGCCCACTTCGGCGCACTAGTGTCGTTCGCGAAGGACGAGCGCGTTCCGAAAACGGCGACGAGCCGCCGCCCACGTGAGGAGACACGATGAAGAAGATCGAACAGGCAAACCCTGACGCCGTGCCGGCGCGGCGAAGCCGCCGCGACTGGCTCGCCGGCGCCGCCACGCTCGGCGCGGCCGCCTCGCTCGCCGTGCATTCCCCGCGCGTGCACGCCGCGCGGCTGAAGACGAACGCGCGCATCGTCATCGCCGGCAGCGGCTTCGGCGGCCTGGCGGTGGCCAACCGCCTCGCGAAGGCGCTCGATGGCGCGCGGCTGACGATCGTCGACGCGAAGAAGGAGCACAACTACCAGCCGGGGTACACGCTGGTCGCCACCGGCATATGGCCGGTGGAGAAGGTGCGCGACGCGAATGCCGGCTTCGTGCCCGCCGGGGTCGAATGGGTGCAGGAGGCCGTCGCGGCGTTCGACCCGAGGGCGAACCGCCTCGAGACGACGAGCGGAAAGTCGATCGCCTACGACTACCTGGTCGTCGCCACTGGCCTGCACCTGGACTACGCGCAGATCGAAGGCATGGACGTCGCCGCCATCGGGCGCAACGGGCTCGGCAGCGTCTACGCGAGCCCGCAGGCGGCCGCGGCGACCTGGGCGGCGATGGACGCGTTTCGTGCGACGGGCGGCCAGGCGGTGATGACGTTGCCGTCGACGCCGCTGAAGTGCGCGGGCGCGCCGCTCAAGATGACCTTCATGGTCGCCGACCGCCTGAAGCAGGCCGGAACCCGCGAGCGTTCGGCGATCCGCTTCCACTCGGCGTTGCCCACCGACACCGTGTTCGGCGTGAAGGCCGTCAACGACAACGTTCTCGCCCGCTGGCGGGCGCTCGGCATCGAGACCGAGTACCTGAGCAAGCTGGTGGCGGTCGACCTCGGCGCCCGCCGCGCGGTCTTCGCGTCTCCCGAGGGCGAGCGCACCGAACTGCCCTACGACTTCCTGCACGTCGTGCCGCCGATGCGCGCGGTCGACGCCGTGAAGAACAGCGATCTCGCATGGCAGGAGGGCCCCGCTGCGCCGGGAGGCTGGCTCGAGGTCGACAAGGACACGCTGCGCCATCGGCGCTTCCCGAACGTGTTCGGCATCGGCGACATCAACGGCACGCCGCGCGGCAAGACGGCCGCCACCGTCAAGAAGAGCGCGCCGATCGTCGCCTCGCACCTCGTCGACGTCATCGCCGGCCGCGAGCCGGGACAACGCTTCGACGGCTATACGTCGTGCCCGCTGCTGCTGCGCGAAGGTTCG
>DASWVL010000054.1:0-9184 GCA_036406255.1 Zeimonas sp.
GGGTGCCACGCGGTGATGCGCCCGGGCGACGGCGTGAAGCGGAACGGGTCTTCCGCGTTGATCCGGCATTCGATCGCATGGCCCTCGAGGCGGATGTCGCGCTGGCGGAAGCGCAGCTTCTCGCCGCAGGCGATGCGGATCTGCTCCTGGACGATGTCGATGCCGGTGATCAGCTCCGTCACCGGATGCTCGACCTGCACCCGCGTGTTCATCTCGATGAAATAGAACTCGCCGTTCTCGAACAGGAACTCGAAGGTTCCCGCGCCGCGATAGCCGATCCGACGGCAGGCGTCGGCGCAGCGCTGCGCGATGCGGTCGATCGCGCGACGCGGGATGCCCGGCGCCGGGGCCTCCTCGATGATCTTCTGGTGTCGCCGCTGCATCGAGCAGTCGCGTTCGCCGAGGTGCACGGCATTGCGGTGCTCGTCGGCGAGCACCTGGATCTCGATGTGGCGCGGGTGCTCGAGGAACTTCTCGAGGTAGACGTTCGGGTTGTTGAAGGCGGCCTGCGCCTCGCTGCGCGTCATCGTCACCGCCCCGAGCAGTGCCGCCTCGGTGTGCACGACGCGCATGCCGCGGCCGCCTCCGCCCCCCGCTGCCTTGACGATCACCGGATAGCCGACGGCGCGTGCGATGCGCAGGATCTCCTTCGGGTCTTCGGGCAGTGCGCCTTCCGATCCGGGGACGACGGGGACCCCGGCCTTCTTCATCGCCTCCTTGGCCGAGACCTTGTCGCCCATCATGCGGATCGACTCGGGACGCGGCCCGATGAACACGAAGCCGCTCTTCTCGACGCGCTCGGCGAAGTCGGCGTTCTCCGACAGGAAGCCGTAGCCGGGATGGATCGCCTCGGCGTCGGTGACCTCGGCCGCGCTGATGATGGCCGGCACGTTCAGGTAGCTGTCGCGCGACGGCGGCGGGCCGATGCAGACCGACTCGTCGGCCAGCTTCACGTACTTGGCTTCGGTGTCGGCCTGCGAGTGCACGACGACCGTCTTGATGCCCAGCTCCCGGCATGCGCGCTGGATGCGCAGTGCGATCTCGCCCCGGTTGGCGATCAGCAGCTTCTCGAACATCGGCAGTCTTATTCGATCACGAACAGCGGCTGACCGAATTCGACGGGCGACCCGTTGTCGGCGAGGACTGCCTTGATCGTGCCGCTCTTGTCGGCCTCGATCTCGTTCATCAGCTTCATCGCCTCGATGATGCACAGCGTGTCGCCTTCGGCGACCTCGCTGCCGACCGAGACGAAGGGCTCGGCGCCCGGCTGCGCCGACCGATAGAAGGTGCCGACCATCGGCGAGCGCACGAGGTGTCCGGAAGGCGGCTCGGGCACCGCGGGCGTCGCTGTCCCGGCCGCAGCCGGCGCGCCGGAGAGGGTCGACGGCGTGATCGGCACCTGCGCCGGCGCGAGCGCCGGGGCGGCGGGGGCCATCACCACCGCAGGGGCGTTCTTGACGATGCGCACCTTGCCGTCGCCTTCGGTGATCTCCAGCTCGGAGATGCCCGATTCGGAGACGAGGTCGATCAGTGTCTTCAGTTTTCGCAGGTCCATTTCGCTTTCAACCTTTGCGGGGGCGCCCGGTCGCGCGCGAATCCGCCACGCGGTCGGGCGCGGACGCGCGCAGCGATTCGATCGCCGCCTGCATCGCGAGCCGGTAGCCGAGCGGCCCGAGTCCCATCACGACGCCGGCGGCGAGATCGGAGAAATACGAGCGGCGCCGGAACGCCTCCCGACGATGGATGTTCGACAGGTGCACTTCGATGAACGGAATCGCGACCGCAGCCAGCGCGTCGCGCAACGCGACGCTCGTGTGCGTGAACGCCGCCGGATTCACGACGAGGAACGCCACCCGACGTTCGCGCGCCTGCTGCACCCGGTCGACGAGTTCGCCCTCGTGGTTCGACTGATAGCTCTCGAAGCGGTGCCCGTGGTCGGAACACAGCTTCGCGAGATCGGCGTCGATCTCGTCGAGCCGCGTCGATCCGTAGACTTCCGGCTCACGCGTGCCCAGCAGGTTGAGGTTCGGGCCGTGCAGCGCCCACAGCAGTTTCGACGAGGTCGTCAAGCAGACACGCAGGCGAGAGTTTCGCGCTTTTGCGGGAAGTTGGACGCCTTTATACGCCGGTTGGACGATGAACGCCAGCGTCGAGGCCGAAAAGGCGGAATCGGCTCAGAGCGTGGCGGCGATCGCTGCGCGCAGGTCGGAATTGTCGAAACGGCCCAGGATGCGATGCCGGATGCGACCTTCCCGGTCGACGACCGCGGTGAAGGGCAGCGAACCCGAGGTGTTGCCGAAGCGGCGCGTCAGCTCGCTTCCCTGCGTTCCGGCGACCAGCAACGGGTAGCTCATCGGCATCTTCTCGGCGAACTGACGGATGTTCGTGTCCGAATCGATGCCGATGCCGAGGATCTGCAGGCCTCGCACGGCGTAGTCGTGCTGCATTTCGCTCAGCTCGGGCATCTCCCCCACGCACGGCGGGCACCACGTGGCCCAGAAGTTCACGACGAGCGGCCGGCCGCGCCATTCGGCCAGCCGCACCTCCCGGCCGTGCGCGTCGGGCATCGTCAGCCCGAGCAGGAGATCGACCGCCGAGTTATCCGCGGAGGTGAGCTTGTACTGGCGCGACGCCACCCATGCGCCGAACCCGCCGAAGCCGAGTGCGAGCGCCGCGCTGGCGATCCAGATCCGTCGCCCCGCGTTCATGCCGCTTCGCCCAGTCGCTCGAGCAGCGCACGCCGGTCGCCGCGTTCGGGCCCCGCGTCGCTTCCGCGCGCGCCCTTGAGCGCCCCGCGCAGGTCGTCGTGCCGGTACAGCGACAGCAGCACCGGTGCGTCGGCCATCCAGAACGTGATCGCCTCGACGTCGGGCCCGCCGCGGAAATGCGGCACCGAGCGGACGTCGAAGTCGACGCCCCGGTTCAGCAGGTCGATCTGCACGTCCTTCGTGTTGTCGTGGAACAGTTGCAGGTGGATCGGCGCATGCTCGGTGACGATGCCCTTCCAGACCGCGCCCGTCAGGTACGGCTGGTACGCCTCGAGCCGCTGCATCAGGTCCGCCGCGGCGCGTCGGCGCTGGACCACGCGCTCGGCGTGTCCGGCGTCGAACAGCTGCAGGTGCTCGAGCAGCGCCGCGTCGATCTCGACGTTGTCGGGCATCGAGGCCCTGCCGGGCGCGCGGTCGCCCAGCAACCGCTGCGCCGCCTTTCGCTTGGCGCTCGCGTAATCGATGGCGCCCTCGGCGAGCAGCCGGGCAGCGGCAGCGGCGATCTCGAGTCGCAGGGGATCGGAGCTTTCGTCCATGGCTGTAGAATCCGCAACCGCACATTATCGCCCGATGCACATCCATATCCTTGGCATCTGCGGGACGTTCATGGGCGGCATCGCGGCGATCGCGACCCAGGCCGGCCATCGCGTCACCGGCTGCGACGCCAATGTCTACCCGCCGATGAGCGACCAGCTTCGCGCCCTCGGCATCGAACTGATCGAGGGGTACGACGACTCGCAGCGCTCGCTCGCGCCCGACCTCTGGGTCGTGGGCAACGTCGTCTCGCGCGGCAATCCGCTGATGGAGGCGATCCTCGATGCGCGGGATCCGTTCACGTCGGGGCCGCAATGGCTCGCCGAGCATGCTCTCGCTAGAAAGTGGGTGCTCGCAATCGCCGGGACACACGGCAAGACCACGACCGCGTCGCTGCTGGCCTGGATCCTCGAGGCGAACGGGCGGCGTCCCGGTTTCCTGATCGGCGGCGTCGCGCGCAACTTTCCGGTGTCGGCGCGCCTGGGCGAAAGCGAGCATTTCGTTCTCGAGGCCGACGAGTACGACACGGCTTTCTTCGACAAGCGCTCGAAGTTCGTGCACTACCGCCCGCGCACGCTGGTGCTGAACAACCTGGAATTCGATCACGCCGACATCTTTCCCGATCTCGCGGCGATCGAGACGCAATTCCATCATCTCGTGCGCACGGTCGCGCGTAGCGGCCGGATCCTCCACAACGCATGCGAACCGGCGCTGCAGCGGGTGCTCGCCCGCGGGCTGTGGAGCGAGAGCGAGTGCTTCCTTTCTCACGAGAGCTGGCACCTCGACGCGGTCGAGGATGACGGCGCGGCGAGTGTCTTCGACGTCCTCTTCCGCGGGCAGCGGCAGGGACGATGTCGCGTCGCGCTGGCCGGTGCGCACAACCGTGCCAATGCGCTGGCCGCGATCGCGGCGGCACGCCACGCCGGCGTCGAGCCGGCCGACGCGATCGACGCGCTGGCCTCCTTCGAGGGGGTCCGCCGGCGCCTCGAGACGCGTGGAACGGCCGCAGGCGTCACGGTCCTCGACGACTTCGCGCACCACCCGACGGCGATCGCCACCACGGTCGCCGGCCTGCGCGAGCGCATCGGGCCGCGCGCGCGCATTCTCGCCCTGCTCGAGCCGCGCTCGAACACGATGAAGCTCGGAACGATGGCGGCGCAACTGCCGGCTTCGCTCGCCGGCGCCGATCGCGTCTTCTGCCACGCCGGCGGACTCGACTGGGACGTGGCCGCCGCGCTCGCGCCGCTCGGTGCACGGGCGCGCGTCGAGCGGAGCCTGCCGGCGCTCGTCGACGCGATCGTGAAGGAAGCCCATGCGGGCGACTTCGTGCTCGCGATGAGCAACGGCGGCTTCGGCGGCATCCACCAGCAGCTGCTCGAGGCATTCGCCGCGCGAGGCCCGGCGCCCGCGCGGGATCGGCGCGCACGCCGGCGGCTCGTCTACCTGCACGGCTTCCGCTCGTCGCCGCAGTCGTTCAAGGCACGAATCCTCGCCGAGCGGCTCGCTGCGCTCGGCCGGTCCGACGACTTCGCCTGCCCGCAACTGCCCCCGTCGCCGGCCGAGGCGATCGATCTCGTCCTGCGCGAGGTCGGGCCCGGCCCGGACGACACGCTCGTCGGTAGCTCGCTCGGCGGGTACTACGCGACGTGGCTGGCCGAGCGCAGCGGGGCACGCGCGGTGCTGCTCAATCCGGCGATAGCACCCGCTCGCGATCTCGCGCCCTACGTCGGCGAACTGCGCGGGTACCACGACGATCGGCCGTTCCGCTTCGAGGCGCGCTACCTGGACGAGCTGCGTGCATTGCACGCGGGGGAATTGCGCGACCCGTCGCGCTATCTGCTCGTCGCCGCCAAGGGCGACGAGGTGCTCGACTGGCGCGAGATGGTCGGGCGCTATCCCGGGGTCCGTACGCTGCTGCTCGAGGGCGGCGATCACGGGCTCACGGGTTTCGACGCGCTCGCCGACGAAGTGCTCGGCTTCGCCGGCTTCGACCCACGCGCCGCATCAGGGGAACGATGAGATGAGACTGAAGGGCAAGACCGCGATCGTCACCGGCGCCACCGGAGGGATCGGCATGGCGACGGTGCGCCGATTCGCACGCGAGGGCGCCGCCGTCGTCGTCGCAGACCTCGACCGCCCGCGCATCGACGCGGCGGTCGCGGCGCTCGCCGATTCGGGTGCGCGCGCGATCGGCGCGTGCGTCGACGTCACCGATCGAGCCAGCGTCGAGGCGATGGTCGCCTCGACGCTCGACGCGTTCGGGCGCATCGACTGCCTGGTGAACAACGCGGGCATCACGCAGGATGCGCGCCTCGTCAAGATGAGCGAGGAGCAGTTCGATCGGGTGATCGACGTGAACCTGAAGGGTGTCTTCCTGTGCGCGCAGGCAGTCGTCGACACGATGATCGCGCAGGGCTCGGGCGTGATCCTGAACGCCTCTTCGGTGGTCGGCCTGTACGGCAACTTCGGGCAGACGAACTATGCCGCGACGAAGGCCGGCGTCATCGGCTTCACGAAGACCTGGGCGCGCGAGCTGGGGCCGAAGGGCGTGCGCGCGATCGCGGTATGCCCCGGCTTCGTTCGCACGCCGATCCTCGCGTCGATCCCGCCGGCCGTGATGCAGAAGACCATCGACAAGGTGCCCCTCGGACGCCTCGGCGAGCCCGAGGAGATCGCCAACGTCTACGCCTTCCTGGCGAGCGACGAGGCGGCCTACATCAACGGTGCCGTGATCGAGGTCTCCGGCGGCATCATGCTGTAGCCTCACGCGCGGTCGGCAGCGCGCTTCGTCGAGGCCGGCGGGCGTGCATCGCCGACGGGCGGCAGGCGGGCGCCGCACGGCGCGCCGACGCGGGTTCCGCGCGCATCCGCCCCTCTATAATCGGCCGGGAAAGGCGCCCCGCAGATGAAGCATCTCCTGTTCGAGGACAACGGCGATTTCCGCGCCGGCACGGCATTGTCGGAGACGGGCGGCAGCCTGCAGGTCGAGACGGCCAGCGGCAAGCGCACGAAGGTCAAGGCGAGCCACGTGCTGCTGCGCTTCGATGCGCCGGCGCCCGACGCGCTGATCCCCGCGGCGCGCCAACTCGCCGATTCGATCGACGTCGACTTCCTGTGGGAGTGTGCGCCGCAGAGCGAGTTCGGCTTCGGCGAGCTGGCCGACGAATACCACGGTCATCGTTCCGATGCGGTCGAAGCCACGGCGCTGCTGCTGAAGCTGCATTCGGCGCCGGTGTACTTCCATCGCAAGGGACGGGGCCGCTATCGCGCCGCACCGCCCGAGGTGCTGCGCTCGGCACTCGCCACCCTCGAGCGCCGGCGTCAGGAGCAGGAACGCGTCGAAGCGCACGCGCAGGCGATGCGGCGCGGCGAGCTGCCCGAGGACGTCGCGCTGCAGGCCGCGCAGCTGCTCGTGCGCCCCGACCGCAACTCGAGCGCGTGGAAGGCGCTCGAACGCGCGCTCTCCCCGCAGCAGCCCACCCCCGAGCGGCTGCTCTGCGCGCTCGGCGCCTTCGAGTCGCCGCGCGCGATGCACGTCGCGCGTTTCGAGGCCGAGCACTTCCCGCAGGGCTTCGGCGCGGCGCTGCACGGCGATCCGCTCGTCGATGCCCGGCGCGCCATCGACGCACTGCCGCGCGCCGAGGTCGACGCGTTCTCGATCGACGATTCGACGACGACCGAGATCGACGACTGCCTGTCGGTGCAGCCGCTGCCCGACGGAGGGTGGCGCATCGGCATCCACGTCGCTGCCCCGGGCGTGGCGATCGAGCACGGCGGCGAGGTCGACGCGCTCGCGCGCGCACGCATGGCCACCGTCTATCTGCCCGGTGACAAGATCACGATGCTGCCGCAGCCGACGATCGCGGCATTCTCCCTCGACGCGGGACGCGAGGTTGCCGCGCTGTCGCTGTACGTCGACGTCGACGCCGGCGGCGAGCGCGTCGTCTCGAAGGTTTCGCGTGTCGAACGCATCGTCGTCGCGGAGAATCTGCGCCACGACACCGTCGACGCGCGTTTCGACGAAGCCGCGCTCGAGTCGGACGGGCCGATCGATCATCCGCGCGCCGGCGCGATGCGCGTGCTCTGGCGCCTCGCCAAGGCACTGGGCGCCGAGCGCGAGCGCGTGCGCGGAAAGCCCGAGGCGCGATTCGCCGCCG
This sequence comes from Zeimonas sp., assembly GCA_036406255.1. Lineage (GTDB taxonomy): Bacteria > Pseudomonadota > Gammaproteobacteria > Burkholderiales > Burkholderiaceae_E > Zeimonas. The sequence continues at coordinate 7,460 of DASWVL010000054.1, forward strand.
ACTTCAGCTTCTACATCGAGCGCGAAGGCGACGCCGAGCGCGTGCGCATCGTGCAGCGCCGCCGCGACGCGCCGCTCGACCGCATCGTCTCCGAGGCGATGATCCTCGCCAACAGCGAATGGGCGCGGCTGCTCTCGCTCGCGCGCGTGCCGGGCGTCTTCCGCTCGCAGCAGGCCGGGCGCGTGCGGACGGCGACGCACGCGGCGCCGCACCAGGGGCTGGGTGTCGCGTACTACATGTGGTCGACGTCGCCGCTGCGCCGCTACGTCGACCTCGTGAACCAGCGCCAGCTGCTCGCCGTGCTCGCCGGGCGCAAGCCGCCGCTGGCGGCAAACGACACCGAGCTGTTCTCGATCGTCTCGGCGTTCGAGGCCCGCTACGGTGCGTATCTCGAGTTTCAGCAGCGGATGGAGCGCTACTGGTGCCTGCGCTGGATCGAGCAGCAGAAGATGCGTCGCGCCGATGCCGTCGTCGTTCGCGACGACCTGGTGCGGCTCGCCGGCGCGCCGCTGTATTTCCGGCTGGGCGGGATGCCGGCGCTCGCGCCCGGGCGTCGCATCGTCGTCGAACTGCTCGCCACCGACGAGATCGACCTGTCGGTGCAGGCCCGCTTCGTCGAGATCGGCGCGGCGGCGCCGGCGCAGGACGATCTCGCGGCCGGTGACGAAGGCGAGGACGCGCTCGCCGAGCCGGCGCTCTGATCGGATGAGGCGCATCGTCCGCAGCTTCGAGGCCGCCGACGGTGGCGGGTTCGCCGCCCTGTGGCGTCGCGACCCGCTCGCCTTCGCGATCGCCGTCTCGGTCGTGCTGCACGCCTTCGCGCTTGCGCTGCGCTTCGCGCCGCCGGCGCCCGTCTCGTTCGCGCCGATCGATCCGCAACTCGAAGTGGTGCTCGTCAACGCGAAGACCGATGCCCGCCCGCTCAAGCCCGAGCTGCTCGCCCAGGAGAACCTGGTGGGCGGCGGCGAGCACGAGCACGGGCGTGCACGATCGCCGCTTCCTGCGCAGGCGACCGTGCAGGACGGGGACGCGGTCGTGCTGCAGCGCCGGCGCGTCGCGCAGCTGGAGGAGCAGCAGCGCCAGCTGCTCGCGCTCGCGCGCGGCCCGCAATCCTACGTGCAGCCCGACGAACCGACGAAGCCGGCGCCGATCCTGCAGCCGGGGCGCGACGCCGACGACGTCGACGCCGCGATCGCGCGGCTACAGGCGCAGATCGACAAGCAGGTTTCCGACTACAACAAGCGCCCGAAGCGCCTCACCTACGGCGTGAACGCCACCGGCGTGAGCTACGCGCGCTACGTCGAGGACTGGGCCGACCGCATCGAGCGGCTCGGTACGGAGCGCTATCCGCGCGAGGCGCGCGGGCGCATCTACGGCGCGCTGATCATCACGGTCGAGATCGACCGCAACGGCGACGTCGTCGACGTGATCGTCAACCGCAAGTCGAAGCACGAGGTGCTCAACCGCGCCGTGCGCGAGATCGTGCACGCCGGCGCGCCGTACGAGCGCTTCACGCCGGAGATGGCGCGCGACGGCGACATCCTGCAGATCGTGCGCACCTGGAACTTCACGAACGACGTGCTCGAGACCGCTGCGCTTCGCCCCGACGCCCTGGACGAGGCCGAGCCCGACGTCGCGGACGAGGCGGGCGGCACGGCGGCGAAGAATGCGAAGCGCGCGCCTGCCGCCGGCGGTGGGCGCGCATCGGGAGCGCGCGACGCGGGG
>DASWVL010000055.1:0-9565 GCA_036406255.1 Zeimonas sp.
CCGCGGCCGCCGCCGTATCCGTCGCGGCCTGCGCCGCCCGGCGCCCCATACCCGCCGCCATAGCCGCCGCGGCCGTGGTCCATCGGCCCGGTGAACGGCGTTGTCGGACGAGCCCCGCGCCCGCGGGACTTGCCGAAACCGCCCCGCCGTCCTCCGGGCAGCGACGCACCCGGCTCACCGCTGCGCACCGCGCGCGTGATCGCCTCCTGGTGCGCGTTGGCCGACCGCGGCTGCCATTCGTCGTCGTCGTACTCGGGACGGTGCGGCTCCTCCTCGGCTTCGTGCGGGAGCGCGCGATTGCCGATCGAATCGTCCGGATCCTCGTACGCGTCGTCGTCGTCGACATCGACGTCGTCGGTGCCGCGCGTCTCGTCGGCGTGCCTCGCGTCGCCGTCGTCGGTGTCGTTGACGGCGGCCGACGCCGCCGCGTTCGGCCCGCCTCGTGCTCGACGCACTTCCTGCGTCAGCACCTGCACCTCGGACTCGTCCAGCTCGAACCAGCGACCGCGCGCCAGGCCCCGCGGCAACGCGACCGGACCGAAGCGCAACCGAACGAGGCGACTGACGGTGACGCCGACGGCTTCGGCCATGCGCCGCACTTCGCGGTTGCGCCCCTCGCACAGCACGACGCGATACCAGGTGTTGGCCCCGTCGCCGCCGATGTCCTCGAGCAGCGAGAACCGGGCGGGGCCGTCCTCGAGTTGCACGCCCGAGAGCAGCTTCTCGCGCGCCTCGTCGTCGATGCGCCCGAGCACGCGCACCGCGTATTCGCGTTCCCAGCCGTACCGCGGGTGCATCAGCCGGTTCGCGAGATCACCCGAAGTGGTGAAGACCAGCAGACCCTCGGTATTGAAGTCGAGGCGACCGACCGCGACCCAGCGCGCACCCTTGATGCGCGGCAGCTTGTCGAACACCGTGGCGCGCCGATCCGGGTCGTCGCGCGTGCAGATCTCGCCGGCCGGCTTGTGATAGAGCAGCACGCGCTGCACCGGCGCCGCTGCGCGGCGCGGAACGGTGCGCCCGTTCACGCGCACCTGGTCGTTCGGGCCGATCCGCTGGCCGATGTGCGCTGGCTGCCCGTTCACCGACACGCGACCGGCGAGGATAAGCTCCTCCATGTCGCGCCGCGAGCCCAGCCCCGCATCGGCGAGCACCTTGTGCAGCTTCGGCTGGTCCTCCCCGGCGGGCTTGCGGCCGCCACGCCGGCGCTCCTGTGCCGACTCCAGACCGATCGCCGCGGTTCCCGCATACGCAGGCAACGGTTCGGGATCGGCGACCGAGCCTTCGAGATCGCGGGCGTTGTGCGCCCGCTCGCCCTCGATCGGGCGTGTCTCTTCGGAGCCGGCGCGCCGGTTCGCGCCGCCCTCGCCGTCGCCGCGACGCGCCGAAGCGCGTGGCCCTCGGCCGGCGCGCCCCCCGCGCCGGCGGTTGTACGGCGTGCGCGTCTGGCGCGCCTCGCGGGACTCGCCCGCTTCGCCCCGCGACGCGGACGCGTCGTCGCCGGATTCGCGTTGCGCAGCGGGCTCGGGCGATTGGGAGTCGGTCGCGTCGATCGCGACCGAAGGGTGGCTGTCGCCGGGATGTTCGTGGTTCAAGCGGACCCCTCGCTGGGTTCGGTGGACCGGGCTCGGTCGGAGAATTCGGATGGCTCGTCGTCGGCCGCTTCGGAGGCGGGGTTCGGCTCGTCCATCGCTTCGGTGGCGACGGAGGGCTCGGACTCGAGATCGTCGGGCATTTCGATCGGCGGCTCGGATGGGAGATCGGGCGTTTGGCTCGGCGGCTCGGAGGGATGATCCTCGGACGTTTGGACCGGCGCCTCGATCGCGACGTCGGCCGGCGTCGCGAATTCGATCACTCGCTGCTCGAGCACGTCGGCGGCCTCCGACGCCTGCCCGGGTTCGAGCAGCGGCGGCAGCTCGGCAAGCGACCGCAGCCCGAGGTCATCGAGAAACTGGCGCGTCGTGCCAAGCAGTTCGGGACGACCGAGCACGTCCTTGTGCCCGATGACCTCGATCCATCCGCGCTCCTCGAGCGTTCGCACGAGATGCCCGGCGACCGTCACGCCGCGGATCTCTTCGATGTCTCCGCGCGTGACCGGCTGCCGGTACGCGATGATCGCAAGCGTCTCGAGCAACGCACGCGAATAACGTGGCGGCTTCTCGGAATTCAGGCGTCCGAGATACGCTGCCATCTGCGGCGTGCTCTGGAAACGCCAGCCGGTGGCGAGCGAACTCAACTCGACACCGCGGCCGTTCCAGTCGGCTCGCAACGCGTCGAGCAGGTTGCGGATCGTGTCTCCATCCAGCTCGTCGTCGAACAGCCGGCGCAGCTCGCCGATACTCAACGGCTGGGACGAGCACAGCAGCGCGGCCTCGAGGACGATCTTCGCTTCTTCGGTGTTCATCGGATACGGGCTGCATCTGGGGAGCCGCGTCGACGCTCGACGGCCCCGGGTTTCGCGCTCCGTTCGTGCGGTTCATCCCACCGACCGGCCGTGCCCGAGAAAGAGGAAGGGCCCGGAAACATGCCGGGAGAAGTCGCGATCGGGTACCAGCCAGGACGGCGCGGCTCGCAGAAGCGCGCTTCGCGGAGTTCGGGGAGCGGAACTCCCTGGGATCGATCCGCCGCGCTTCGGGAGGCAATGGAGCACTGCCTGCTCGAGCTTTGCGTCGATGATACACGAAGGAAAGGCGGGGGCGGCCTACTTCTTCCAGGGCGCATCGGCGCCCAGATCGCGCATGAAGTTTGCGAAGGCGCGGACGGAGGGGGCTAGTTCGCGCCGGCTCGGATAGAGGAGGGAAATCGGAACGCCGGGCGCCTCCCAATCGGGCAGGACGCGTTCGAGCATGCCGTCATCCAGATCCTCCTTCACAAGGTAGGACGAAAGGATGCCTATCCCGACACCGCCCCTGACAAGGCGATGCATTGTGAGCACCTCATCGACGATCGCGCCAGGCTGCACCAGTACGGTTCGGCTTTCCCCCGGTCGTGACAGGGCCAGAGGACGGGGCCGGCCGTCCGGCGTCGGCATGTCCACGAACCTGTGCCGTGCCAGATCGTTCGGCTGCATCGGCTTGCCGTGGCGCTTCAGGTAGGTCGGGCTCGCGCAGATCGTCTGCTCCAGCGTCCCGAGAGTTTGCGCAACAAGACTGGAGTCCGGCAGCCGGCCGAAGCGTAGCGCCACGTCGATATTCTGCGAGAGCAGGTCCACGCGCGCGCTCTCCAGATGCAGTTCAAGGCGGATCTCGGGATACCGTTCCAGAAATCCCGGCAGCGCATCGCCCAGCACGTTGATCCCGAGCGCGATCCCGGCGCTGACCCGCAGCGGTCCCGACGGCACGTCCGCCAGCGTGTCGATATAGCCGACCGCCTCGTCCAGTTCCTCCATGATCCCGGTGACCCGCTCGAAAAGGGCCTTGCCGGAGGTGGTCAGAGTCACCTCCCGGGTCGTTCGATGCATCAGACGCGTTTTCAGAGATTCCTCGAGCTTCGCGACGGCTCGGCTGACATTGGATCGCGGCAGACCTAATTCGCGCGCTGCAGCGGAGAAACTTTCGTGCACGGCCACGCGCTCGAAAATGTGCAGCTGGTTCAGGTCGATCATCTGATTGTCCTGAATATTGAACACAGATGGCCGGAAGATACCCCTACCGGCGGGCACTGATACCCGGCATATTCAGTCGCGCGACGACTAAAGCTACGGACCCGACGCACGGCCGCCGAACAACGCGCCCAAGGGCGATTGTCGCGCTCGAGGAACGAGTCGTCGGTTGCTGAAACCCAGAAGGAAAGACGAATGCCTCGCCTCTTTGAGACGTACGCCCTCAATGGTCTGACCCTGCCAAACCGCGCGGTCATGGCCCCGATGACCCGCACCCGGGCGACCGAAGATGGGGTACCGACCGACCTGATGCGCGACTATTACGTCCAGCGTGCCGATGCCGGGCTCATCATCACCGAATGCACGCAGATCTCGGACCAGGCGCATGGGATCATTCGCGCGCCGGGAATTTACCGCGAAGATCAGATCGCTGCCTGGCGCCATATCACCTCGGCCGTCCACGACGCAGGCGGTCGGATCGTGAACCAGATCTGGCATCCCGGCCGGGTTTCGCACCCCGGGATCATGAACGGCGCCGATCCGGTGGCGCCGTCGCCGATCCCGGCAGAGGGGAACTTCTTCCTGCCGTCAGGGCGCGTGGACTTCACGGTCCCGCGCGAGCTTCGCGCGGATGAGCTACCCGGGATCGTGGAGGATTTCCGCCGTGCGGCCGAGAGCGCGCGCACCGCTGGCTTCGACGGCGTCGAGATCCACGCCGCCAACGGCTATCTCCTGCAGCAATTCCTCGAGGACAAGTCGAACCGCCGCACCGATGCCTATGGCGGGTCGATCGAGAACCGCGCGCGCCTGACCCTCGAGGTCGTCGATGCGGTCATCAGTGCCTGGGATGCAAACCATGTGGGCGTACGCCTCTCGCCGGCCGGCGTGCATTACGGCATGGCCGACAGCGACCGGCCCGCGGTCTACGACTACGTGATCCGCGGACTCGCCAAGCGCGAAGTCGGCTACATCCACGTTGTCGGCCCGAACAAGGCCTCCTACAGCGCCGGCCGCGTTCAGATCGAGGACGTGGCTGGATTCACGCGCCAGCGCTATACGGGGTCGATCGTCGTCAATGGCGGCTACGACCGCGACCGTGCGGATGCGGTCATCGAGAAAGGCGATGCGGACCTAGTGGCCTTCGGTGTGCTCTTCCTGGCCAACCCTGACCTGGTGACGCGGCTCAAGACCAGGGCGCGTTACAACACGCCGGACCCGACCACCTTCTATGGCGCGGGACCGAAGGGTTTCACCGACTATCCGACGCTCGACGAAATCCATGCCTGAACCCGGGCAGTTCGCGGACGGCTCGGAACGGGAGCCGCCCACCGCCGCAAATCTTGGCTGACAGCGGAGGATCCTGGCTGCACGACGCTTCGCACGTCTGAGCGAAGCGAGGCTCAAACCGCTGGGTTTGAGCGTGAGCTTCTGCCGGCTCTGGTGGCGGTGGAACGGCCAGGCGGAAACGCAACGGGACCTGGCTACTCGCTCGACGGCTTCTCGGACGAGGAGACCACGCTGTTTATCGCCTTGCTCGATCGCCTGATTGCAAACCTAGATCATCCCGCAGGCGCGGGATCGGCGATGCATTCCATGGAGCTAGGGAAGTGGTTGCGGGGGCAGGATTTGAACCTGCGACCTTCGGGTTATGAGCCCGACGAGCTGCCAGACTGCTCCACCCCGCGTCTGGAACCGAAGATTGTACCGTAGTACACACGCCGCCCGCAAACCCGATTCGAAGACGGCGCAGCCGCACGGACGCCGACGCCACCCGGCCCCCGCGCCGCGCGAAGTGCCCGCTGCGCGCGGCGTCGGCGCCCTCGCGAACGCGCCGACTCGCCCGCGTCCCCACTGCTACACTCGTTCGCCTACCCCCGTCATGCCATGAAGTTCTGCTCGGTCTGCGGACACGAAGTCGAATCCCGCGTTCCGGCCGGAGACAACCGGCCGCGCTTCTGCTGCGCGCAGTGCGGAACGATCCACTACGAGAACCCGAACATGGTTCTCGGCACGGTCTGCACGTGGGAAGACCGCGTGCTGCTGTGCCGGCGCGCGATCGAGCCGCGCTACGGCTTCTGGACGCTCCCCGCCGGCTTCATGGAGAACGGCGAGACGACCGCCGAAGGCGCCGAGCGCGAGACGGTCGAGGAGGCCGGAGCGCGCATCGAACTGGGTGCGCCGTTCGCGATGCTCGACGTGCCTCACGTGAACCAGGTGCACCTCTTCTTCCGCGCGACGCTGCTCGACGCCTCCTTCCAGCCGGGCCCCGAAAGCCTCGAAGCGAGGCTGTTCCAGGAGGACGAGATTCCGTGGGACTCGCTGGCGTTCCGCAGCGTCGTGCAGACGCTTCGCTGGTACTTCGCCGACGTGCGGGAAGGAACGTGGTCGATGCACACGGGCGCCGTGGGCCCGCGTCGCCCGCCTTCCTGAATCATGGAGGGTCCCCGCAGATGCATCGTCGCAATTTCCTGTTCGGTTGCGCAGCCGCCGCCGCGGCGGCCGATCCCGTCGCACACGGCCGGCGCGCCTGGGCGGCGCAGTCCGGCTCGTCGGCGAAGCCGCGCGCGTGGACGCGCGCACGATTGCTCGCTGCGGACGGCCGACCGCTGAAGTCCGCGTCGATCGAGCCGCGCACGGCGCTGGTGTTCGCCTACCCGTTCGTCGGCACGCCGGCGTTCCTGATCGACCTCGACAAGCCCACGCAGCGTTCGGTGACGCTCGAAACCCAGGACGACCGGCGCTACACGTGGGAAGGCGGCGTCGGTCCGAAGCGTTCGATCGTCGCGTTCTCGGCGATCTGCGCGCACCGCATGGCGTACCCGACGCGCGAGATCACCTTCATCAACTACCGCGACGAACCGTCGGCGGTGACGCAGCGTGCGCAGGTGATCCATTGCTGCTCCGAGCACAGCGAATACGACCCGGCCGCGGGGGCGCGCGTGCTGTCGGGGCCGGCCACGCAGCCGCTCGCCGCGATCGTGCTCGAGCACGACGCGTCCGACGACGCGCTGTACGCGGTGGGGACGCGGGGCGGCGACCTGTTCGATGCGTTCTTCGACCACTTTGCGATGAAGCTCGCGCTCGAGCACGGCGGCAACGAGCATCGGCCGGTCGGCGACTCGACGACGGCGCTGCCGATCGAGCGCTATTGCCGCCAGCTGATGCGCTGCAGCTGAGGCCCGGCGAACGATCGTGACCCGCTCGCCGCGTCGCGTGCTCGCCTGGCTGGGCGCGGACGATCCGCTACCCGATCCGTCGTGCGCCTGGCACGTGCCCAACGGCCTGCTCGCCGCGAGCGCGCAGCTCTCGGTGAAGCGCCTGCTCGAGGCATACCGTCGCGGAATCTTCCCCTGGTACACCGACGGACAGCCGGTGCTGTGGTGGTCACCCGATCCGCGCATGGTCCTGCACCTGGACGAGCTGCGCATCTCGCGCTCGCTGCGCAAGACCCTGCGTGCCGCGCATCGTGATGGCCGCTGGCGGGTCACCCTCGACGTCTGCTTCGATCGCGTAATGCAGGAGTGCGCGGCGCCGCGCGAGGGACAGGACGGCACGTGGATCACGGATGCGATCCGTGCCGGATACGGCGCGCTGCACCGCCTCGGCGTCGCGCATTCGGTGGAGGTGTGGAATGCGCAGCGGCTCGTCGGCGGCCTGTACGGCGTGTCCGTCGGGCGCATGTTCTACGGCGAATCGATGTTCGCGCGCCAGCCCGACGCGTCGAAAGCGGCGCTCGTTTCGCTCGTGCGGCTCCTCGCGGCGCACGAATTCAGCGTGATAGACTGCCAGCAGAGTACCCGTCATCTCGCGTCGCTCGGTGCGCGCGAACTTCCGCGCACGGCGTTTCTCGAGAGGGTCGACGAACTCGTTCGCCAGCCCGGACCCGACTGGCGAACGATGCGCATCGAATTGCCGCACGCATGACGCACCTGAAGGAACTGCCGTTCTCGGCACTGCAGTTCTACGCCACGGCACCGTACCCGTGCAGTTACCTCGCCGGGCGCCAGGCCCGCTCGCAGGTCGCCACGCCGAACCACCTGATCAACGCCGATGTCTACGGCGATCTCGTTCGCGCAGGCTTCCGCCGCAGCGGCATCTTCACCTACCGCCCCCACTGCGACGGCTGCCGCGCCTGCGTTCCGGTGCGCATTCCGGTCGGTTCCTTCGTTCCCGACCGCAGCCAGCGCCGGGCGCTGAAAACGCACGACGGGTTGCGCACGCTGATCGCACGGCTCGGCTTCTCGCCGGAGCACTACGCGCTGTACCTGCGCTACCAGGCGAGCCGGCACGCAGGCGGCGGCATGGACCAGGACAGCCGCGAGCAGTACGCGCAGTTCCTGCTGCAGAGCAAGGTCAACACGCGGCTGGTCGAGTTCCGCGACGACGACGGCACCCTGCGCATGGTGTCGATCATCGACGTGCTCGACGACGGCCTGTCGTCGGTCTACACCTTCTTCGATCCCGACGTCGCGTCGGCGAGCTACGGCACGTACAACATCCTCTGGCAGCTCGAGCAGTGCCGCCAGCTCGAGCTGCCGTACCTGTACCTCGGCTACTGGATCGAAGAGAGCCCGAAGATGTCCTACAAGGCCCGCTTCCGGCCGCTCGAGTGCCTCGACGACGGTGTCTGGATGCGGCTCGAGGAACGCACCCCGCAACCACCGCGATGATTCCGTACGCGGTCGCACGTACGCTGCTGTTCGCCCTCGACGCCGAAACCGCACACGAACTCACGCTGCGGGCGCTCGACGGCGCGGGTCGCTTCGGCGGCATTCGAGCGCTCGCCGGCTGCCCCGTCGAAGATCCGGTCGAGGTGATGGGCCTGCGCTTCCGCAACCGGGTCGGCCTCGCTGCCGGCCTCGACAAGAACGCCGCGCACGTGGACGCGCTCGCCGCGCTCGGCTTCGGCTTCCTCGAGGTGGGCACGGTCACCCCGCGCGCGCAGCCCGGCAATCCTCGGCCGCGCCTGTTCCGGCTGCCGCAACGCGAGGCGCTGATCAACCGGATGGGCTTCAACAACGACGGCGTCGACGCGTTCGTCGCGAACGTGGCGCGCGCACGCTACCGCGGCGTGCTCGGCATCAACATCGGCAAGAACGCTGACACGCCGCTCGAGCGCGCGGCCGACGACTACCGCATAGGACTCGAGCGCGTGTACCGGCATGCGAGCTACGTCGCGGTCAACGTGTCGTCGCCGAATACGGCGAAACTGCGCGAGCTGCAGTCGCACGATCAACTCGACGAGCTGCTCGATGCGCTTCGGACGCGCCGCGACCAGCTCGCCCAGGCGCACGGAAGGATGGTTCCGCTCGCATTGAAGATCGCGCCCGATCTCGACGAGGCACAGATCGAGGCGATCGCCGGGCTGCTCGTGCGGCACCGGATCGACGCGGTGATAGCCACCAACACGACGGTCTCGCGCGACGCCGTCGCCGGCCTGCCGCACGCGGCGCAGTCCGGCGGACTCTCGGGCGGCCCCGTGTTCGAGGCGTCGAACCGCGTCATCCGTGCGCTTCGCGCCGCGCTGCCGCGCGGCTACCCGATCATCGGCGTCGGCGGGATCCTGTGCGCCGACGACGCGCGTGCGAAGCTCGTCGCGGGCGCAACGCTGGTGCAGCTCTACACCGGGCTCATCTATCGCGGACCGGCGCTCGTCGGGCAATGCGCGCGCGCGTTGCGCGAGGCGATGCGCGTTGCCGAACGCGCACCGGTGCGCACGGAGGCTTGACGCCGCAAAAGCGTCATTCTAGATTCCGCTTTCGGCGAACGAGCCCGTCACGCGGCCAGCGCCTTCGCTCACCGGAGCAGCGAAATGTCGGACAACCCCCTGCGGATCCTCAGCGAAACCACCTATCCCTTCGATGCGCGCGGCGTCGCGCGGCGCTTCCGCCATTCGGCGATCTTCGGCGCGCTCGGCGCGCTGCAGCCCGGCGAGACGATGCGCTTCATGAACGATCACGACCC
>DASWVL010000056.1:0-7777 GCA_036406255.1 Zeimonas sp.
GGCACCTGCACGTGCGCCGGCAGGTGCCCGATGCTGTCGGAGGTCGCCGCGCGGGCGGCCTTCGTCTCGATGCCGCTGGCGGCGAAGGACCGCGCCGGAAGGGACGCATCGTGCGCCGCGAAGCCCGGAGCCGCGAAGGCCCATGCACCGACGAACACGCACGCCGCGCGCAGGCATCGGGGCAGGCGGCGGCGGTTCGAACGAGGCGGAAGGTTCATCAGGCTTCCCGGTGCCCTTCGGCACGGTGGTGTCCGGAAGAACCCGATTCTCGTGCCCTCAAGCTGAATCGGGGCTGAGCAGAGTCAAGCGTCTGCCTGCCACCCGGCCGCGCGGCGCGGCTCGCTGCGCTACGATCGACCCGAACCCCGACGGAGATATCGATGGACTTCGCCTACACCCCGAAAGTCGAGGAACTGCGCCGGCGCATGCGCGACTTCCTCGACGACCACATCGTCCCGCGCATCCGCTCGTGGCGCGACGAGGTGCACGCCGGCCAGTACCCGGTGTCGTTCATGGAAGACCTGAAGGCACTGGCGAAGTCCGAAGGACTGTGGAACCTCTTCCTGCCCGCGCTCGCCGACGACGAACCGGGAACGCGGCTGACGAACCTCGAGTACGCGCCGCTCGCCGAGATCATGGGCCGCGTCTCGTGGGCCTCCGAGGTCTTCAACTGCAACGCTCCGGACACCGGCAACATGGAGCTGCTGCACATGTTCGCGACGCCCGAACAGCGCGCGCAGTGGCTCGTGCCGCTGCTCGAGGGCGAGATCCGCTCGGCCTTCGCGATGACCGAGCCCGACGTCGCGTCGTCCGACGCGACGAACATCACGACGTCGATCCGCCGCGACGGCGACGACTACGTGATCGACGGACGCAAGTGGTTCATCACGAACGCCGCGCACCCGAACTGCCGGATCCTCATCGTCATGGGCAAGACCGACCCGGACGCCGAGCGCCATCGGCAGCAGACGATGGTGCTCGTGCCGCGCGACACGGCCGGGGTGGAGATCGTGCGCAACATCACCACGATGAACCACGTCGCACCGGAGGGCCACTGCGAAGTCGTCTTCCGCAACGTGCGGGTGCCGGTCTCGAACCGGCTCGGCGACGAAGGCAGCGGATTCGCACTCGCGCAGGCGCGCCTCGGGCCCGGGCGCATCCACCACTGCATGCGCTCGATCGGCGCCGCCGAGCTGGCACTCGAGCTGATGACCGAACGCGCGCAGGAGCGCAAGACCTTCGGCAGGTACCTGCACCAGCACGGCACCGTGTCGGAATGGATCGCGCGCTCGCGAATCGAGATCGACCAGGCGCGCCTGCTGGTGCTGAAGACGGCGTGGATGATCGATCGCGCCGGTGCGAAGGGTGCGCGCAAGGAGATCTCGATGATCAAGGCGCTGGTGCCGGCGATGCACACCACCGTGTGCGACCGCGCGATACAGGTCTTCGGCGCGATGGGCATCAGCCCCGACACGCCGCTGGCCGATTCGTGGACGTGGGGCCGCGCGCTGCGTTTCGCCGATGGTCCCGACGAGGTGCACCTGCAGTCGATCGCGCGCATGGAGATCGGGTCGAGCAAGGCAACGCTCGGCAACGCGGCCGATTACCTCACGCCGCCGACGCGCTGAACGCAGGGCACTGAACGCCGGCGCGCGCAAAGGCACGGGCCGCCTGCCGCGGCTGCGTTCAGCCGGGAAGTGCGCGCTCGGGCCGGTTGTCTGTGACCAGGTGCGCCTTCGCGCGATCGCGCAACGCGTCGTCGAGCGGCACGCTCTGGTTCGTCTCGAGCGCAGCCTGCACGGCGACGCTGTCGCAGGTGGCCAGCATCGCGCCGCCTTCCTCGTCGAACATCTGGTGCAGGAAGCGGAAGTACTTGTCGCCCACCGCGAGGAAGCCGCTGCGCACCTGCACCAGCTCGCCGCCGCGCAGCTCGCGCATGAACTGGTAGTTCTGCCGGACGATCGCCACGCGCAGCCGCTTCTCCTTCATCGTCGAAGGCGTCAGCCCGATCGCGTGCAGCAGCAGCCAGGTGGCCTGATCGAAACGCGACACGTACATCCGCGAGTTCATGTAGCTCGCCGCGTCGTATTCCGAGGCGAGGACCACGCCCCTGAACGTCTTGACCCAGTCGGACATGAGTGCCGGCTCCTTGCTCAATCGGGTTGCGAAGACTGCGCAGGCGCGTCGCCGGACTGCCCGGAGTCCGGCTCGCCGAACCGTCGGGCCCACGCCAGCGCCCAGGCAGGGACCACCTCCTCGGGCAGCTCCCCGGAGCCGGCATCGTGCCGCAGCATTTCGCCGGCGCGGCGCGCACCCAGCGACGACAGCAGCTCGTCGAAGCGCATGCCGCCGTGACAGAAGGTGTCTCCGTAGGTGCGGTCGCCGAGCGCGATCACGCCGTAGACGACGCTCGACAGGTCGGGGCGCGAGGTCTCGAGGCTTTCGATCAGCTCGTGCGCGTTGTCGGGCACGTTGCCGAACCCGTAGGTCGAGGTGCAGACGAGGAAGATGCCGCCGTCGGCGAACGCGGCCGCGTCGAGTCCGTCCATCATGCGCAGCTCGACGTCGTGGCCGGCCGCCTGGAGAACCTGCTGGACTTCCTGCGCGACCATCTCCGCCGTTCCGGTCATGGTGGCGACGAGGATCGTGATGGGCGACGGCATTCCTGCGCTCCTTGTCGCGAGTTTCGAGAGCCTGCCCGGCATCGAAGGCAATAATGCGCCAACGTGCGCCTGCGCGCATTTTCCCAAGGATACGATCCCGCTCGTGAAACACGTCGCGATCGTCGGCAGCGGCCCGGCGGGCTGCTATCTCGCCGACCAGCTCCTTCGCCTCGTTCCCGACGCCCGCGTCGACGTGATCGAGCGCCTTCCGGTCCCCTTCGGCCTCGTGCGCTACGGGGTCGCTCCCGACCACCAGGGAACGAAGGCCGTCTCGCGACTGCTCGATCGAACGCTCGCGCGCGCCACCGTGCGCTTCTTCGGCAACGTCGAGGTCGGTCGCGACGTTCGACTCGACGAGCTGAGGCGGCTCTACGACGCCGTCGTGCTCGCCACCGGCGCACCGCGCGACCGCCGACTGGGCATCGCCGGCGAGACGTTGCCGGGTGTCGTCGGTTCGGCCGCCTTCGTCGGCTGGTACAACGGCCACCCGGACTGCCCCCCTCCCGTGCTGCGCAACGTGCGTTCGGCGGTCGTCATCGGCAACGGCAATGTCGCGATCGACGTCGCCCGCGTGCTCGCGAAGACGCCTGCCGAGCTGGCCGGCTCCGATCTCCCCCCTGAGGTGCATGCGCGCCTGCTCGAACAGCGAATCCAGACCGTCCACCTCGTCGGGCGGCGCGGCCCGGCCGACGCGAAGTTCACGAAGCCGGAGCTAGCCGAGCTGGGGAAGCTCGAAGGCGCGCGTCCACAGATCGCGGAACCGCAGCTGCTCGACGCCGTGCAGGCGACGGGCGAGGCGGCATCGATCGTCGAAGTGCTGCGCAGCTTCGCGGCAGACGCACGCGAAACACCCGTGAGGATCGTCTTTCATTTCGGAGCGGCACCGCTCGCCTTCGAAGGGGACGGACGGCTCGAGGCCGTACGCTTCGCGCGCGCGGACGGCGAGCCGCTGTTGCTGCCCGCGCAGCTCGCGGTCACCTGCATCGGGTACCAGGCGGTCGACTGTTGCACGGCGTCGGCGTCGCCGGGCATCTTCGAGAACGAGGGCGCGCGCATCGCCGACGGACTCTTCGTCGTCGGCTGGGCCGCCCGGGGGCCTTCGGGGACGATTCCGACGAACCGCACCGAGGCTCAGCGCGTCGCACAGCGCATCGCCGGGGAGCTCGTCGACCACGGCCGCGGCGGGGGCGAGGCACTCGCGGCGCGGCTCGCCGAACGCGGCGTACGCGTCGTCGACCATGCCGCATGGCGCGCCATCGATGCCGCCGAGCTGGCGCGGGCCGGTGCCGGCCGCTGCCGCTACAAGTTCGGAACCGTGGACGAGATGCTCGACGCGGCAGCGCAGCGCTGATACCGGCGTGCAGGACTCACCGGGGGCTGCGGCTCTTCACGCGGTACATTTCCTCGTCGCCCCGCGCGAGCAGCGTCTGGATGGTGTCCTGCGGCGTCGCTTCGGCCAGGCCGACGCTGATGTCGACCTCGACGCCGGGAGCGATTTCGTTCCAGTCGAACTCGCGCACCGCCTTGCGCAGGCGCTCGCAGGCGGCGCGCGCGATCGGCAGGTCGGCGTCGCGGAAGACGATCACGAACTCGTCGCCCGCCAGGCGCGCCGGAAGGTCGCGCTGCCGCACGTGCGCGCGCAGCAGCGCCGCGAGCGTCTTGAGCACTCGGTCGCCGGTCGCGTGCGAATGCCGGTCGTTGATCTCCTTGAAGCGATCGACGTCGATCAGCGCGATCGCAGGGCCGCGCCGCGCGCCCGCATTGCGGTCGAGCGCCTCGCCGAGCGCCTGCTCCAGGTGGCGGCGGTTCGGCAGTTCGGTGAGCGGATCCTCGAGCGACCATTGCTCCAGCCGGCGCGATTCGGCCTCCAGCTCGCGCAGTTGCTGCGAGCGGCGGCGCAGTTCGAGCTGGCGCTTCGCGACCCGGTCGTGGTGCTCGAGGCTTTCGCGACGGATCTCGATGTCGCGGCGCGCGAGCGAGCGCAGCTCGCCGAGCGCCTCCCGGCTGCGGCCCTGGGCATCGAGGATGTCGCTGGCCATCATGTGCCCCGTGCGCGCGATCTGCTCGTGCTCGACCGACAGCGCGAGATCGATCATCGCGCGCACGGAAGCGCTCGCCACCGCGAGGTCGCCGCGGCAGCGCGCGACCTCGCACTGCGCCCACATCGCGAGCGCGTGCAGCCAGGACGTCCGGGCGTGTTTTGCCGCGCACGTCGCAACGCGCGTGGCGTGCGCATCGGCCTCGCCGTGCGCGCCGCGCCACGCGGCGGCGATGCACTCGGCGAAGGCGAACAGCGTGCGAGAGGTCGGCTCGGCATCGGCATCGAGCTGCGCGATGTGCACGCTCCTGGCCAGTACGCGGCACCCTTCGAGCGCCTCCTCGAGCCGGGTGCCGTCGGCCGGATGCGAATACAGGTGCCGCTCGACGCTTGCGCGAACGATCTCGCCGTAGCAGCGATTCAGCCGCGGCTGGAAGGAGGCGGACGCACCGGAGCGCGTCGCATGCTCGGCGGCCTGGTCGAGCGCCTCGACCGAGCGGTCGAAGTCGCCGTTGGCGATGAGCGCGATCGCCCGCGCGTTGTACGCCGAAGCGAGCAGGCGGTCGTCCCCGGCCGCCTGCGCGAGCGTCGTCGCCATGATCGACGAGGTGACGGCCAGCTCGTTGCGTCGCAGGCAACTCGCCACGTACGAGTAGATGACGAGCGAGCGCGCCTCGCCCACCGAATCACCCGCCTGCTCGAAGAGCTGCACCGCGCGGTGCGCGGCGCGATGCGCGCTGCGCAGCCGCGACACGAAAGTGTCGACGCGGGCGATGCGCAGCAGCGCCTGGGCCTGTCCGTGAAGGTCCTCGGCGTCGGCCGCGAGCTGCGAAGCAACCACCGCGCAGGTTCGCGCGTGATCGTGCTCGCCGCGCCGCAGCGCCTCGTCGGCTTGCTTCAGATGGGTTCGCGTATCGTCAAGGCGCGGATCGGTCAACACATATTCCCGGTACTTCTTCCGCTTCTAGCACCCTCGCCGAAAACCGGGTAAGACGTGTGTCACCCCTGCCATAGGCCATTCGGCCTATTGCGAAGAATCCGTGGGCCGCACGCCACGAGCGGGGGCGGCAAGCTATCTTGCGAGCGAAGGGAAAGGAGGTTGTGGCGATGAGTCCAGGCGGCGCGTTCCGGCTCACCTATTCGACGATGTTCGACCCACCGGCGGCGCTGCACGAGCGTTTCGACGAGGCGCTGGCCAAGGTGGTTCCGACGCTGGGCGCCGAGCATCCGATGTTCGTCGACGGACGCCTGCGCGAGGCCTCGTCGCTGTACGAGGTTCGTTCGCCGATCGACCGCGACCGGCTGGTCGGACGCTTCGCCGCCGGCGGTGCGGCCGACGCCGACGCCGCCGTTCAGGCGGCGCGCCGAGCCTATCCGGCCTGGTCGCGCACACCGGCGCACGAGCGCATCGAGATCCTCCGGCGCGTGGCGACGCTGATCGAGGAACGCGTCTACACGATCGCGGCGGCGATGGCGATCGAGGTCGGCAAGAACCGGATGGAAGCGCTCGGGGAGGTTCAGGAAACGGCAGACCTGTTCCGCTGGTACTGCGACCAGTTCGAACAGAACGACGGCTTCCGGCGCGAACTCCCGAACGATCCGCTGACAGCCTTCGTCAGCCGCAACCGGACCGTCCTGCGCCCGCACGGCGCCTGGGTGGTGATCGCGCCGTTCAACTTTCCGTTCGCGCTGTCCGGCGGGCCGGTCGGCGCGGCGCTCGTCTGCGGCAACACGGTCGTCTTCAAGGTGGCGAGCGCGACGTCGCTGTGCGGCCGGTTGCTGATGCAGGTACTTCACGACGCAGGAGTCCCGCCCGGCGTGGCCAACCTCGTCACGGGAGCCGGAAACGAAATCGGCGAGGCGCTCGTCGCGCATGCGGACGTCGCCGGCATCACCTTCACCGGCTCGTACGAGGTCGGCATGGGAATCGTGCGCCGCTTCGGGCAGCACCGCTGGCCCCGGCCCTGCATCGCGGAGATGGGCGGGAAGAACGCCGCGATCGTCACCCGCAACGCCGATCTGGAGCGCGCCGCCACCGGCATCTGGCGCTCGGCCTTCGGCCTGCAGGGCCAGAAGTGCTCGGCGTGCTCGCGCGTGCTCGTCGAACGTGCGGTCGCCGCCGATCTGCGCGACCGCCTCGTCGCCGCGGCAGCTGCCGTCGCGGTCGGCGACCCGACCGAGCGGCGCAACTGGATGGGGCCGGTCATCGACGAACGGGCACAGGGGCGCTACCGCCGCTGCATCGAACGGCTGCAGGCCGTCGGTCGCATCGATGCGGGTGGGCGCGTGCTCGACGACGGCGCGCTGGCGCGCGGCTGGTTCGTCGCGCCGACGGTGGCGCGGGCGCCGCTCGAGGACGCGTCATGGCGCGAAGAGCAGTTCCTGCCGCTCGTTCTCGTCACCGAGGTCGATTCGATCGACGAGGCGCTCGCCGAGGCGAACCGGTCCGACTACGGGCTCACCGCCGGCTTCTACGGCGCGCCCGACGAGGCGCAGCGTTTCCTCGACGAGATCGAAGCCGGCGTCACCTACGTGAACCGGCCGCAAGGCGCGACCACCGGCGCGTGGCCGGGCTATCAGCCCTTCGGTGGCTGGAAGGCCAGCGGCAGCACCGGCAAGGCGATCGGCTCGTACTGGTACCTGCCGCTGTACCTGCGCGAGCAGTCACAGACGATCGTCGACTGAACGCCCGACGTTGCCTCTCAGTCCGTAACGGGGCGGTTTCCGCACTCGCGTCTTTGCGAAGCACCGCGCGGGGATACCCCGGTCGCACACCTCGACGCATCCTGCAAGGGCGTGGGCGATTTGCCGCGGCCGTGCCTATGCGCAGGCGAGAAGCGCAGCAGCGCCGGCGCGCGCGCGTAGCGCGCGTCGTCTTCACTCTCGCCGCGTCTGTTCGAGCGCAGCGAGTTACGCGGCGCCAGCCGGCGCTGCGAGCATCGCAGCGAACCCCCGCGCAGCGGGGGCTGCGCATCGGCACGGCCGCGGCAGATCGCCCGCGCCTTTGCACGCGGACGCGCGCGACGCGAGAACCCTACAGCGGCTTGCGCAGCCAGTGCGCGATCTCGCCGACGAT
>DASWVL010000057.1:0-1595 GCA_036406255.1 Zeimonas sp.
CTGCGTGCCGAACACCGGCATCTCTTCGGGTCGCTTGCCGAAGGCCTCGCGGTTGCGCTGGTACTGCTTCGAGACGTCGCGCAGCGCGTCCATCGCACCCTTGCGATCGAACTTGTTGATCGCGACGAAGTCGGCGAAGTCGAGCATGTCGATCTTCTCGAGCTGGCTCGCCGCACCGAACTCCGGCGTCATCACGTACATCGACACGTCGACGAGCGGGACGATCGCCGCGTCGCCCTGCCCGATGCCGGAGGTCTCGACGACGATCAGGTCGAAACCGGCGACCTTGCACGCGGCGATCGCGTCGGGCAGCGCCGAGCTGATCTCGCTGCCCGCGTCGCGCGTGGCGAGCGAGCGCATGTAGACCTTCGGGTGGTCGATCGCATTCATCCGGATGCGGTCGCCCAGCAGCGCCCCGCCGCTCTTCCTGCGCGTCGGGTCGACCGACAGGATCGCCAGGCGCAGGCGGTCGTCGTGATCGAGGCGGAAACGCCGCACCAGCTCGTCGGTGAGCGAGCTCTTGCCGGCGCCGCCGGTGCCGGTGATGCCGAGCACGGGCGTGGCGATCGTGTCGGCCCGCTGGTGCAGCTCGTTTCGCCATGCGTCGAACTGCGCCTCGTCGCGTCCCTCGACGTGGCCAAGCTCGAGCGCGGTGATCGCCTGCGCGAGCGCGCGCCGGGAACCGGCGATCGCGTCGACGGTGACAGGCGCGTACTTCGAGAGATCCTCGTCGCAGCGCGCGAGCATGTCGCGGATCATCCCCTGCAGGCCCATGCGCTGGCCGTCCTCGGGGCTGTAGATCCGCGTGACGCCGAAGCGGTGCAACTCCTCGATCTCCGAGGGCACGATGACACCGCCGCCGCCGCCGAACACCTTCACGTGCCCGGCGTCCGCCTCGCGCAGCAGCTCGATCATGTAGCGGAAGAACTCGACGTGCCCGCCCTGGTACGACGAGATCGCGATCGCGTGCGCGTCTTCCTGCAGCGCGCAGTCGACGATCTCGCGCACCGAGCGGTTGTGCCCGAGATGAATGACCTCGGCACCGAGCCCCTGCAGGATGCGCCGCATGATGTTGATCGACGCGTCGTGGCCGTCGAACAGGGACGCCGCGGTCACGAAGCGCACCTTGTTCTTCAGGCGATAGTCGGCCAGCTGCTTCTGGTCGGACAGGTCGGTCATGCGAGTCCCCGGGAAAATGCCTGCGAACCCCATAGTGTAGGGGCTCCCGGAGGTGGCTGCGCCCGGAGCACGAGGCCCGACGGACCGGCACGTGCCATGTAGTATCGGCCGAAACCGAACGACGATGGCTCCGCATTCCCCTCCCGATTCCCTGATGCTGCGCCGCGCGTTCGGCTGCTTCCCGACCGGCGTCACCGTCGTGACCACGCGCGCGCCCGACGGAAGCTTCGCCGGACTGACGGTGAACTCGTACACGTCGCTTTCGCTCGACCCGCCGCTGGTGCTGTGGGCGCTCGCGTCGCACAGCGCGAGCCTGCGCGCATTCGAGGCGGCGACGCACTTCGCAGTGAACATCCTCGCCGAGGATCAGGCGTGGCTGTCGCGCCGCTTCGCGGCGAAATCCCGCGACAAGTTCC
>DASWVL010000058.1:0-1507 GCA_036406255.1 Zeimonas sp.
GTAGCGGCCGCGCGCCCGCACGCGCGGGGTTCCCGCCTGCGAGTACCACCGGCGGAATTGCGTGAGCGGGAGCCCGTTCGCATCGCCGATCGCCGAGACGAAATCGTCGCAGGTAACCGCCTGTCCGTCGTGGCGTTCGAAGTAGAGATCGAGCCCGCGCCGGAAGCCGTCGCGGCCGGCGAGCGTCTGCAGCATCCGGATGACTTCGGCGCCTTTCTCGTAGACGGTGACGGTGTAGAAGTTGTCGATCTCTTCGTAGGCGTCGGGCCGGATTGGATGCGCCATCGGGCCGGCGTCCTCGGCGAACTGCGCCGAGCGCAGCACGCGCACGTCCTCGATGCGCTTGACGGCGCGCGCGCTCGATTCGTTTCGCGCTTTCACGTCGGCGCTCTCGGAGGCCGTCGCGCCGCCGCGCGCAGCCAGCATGTCCGCCGAGAATTCCTGGTCGCGAAAGACGGTGAGGCCTTCCTTCAGCGTGAGCTGGAACCAGTCGCGGCAGGTGACGCGATTGCCCGTCCAGTTGTGGAAGTACTCGTGACCGACGACCGATTCGACCGCGGCGAAGTCGTGATCGGTGGCGATGTGCGAATCGGCGAAGACGTATTTCGCGTTGAAGATGTTCAGTCCCTTGTTCTCCATCGCCCCCATGTTGAAGTCGCTCACGGCGACGATCATGAAGCGATCGAGGTCGAGCTCGAGGCCGAAACGCTGCTCGTCCCAGCGGATCGCGCGCTCGAGCGACGCCATTGCGTGACCGGTGCGCGCCTCGTTGCCCGGTTCCACCCACACCTGCAGCAGCACTTCGCGGCCGGAACGCGTTCGCAGCCGCCGCTCGGTGGCGTGGAGGCGCGCGGCGACGACAGCGAACAGGTAGCTCGGCTTGGGAAAGGGGTCGTGCCAGGTGGCCCAGTGCCATTCGTCCTGCGCGGCCGGGTCGTCGCCCACGCCCTCGCGCTCGACGCTCCCGGCGTCGACGAGGTTGCCGTTCGACAGCAGCACCGGGCAGCTCTCGCGCGGTGCGCGCAGGGTGACCGTGTAGCGGGCCATCACGTCGGGCCGGTCGGGGAACCAGGTGATGCGACGAAAGCCCTGCGCTTCGCACTGCGTGAAATAGCCGCCGTTCGAACGGTACAGGCCGCTCAGCGCGGTGTTCGCCTGCGGGTCGATGCATACCACCGTGCCGATTTCGCAGCGCTCGGGCAGGCGTTCGATCGTGAGCGAGCGATCGTCGAGCCGGTACGCGGCGGGCTCCAGCGGGCGGCCGTCGATGCGCAGATCGAGCAGTTCGAGTTGTTCCCCGTCGAGCACGAGCGCCCGCGGCGCATCGGGCGCGGCCTGGGGATTGCGACGCACCGACAGCAGCGCCTGTACCCGGGTGCGCCGGGGATCGAGATCGAAGACCAGCCGGACGTCGTCGACGAGCCAGGGCGGCGGCGTATAGGCGGTACGATGAACGGTCACGGAGCGGCGCTCGAACTTCGGCCAGGGTGTTCCGATTGTAAGCGCT
>DASWVL010000059.1:0-2159 GCA_036406255.1 Zeimonas sp.
CAGGTAGCCGGCGACGTCGTCGTGCGCCTCGAACAGCGCCAGCGGAAACCCGACCTTGCCGTTCAGCTCCATCAGCTGCGGCATCTCGACGTCGACGAGCGTCACGCCCGCACCGCGCAGTTTCTCGAGCGCGGCATCGACCGCCTCCTTCGTGTCGGCGTCGAGATCGGCGAACAGCGGCGCGACGATGCCCAGGCGCACCCCACCGAGCGCGGCCGCCTGCTCCGGCGCATTGCCGCTGATCACGCGATCGAGCAGCTCGACGTCGGTCATCGACACGCCCATCGGCCCGGCCGTGTCGCGCGTATGCGAGATCGGCGTGATGCCCCGTTGCGGATAGCGCCCGACAGTGGGCCGCAGCGCCGCGCACCCGTTGAACGAGCAGGGAATGCGAACCGAGCCGCCGGTGTCCGTGCCGATGCCGGCCGGTGCGATGCGCGCGCCGATCGCCGCTCCGTTGCCGGACGACGACCCGCCGGCCATGCGCGTCGGATCGTAGGCGTTGCGCACGCCGTACGACTCGCCGGTCTTGAACGCCGTGTTGTAGCCGCTGATGCCGAAGGCCAGCTCGTGCATGTTCGTCTTGCCCATCACGATCGCGCCGGCATCGCGCAGCTTGCGCACCACGGGGGCGTCGGTACCCGGCTCGAAGTCCTTCAATGCCGGCGTACCCGCCGTGTTGCGCAGCCCGGCCACGTGGATGTTGTCCTTGACGACGATCGGCAGTCCGTCGAGCGGCAGGCACTTGCCGCGGGCGCTGCGCGAAGTGTCGGCGGCGCGCGCCGCACGCAGCGCGGGCGCCTCGTCGAGCGTGATGAACGCGTTCAGGTCGGGCCGCGCACGCGCCCGTTCCAGATAGGTCTGCATCAGCGTCTGGCTGTCGAAGCGCCCCTCGCAGACCGCGCGCACGGCGTCGGTTGCGCTCAGCTCGTCGATCGGCGGCACCGGGCCGGCAGCCAGTGCCGCCGAGCCGGCAGCGAGACCGACGCTGCCGGCGAGCGCGGCCGCGGCAGATCTGCGGCACGCCGGGCGCGCGGTCGTTTCGGTTGCGGACACGAATCGCATCGGAGCCTCCCCGGAGACCGGTCGGTACGACTCATTCTCGCCCAACGGTGGGCGAAGCACGCGTGCGCCGCGCGCTGTGCAGGGACGTCGGCACTCGTGCGGGACCGGCGGCGCTCCGGGCGTCGGCTCGGGGTCGGCTCAGGGATCGGGATACGAGGTACAGGAGCGCAGGAAACGTGCGACACCGTCGCGCGCATCGAAGCCGCCGACGGTGGCGACGAAGCGTTCGCGCTCGGCTTCCAATGCACGCTCGGTCGAATCGAGGTCACCCGCGAGCAGACGCTTGCCTTCGCGCATCGTCGCGCCGGGTGCCGCGGCGATGCGCAGCGCCGCCTCGCGCGCGATGTCGGCGACGCGATTGCGCGCGACGAGCTGCGTGACCAGGCCGCAGGCGAGGGCCTCGTCGGCGGTCAGCGCACGGTCGAGCAGCAGGCATGCCGAGGCGCGGCGGCGACCGACCACGTGCGGCAGCAGCGCCGTCCAGCCGCCGTCGGGCGTGAAGCCCGCGCGCGCGTACTGCGGATCGAAGCGACAGTCGGCGGCGGCGACGACGACGTCGCAGCCGAGCACGAGGCCGACCGCACCGCCGGCGACCGTCCCGTGCACTGCGCCGACCACCGGCTGCGGCAGTCGCAGCAGCGAGACGATCGCCTGGTTCAGCAACCCCGCGAACTCGGCCGAATAGGTCTCGAGTGCGCCGCCCTGCATCTCCTGCGCGAAGCGGCGCAGGTCTGCGCCGATCGAAAAGGAGTCGCCGTCGGCGGCAAGCACCACCGCGCGCGTCTCGTCGCGCCGGCCGATCTCCTCGAGCGAGACGCACAGGTCGAGCAGAAGGTCGGGGACGAGGGCGTTGCGCATCGCTGCGCGCGCGAGCGTCACCGTCGAGACAGCGCCGGAGTGCACGATCCGGACCGAAGGCGCGACCGCGCTCATCGCAGGCTCCGCACGAGGGCGCGCGCGCGCAGTCGCCCGACGATGCCGGTGGGGAAGTAGTAGACCGACAGCACGAACAGCAGCCCCAGCCACAGCAGCCAGCGATCGGGCGAGAACAGCGCCGCGGCGATCGGAACGGGTTCGAGCGCGCCCGAGACGAG
>DASWVL010000060.1:0-6089 GCA_036406255.1 Zeimonas sp.
CGCGGGCCGCGGCGGCATGGCTGTGCGGCACCGGCTCGACGCGCACCGCGGCGAGGTCGACGCCGGCTTCGCGCGCGGCCGCCTGCAACCGTGCGGGCGGCGCGACGAGCACCGGATCGATCAACCCGGCATCGCGCGCATCGAGCGCCGCAGACAGGCTCAGTGCATCGCAGGGATGCACGACGGCGACGCGGATCGGATCGAAGGCGGCGACGTGATCGAGCAGGCGCTGCAGGCCGCCGCTGCCGGCGGACAGCCGCACCTCGGGCAGCGCCGCCCGCGAGTACTCGATGCGCTCGTCGGGCGCGACGACCTCGGCCTCGCCGTCCACGACGGTCTCGCCCATCTGGTTCATCGCACGGCACTGCAGGCGCACCCGCCGCGTAGCGGCATCACGGGCGACCACCTCGATGCTGATCTTCAGCGTGTCGCCCACCCGCACCGGTGCCGCGAAGCGCAGCGTCTGCCCGAGATAGGTGCTGCCGGGCCCCGGCAGCCTCGTTCCGACGAGCCCGGAGAACAGCGCGCCCGCCCACATCCCGTGCGACAGCACCGAGTGGAAGCGGCTCGACGAAGCGATCGACGGATCGAGCGGCAGCACGCTCTCGTCGCCGGAGAGCACCGCATACAGCTGGATGTCCTGCGCGGTGAGCGTGCGCTCGAGGCTCTCGCGATCGCCGACCGAGATCTCGTCGAAGGTGCGGTTGCGCAGGATTCCAATCGTCATCGGCCGCCAGCCCTTCGAAGGAATCGCGAACGCGGGCTCGTGCGCGTGGCGCACGCATGAAAAAGCCCGGTGCGCGACCGGGCCTGGAGACTTGGTGGAGCGGAGGAGGATCGAACTCCCGACCTTCGCATTGCGAACGCGACGCTCTCCCAGCTGAGCTACCGCCCCGAAGAGCGCGGATTATACACGCATGCGAAGCGCGCCCGGCGCGGGTTCACTGCAGCTTCGAGAGCTCCGCGCGGAACTCGCGCAGCACCTGTTCGGGTCGCTCGAGCCCCTTGGCGCGCGCCTCGGCGATCCACTTCAGCTCGATCGGCGAGGTGCGCGCGCACGGCCTCGACGAAGGTGCGATCGGCAAAGTTGGCGAGGACGTCGTTCGCCTGCATCGCCGCCAGCGCACGACGGTCGACGTCGTCCCACGCGTGGCCGAACATGCGCGCCGCATGCTCGCCCGACAAGCGCGCGATCACCGCCTGGTCCGCGGTGCCGATGCGGTCCCACGTTGCCTGGTTCATCACGAACGCGAAGCTCGTGTTGTACAGGCCACCCGGGAAGACGACACGGTAGCGGATCAGCTTCTCCAGGCGCAGCGAATCGATCGTCTCGGCCGGGCCGAACAGCCCGTCGATCGCGCCGGATGCGAGCAGTTCCTGCGCCTCGGTCGACGGCTTGAGCACGATGCTCACGCCGATCGCCTTGCCGACGCTGGCGACCATGCCTCCGTCGCCGCGCAGTTTCAGGCCCTGGAGGTCGGCGAGCGACTCGATCGGCTTCTTCAGCGTGTACAGCTGGCCGGGGCCGTGCGTGAAGACGGCGATCACCTTCAGGCCACGATGCTCGTTGAGCCTCGCCAGGTACCGGTCGAAGATGCGCTGGTACGCGATCGAGTTCGCCTCGGCCGAGTCGCCGGAGAACGGCAGCTCGGCGAGCTGCGAGAGCGTGTACCGGTCGGGCGTGTAGCCGTGCACCGAATACGAGACGTCGGCCAGGCCCTCGCGCACCGCGTCGAAGGTTCCGGGCGGCGGCGAGACCGGCTTCGGCAGGACCTTGCAGACGACGCGTTTCGACGTGGCCTCGGCGACCTCGTCGCACCACTGGACGACCGTCTGCGAGAGCACGTGCGTGGCGGGCATCCAGCTCGACACGTTCAGCGTCACCTGCTGCGCGGAAAGCGATCCGGTGGCCACGAAAAGCGCAATCGCGGCTACCCATGTCCGCCCGTTCGCGACGCCCATTTCTCGTTCTTCACCCCCATTCGTGTGCGGCTCGTTGCGAGATCCGCACCGCCCGCCGAAGTATAAGCACGGCCCCCGTCCGACCCGGGTCAACACAGGCCTCGCGGGGGTGGGGGATTACCCGGGGGTGCGCACGCGGGCAGACCGCGGCGCCTCGACCCGCCGCTCGAAGATGCGCAGGTCGACGCCCGGCACGAACAGCTCGATGAAGCTGAGCGCGAAGCCGCGCAGGAAAGCATCGCGACGCACGGCGAGCTTGACCGAGTTCATGCCGAACAGTGCACCGGCCGGCATCATCGCCAGCCCGCGGTCCTGCGCCGAGTCCCAGGCGAGGCCCGTGACGATGCCCACGCCCAATCCGATGCCGACGTAGGTCTTGATCACGTCGGAATCGATCGCCGACAGCACGATGTCGGGGCGCAGTCCCGCATCGGAGAAGGCGCGATCGATACGGCGCCGACCGGCGAACTCCTCGACGTAGGTGATCAGCGGATGCCGCACGAGCGCATGCAGCGATGGCTGCTGGCCGGCGAGCGGATGCTTCTTCGGCACGATGACGACGTGCTCCCACTCGAAGGCGGGGATGGCGAGCAGTTCGTCGGCGTCCTCGGGCACCTCGGTGGCGATCGCGAAATCGACTTCGCGCGACAGCACCAGCTGCGTGATCTGGCTCGGGCTGCCCTGCAGCAGCGTGAGATGCACCGCCGGATAACGCCGGCGAAACTCGCGGACGACGTTCGGCAACGCGTAGCGCGCCTGCGTGTGCGTGGTGGCGACGCGCAGTTCGCCGTCGTCGCGCGCCCGGTAGTCGGCCGTCACGCGTTCGATGCCGTCGATCTCGGCGAGTACGCGCTCGGCGCGCTCGAACACGGCACGTCCGGGATCGGTGAAGCCGAGGATGCGCTTGCCGTGCCGCACGAAGACGTCGACGCCCAGCTCGGCTTCCAGCTCGAGGATGGCGCGCGAGAGCGCCGGTTGCGAGGTGCCGATCGCGTGCGCGGCACGCGTCAGGCTGAAGCCGTGATTCGCGGTTTCACGCAGGAAGCGGAGCTGCTGAAGGTTCATCGGAAGACGCGGGCAGGCGTGCCCGGCGCCCGGATCAGGGCGCCCGGCACGATCGGTCGGGGAAATAGCGATCGCAAAAATAGCACGCGTCGCCGGGCAGCCAGCACGGCACGGCGTAATAACGCCTGCGCACCTCGTCGAGCACGCGGTCGCGATACGCCTCGTAGCGGAAGCCGCGGCCGTCCACCAGGTGGAAGGTCGCGCCCCGGATCGTGATCGTCCGATGCTCCACCCGGTCGAAATACCCGTCGAACTCTCCGATGCGGTCTGCGCGCCGGCGCACGATGAGGATGTCCTCGCCGTCGAGCGCACGGAAGTCGGTCAGGATGTCGTCGTGGCGCGCATGGCTGGTCCCCGGGCCGAACACGATCACGTGCTCGTCGAGCGCGTGCCCGATCGTCACCGCCGGCGAATACCCGTCGGAGGCGATGACGTGCGTCGCTCGCCACGGCGCGAGCGCGGCAGCGAGTTCGCCGCCGCGCGCGGTCATCACGAGGCCGGGATAGCTGCTCCACGCGCGGAAGGTCTCGATGGGCAGCGCGGCGAGCACCCCGATCGCGACCCAGTGCAGCAGCGCGAACACCGCCGCGAAGGCGAGCGCGCGCGCCATCGTCCGTGCGCTCGTCGCGAGCGCGAACCACAGCACCGCGGGGAAGACGAAGCTGGCGAGCCAGTGCAGGCCGATCGTCTTGACGAGCGACAGCAGCGCGAAGATCGCCAGCGGCACGAGCGCGAGAAAGCGAAGCGCCCGACGATCGCGCACGGCACGCTCGCCCGTCACGGGCGGCGCCTCGCGCGGGCCGCGCAGCAGCCGCCAAGCCACCGGCGGCGTGAGCACGTAGGCCACGCTCACCGCATACAGCAGCGGCGTTCGCCACGACAAGCCCGCGTCGCCGTGCCGGTTCACCAGGTTGAACATCACGTTCGGCCAGCAGTTCTGCGCGTTCCACGCGATCTGGATCGCAGCGGCCGGCAGCGAGCCCACGACGATCCAGAGAAGGCCGCGCAGCGATGACCGCGTCGGGCGCGACACCGCGTGCACGAAGAGCGCGATCGCGAGCAGCCCGGCGAAGTATTTCGACAGCAGCGCCCCGGACAGCGCCAAGCCGGTCAGCAGGAAGTCGAGCGACCTGCCGCTGTCGAGTGCACGCAGGTACAGCGCGACGGTGAGCGCGGCGAACAGCATCAGCGGAATGTCGGTCGTGATCGCGACGTTCCACGCATTCAGCGGCACGAGCAGCAGCAGCGTCGCCGTCGACCAGGCGAGCGTCTCGCTTCGATGCCGCAGCAGCGCCCATCCGAGCGCGGCGATCAGCGGGGGTGCCAGCAGCGCCGGCAGCCGCAGCACGAAGCTGCTGTCGGAGACGCGCTCGAGCACCGCGAGCCACCAGCCGATCATCGGCGGGTGGTCGTAGAAGCCCCAGTCGGGGTAGCGCCCCCACTGCACGAAATAGGCTTCGTCGCTCGTCATCGGCAACGCGGCGGCGAACCACGCGCGAAGCGCGGTGAGCACGAGCAGTGCGAACCAGAAGCTGCGGCGCGCACGTTCGGCGTCGCCGAACGCGCGTTCGAAAGTCGACATCATCGGAACGGCCGGCACCGCCTGCGCAGGCGGCGCATCGGGACGCGCCCGGCGCACGGCGCCTGCACGAAAACCCAAGAAAAAGGGCGCACATTACTGTGCGCCCCGAAAACGGCAGAAACTGCCGCCGAAACGGCAGAGACCGCTGCCACTACGGCAGCGTTCGCTGCCCCTCCTCCTCCTCGAATGTCGGCCATCCTAATCGACGGTCGCGCGGGCGTCCACGCATTTCTCCAGTCCGGGAATCCGGGTTTTCCCAAACGCCCGACCCACGGCGTTGCGCTGCGGGTCGAGCGGGATCGCGGTTGAGGCGCAGCCGGAAGGCGGCGGCGCGCTCACCGGGTGCGATCCACCCAGGCGAGCATCCCGAGCGCGAGCACGAAGGCGGCGATGCTCGGGATGCTGACCGAGACGAGCGCGGGCCACGTGTTGAGCAGTCCGAGGTGCGAGAACAGCCCGTTCAGGAAATGGAAGGCGATGCCGAGCATCACGCCGGCGAATACCTTGTAGCCGATGCCGCCGGCACGCGCCTGCAGGTACCCGAAGGGCAGCGCGAGCGACATCATCACGACGACCGCGAGCGGATAGACGATCTTCTTCCACAGCGCGATCTCGTACTGCGCGGCGTCCTGCCGGTTCTCCTCGAGGTGCTGAACATAGCGGTACAGCGCGAGCGCGGACATCCGGTCGGGCTGCACGAGCAGCACGCCGAGCAGCGACGGGTTGAGCTCGCTTCGCCACAGGCGGCTCGCCTCGTGCGCCTGCTCGGTGCGCACCAGCGGCGCATCGCCGGGCAGGCTCACCTCGTCGAAGCGCGTCGATTCGACGTCCTCGAGCCGCCACGCGTCGGGGGGCGCGTAGTGGGCCGTGCGCGCCTCGACCAGCTCCGAGAGCCGCATCCGGGGGTCGAACTCGAAGACGCGGACGTCGCGCAGCGTGCCGTCGGGCAGCAGTTCACCGATGTTGACGAAACGAAGCCTCTCGACCTCGCCCGCCTTGTCGCGCACCGAATCCTTCAGCCAGAGGCCCGAGCGGAACTGCCCGCCCGCCGAGGCGCCGATCGAGGTCAGGCGCAGCTTCTGCGCAAGCCGGTCGGACGACGGTGCGAGCCCCTCGCCGACGAGCGCCGTCAGCAGCGCGAAGACGAGTCCGATGCTCGCGATCGTCGACAGCGCCTGGCGTCGCCCGAGACCGGCGGCGCGCATCGCCGTGAACTCGGAGTTCGACGCGAACTGCGCGAGTGCGTAGATCGTGCCGATCAGCGCGGCGATCGGCATCAGTTCGTAGACGTGGGCCGGCAGCCCGAGCAGCACGAAGGCCACCGCATGCGGCAGCCGGTAGCCGCCGCGACCGACGTCGTCGAGTTCGTTGATGAAGTCGAAGAACGCGAACAGCGCGAGGAAGCCGACCAGCACGAACGCCACCGCAACGCCGATCTGCAGGCCGAGGTATCGGCGCAGCACCCTCATCGTCGGAACCT
>DASWVL010000061.1:0-7508 GCA_036406255.1 Zeimonas sp.
CGGCAGGCACAACATGCGTCTGATCCTTCTCGGCGCACCCGGAGCGGGCAAAGGCACGCAGGCCGCGTTCATCACGAAGAAATACGGCATTCCGCAGATCTCCACCGGAGACATGCTGCGCGCCGCCGTCAAGGCCGGAACGCCTCTCGGGCTGGCCGCGAAGAAGGTGATGGACGCGGGCGCGCTCGTATCCGACGACATCATCATCGGCCTGGTCGAAGAGCGCCTGCGCCAGCCCGACTGCGCCAACGGCTACCTGTTCGACGGCTTCCCGCGCACCATCCCGCAGGCCGACGCGATGAAGAGCGCCGGCGTCGCGCTCGACTACGTGCTCGAGATCGACGTGCCCGACGCCGAGATCATCGAACGCATGAGCGGTCGGCGCGTGCACGCCGCCAGCGGCCGCACCTACCACGTCCGGTTCAATCCGCCCCGCACGCCCGGCAAGGACGACGTCACCGGCGAAGACCTGATCCAGCGCGACGACGATCGCGAGGAAACCGTCCGCAAGCGCCTTGCCGTCTATCACGCGCAGACGCGCCCGCTCGTCGATTACTACGCCGACTGGGAACGCTCCGGCGACGCCGCCGCTCCCCGTTGCAGAAAAGTGTCGGGCGTCGGCAGCGTCGACGAGATCACCGCTCGTGTCTTCGCCGCGCTCCAGTAAACTCGCGGCGCCCTGCGCTGCGGTGCGTCGTTTCCCGAAGTTTTCGTAGCTCTTCACATCACAACCGGAATCGGATGGAGGTCCACTCATGACGGCTACCTCGGCGGGCCTGTGGCTCGCTCTGGCCTGCGGGCTGGCTGCAGTGATCTACGGCGTCGTATCGAGCCGCTGGATCCTGTCGCTCGACGCGGGCAACGCACGGATGCAGGAGATCGCTGCGGCGATCCAGCAGGGCGCGAAGGCGTACCTGAACCGGCAGTACCGCACGATCGCAGTCGTCGGCGTCGTTCTCTTCGTCATCATCTGGCTGGTTCCGGGGCTCGGCCTGTCCACCGCGATCGGCTTCGCCATCGGCGCGATCCTCTCGGGTGCGGCCGGCTACATCGGCATGAACGTCTCGGTCCGCGCGAACGTGCGCACCGCGCAGGCCGCCACGCGCGGCCTCGGTGACGCGCTCGCGGTCGCGTTCCGCGGCGGTGCGATCACCGGCATGCTCGTCGTCGGCCTCGGCCTGCTCGGCGTCGCCGGCTACTACGGGCTGCTCGTCGCGTCGGCCCCGCACGGACTCGGCACCGTCGTCTCGCTGCACGACGTCATTCGTCCGCTGATCGGCCTGGCGTTCGGCTCGTCGCTGATCTCGATCTTCGCGCGACTGGGCGGCGGCATCTTCACGAAGGGCGCCGACGTCGGCGCGGACCTCGTCGGCAAGGTCGAGGCCGGAATTCCCGAGGACGACCCGCGCAACCCGGCGGTGATCGCCGACAACGTCGGCGACAACGTCGGCGACTGCGCCGGGATGGCGGCCGACCTCTTCGAGACCTACGCGGTCACGCTGATCGCGACGATGCTGCTCGGCTCGCTGATGATCAAGGGCGCCGAGGCGCAGGCGGTCGTCTATCCGCTGGCCCTCGGCGGCCTGTCGATCATCGCGTCGATCATCGGCGCGATGTTCGTGAAGGCTGCGCCCGGCCAGACGAACATCATGGGCGCCCTCTACAAGGGCCTGATCTGGGCGGGCGGCATCGCCACCGTCGTCGCCTACCCGATCACCGCGTGGATGTTCGGCGACGGCGACCTCGCCCGCTCGGGCACTTCGGTGCTGTACCTGTGGCTGTGCGTGGTGGTCGGCATGGTGCTCACCGGGCTCATCGTCTGGGTCACCGAGTACTACACCGGCACCGAGTACAAGCCGGTGCGCTACGTGGCGCAGTCGTCGACCACCGGCCACGGAACGAACATCATCGCCGGCCTGGCCGTCTCGATGAAGTCCACCGCCTGGCCGGTGCTGTTCGTCTGCGCGGCGATCATCTCCGCCTACTGGCTCGGCGGCCTGTACGGCATCGCCGTCGCGGCCACGTCGATGCTGTCGATGGCCGGGATCATCGTCGCGCTCGACGCGTACGGGCCGATCACCGACAACGCCGGCGGCATCGCCGAGATGTCGCATCTGCCCGAGTCGGTGCGCAACATCACCGACCCGCTCGACGCGGTCGGCAACACGACGAAGGCCGTCACGAAAGGCTACGCGATCGGCTCGGCGGGCCTGGCCGCGCTCGTGCTCTTCGCCGACTACACGCACGCGCTCGAATCGGCGAACATCGTCGCGAGCTTCGACCTGTCGAACCACATGGTCATCGTCGGGCTGATCATCGGCGGACTGATCCCGTACCTGTTCGGCGCGATGGCGATGGAAGCTGTCGGCCGTGCCGCCGGCTCGGTGGTCGAGGAAGTGCGCCGCCAGTTCCGCGAGATCCGCGGCATCATGGAAGGCACCGCCAAGCCCGACTACTCGCGCGCGGTCGACCTGCTCACCGGGGCCGCGATCAAGGAGATGATGATCCCGTCGCTGCTGCCGGTCGTCGTTCCGGTGCTGGTCGGCCTGCTGCTCGGCCCGGAGGCGCTGGGCGGCGTGCTGATGGGCACGATCGTCACCGGGCTGTTCGTCGCGATCTCGATGTGCACCGGCGGCGGTGCCTGGGACAACGCCAAGAAGTACATCGAGGAAGGCAACTTCGGCGGCAAGGGCTCCGAGGCGCACAAGGCGGCGGTCACCGGCGACACGGTGGGCGATCCCTACAAGGACACCGCCGGCCCTGCGGTGAACCCGCTCATCAAGATCATCAACATCGTCGCGCTGCTGATCGTGCCGCTGATCGCGGTGCTGTACTCCCAGTAGACGACCGAAGCGCCGGCACACCAGTGCCGGCACCGAAGCCGCTGCGAAAGCACCGGCTCCGCTGCCCCGGCGGCGCGAATGCGCCGCCGGTTTCGCATTCAACCCCCCGTTTCCTCCAGCACGGCGAGCCGGCGTTCGACCGCCCTGAGCCGACGCACGTCCCCGCGCTCGCCGTGGATGGCCCGCAGGTTGCGCAACATGCGCGCGAGGATCTCGCGACCGCTCGCCGCGGGCAGCACCGCGCCGAGCATGCGGCTCGCCTCGCGCCGGTCGCCCGACGCGTACGGCAGCAGCCGGTATTCCAGGTCGTCGTGCGTGAGCACGCGCGCG
The DNA here is from genome assembly GCA_036406255.1 of Zeimonas sp. Taxonomy (GTDB): domain Bacteria; phylum Pseudomonadota; class Gammaproteobacteria; order Burkholderiales; family Burkholderiaceae_E; genus Zeimonas. The sequence goes on from DASWVL010000061.1 coordinate 3,174, forward strand.
CCCGCGAAGACGTCGACGATGACGCTGCGTCCGGCGACGTCGTGGCGAACGAGGAAGTGCCCCGGAAATCCGACGCCGCACGCGGGGACGCCGGCCTGCTCGGCAAGCTCGAGATACAGCACGGACAGGCTGATCGGAATGCCGAGCCGACGCTCGATCACCCGATTCAGGTAGCTGTTCTCGGGATCGTGGAAATCGTTCGCGTTGCCGCGAAAGCCGAGTTCGTCGGCGAAATGCTCGCGCAGCGCGTCGACGCGCGCGATCGGCTGGCGCAGCTTCGAGACGCGCCTGCGCAACGACAGCGCGAAGCCGTCGACGCGCGCAAGCACCTCGGGCATCGACAACCTGGGGTACTCGTCCTGCGCGATCGCGAGCGCCGCCTCGAACAGCGGCAGAGACTCGTCGCTGCTCACGAGGGTGCGCCAGTACTGGAGGAAGCAATCCATCTCGTCCCGCTCCTCGACCTTCCCTGCGTTCGTCGCGCACGGTACCCGATGTGCGCGACCGGGGCCGAACACGCGCGTGCACCGCTACGGTATCGCGAGCCGGCGGGCGTCGTCATCCCGTGGTGTGCTGTAATTCGAATCGACTTCCGTGGAGGATCCGATGCAGATCTCGAACAACGTGGTACTCGTCACCGGCGGCGCGTCCGGGCTCGGCGCCGCAACCGTGCGCCGCATCGTCGCCGCGGGCGGCAAGGCGCTGGTGGCGGACGTGAACGAAGCGCTCGGCAGGCAGCTGGTCGACGAGCTCGGCCCGGCCACCCGTTTCGTTCGATGCGACGTCTCCGCCGAGGCCGACGCGCAGGCCGCGGTCGATGCCGCCGGCACGATGGGCCGCCTGGTCGGACTGGTGAACTGCGCGGGGATCGGCCCGGCGGCGAAGACGGTTGGCAAGGACGGGCCGCACCGGCTCGACCTGTTCACGAAGGTGATCACGGTCAACCTCATCGGCACCTTCAACATGATCCGCGTCGCCGCCGCCGCGATGGTGCGCAACGAACCGAACGACGAAGGCGAACGCGGCGTCGTCGTCAACACCGCATCGGTCGCGGCCTTCGACGGACAGATCGGGCAGGCCGCGTACTCGGCTTCCAAGGGCGGCATCGTCGGCATGACGCTGCCGATCGCGCGCGACCTGTCGCGCGACGGCGTTCGCGTCGTCACCATCGCACCAGGCCTGTTCCTGACCCCGCTGATGGACAGCCTGCCGAAGGACGTGCAGGAGTCGCTCGGCCGTCAGGTGCCCTTCCCCTCGCGCCTGGGCCGCCCCGAGGAATACGCGCAACTCGTCGAGCAGATCTTCCAGAACACGATGCTCAACGGCGAGACGATCCGCCTGGACGGCGCGATCCGGATGGCGCCGCGCTGAACGGGCGCCTGGGCAGTGCGCGCGGGTGCGGGTGCGGCGTGCGCCCGGACACCGTCGCGGCCGCAGCGCTACGCGTCAGGCGCCGCGCCGGTGCGGCGCGTTCCAGTCGACGATCGGCCCGAGCGGAACGATGCCGTTCGGGTTGATCGTCGGATGGCTGCGGTAGTAGTGGTGCTGGATGTGCTGGAAGTTCACCGTCCCCATCACGCCGGTCCATTGATACAGCTCGCGCGCGTAGGCCCACAGATTCGGGTAGTCGACCAGGCGACGCAGGTTGCACTTGAAGTGGCCGTGATAGACGGCGTCGAAGCGCACGAGCGTCGTGAACAGCCGCCAGTCGCATTCGGTGATGCGCTCGCCGAGCAGGTAGCGCCGGGAGGACAGCGTCGATTCGAGCACGTCGAGCGATTCGAAGAGCGTCGTCACCTCGCGCTCGTAGACGCTCTGCTCGGTGGCGAAGCCGGCCTTGTATACGCCGTTGTTTATCGTGTCGTAGACCCTTGCGTTGATCGCATCGATCTCGTTCAGCCGTTCGGCCGGGGCGTAGTCGCCGGGCTTCGCACCGATCGCATCGAACGCACCGTTCAGCATCCGCACGATCTCGGACGACTCGTTGCTGACGATCGTCGAGCGCTCGAGGTCCCATAGCACCGGCACCGTGACGCGGCCGCTGTAGTCGCGCCTGGCGCGCAGATAGACCTCGTACAGGTAGTGCGCGTCGCCCACCGGATCGGGAACGACACCGGGAAACGGATCGAAGGTCCAGCCGTTCTCCGCCATCAGCGGATGGACGACCGAGACGCCGATCGCCTCGTCGAGCCCCTTGAGCGCGCGCAGGATCAGCGTGCGGTGCGCCCACGGACAGGCCAGCGAAACGTACAGATGGTAGCGGCCGGCCTCCGCGCGAAAGCCTCCCTCGCCACTCGGCCCCGGACTTCCGTCCGGCGTGACCCAGTTGCGAAACTGCGCTTCGCTGCGTACGAAGCGACCCCCGGTCGACGTCGTGTCGTACCAGCGGTCGACCCACTTTCCTTCGAAGAGCAGCCCCATCTCGATCTCCTTTCGTGCTTGACGAAACGGGCCCCGCCACCGGCGCGGCGAGGCCCGTTCGTTCTACGCTTCCTTCGGCGATTCGCCGGTTCAGCTCGCCGGATACTCGACGTCCGGTGCCTGCAGGAAGCGGACCGTCGCCCTCGAACGAACCGCGTCGCTCGACGAGGTTTGCGCACGTTCGCTCACGACGAACTTCGGACCTTCCGCGTTCGACTGCACGAGCAGCGGTTCCGCCGGCTGCAGGTCACGCGAATCGATCGTGCGCTCCGCAGCAAGGGCGGTACCGCCGACGAACGGGTAGTCGGTCTCGACGGTCTGCGCCTGGACGCCCACGGTGACGAGAGCGACGGCGGCGGCGATTCCGAACTTGTGGATGCCTTTCATGAGGTTCTCCCTGTGCTTCAGTGTTGCGGTGAATGAAGCTTACTTGGGAACGAAGAGCCGATAAATCGGCGAAAATTGGACAAACTGTCCAAACATGGAAACAATACCCTTGTGTACGACCTCAAGGAACTCGCTCATTTCGCCGCCGTGGTCCGGCACGGCGGCTTTACCGCGGCCTCGCGTGCAACCGGAATTCCGAAATCGAGCCTGAGCAAGTCGGTTTCTCGGCTGGAGAACCGCCTGCAGCTGAAATTGCTGGAACGTTCGACACGGCGCTTCCGCGTGACCGACGTGGGACGCGAGTTCCACGCGCATTGCGTCGCGATGCTCGAGAGCGCCGATGCCGCCGAAGCGGTCGCGGCGCACGCCACCGGCGAACCGGGCGGCAGCGTGCGCATGAGCTGCCCGCAGGGCGTGCTGCACGAACTCGTCGGCGACGTACTGCCCGGATTCCTGCTCCGCTATCCGAAGGTGAACCTCGAACTGCACGTCATCAACCGGCGGGTCGACCTGATCGAGGAAGGAATCGACGTGGCAATGCGCGCGCGGCAACGCATCGACGACGAGCGTTCGATGATCGCGCGTCCGCTCGGCAAGACCCATCTCGCACTGGTGGCGAGTCCGGACTTCCTCGAACGGCACCCCGTGTCGCGCCTCGAGGACATCCCGAGACTGCCGACGATCGCGCTGCAGGCCGACACCCGCGCTGTCGAGTGGCAGTTCGTCCATGTCGACGGCGGCACCGCCAGCATCGTGCAGCAGCCGCGGCTGGCCAGCGGCGACAGCGCGCCGCTGCTCGAGGCGGCCTTGCACGGCGTCGGCATTGCGCTGTTGCCGAGCCACCTCTGCCGGCGCCGCCTGCAGTCGGGTGAACTGGTCGACGTGCTTCCCGAGTGGTCGACGCCCGCCGACATCGTGCATCTGGTGTTCACCACACGCAAAGGACTGCGTCCTTCGGTCCGCGCGCTCGTCGACCATCTCGTCGTCGAGGTGGGCGCTCTCCTCGCGGATACCGAGGCCGCCCAGCGGTCGTCGTCGGTCGTCGGCAGCCGCCGCTGATCTCGCGGATGCTTCAGGCGATCACTCGAGGACGCCGAGCTCGTGCTCGTCGACGCGACCGACCCCTCTTTTGAACAGGAGCAGGCAAGTGGCAGACGCCCGGTGAGCACCCCGGCGCAGCGAGCGGGACGCGCATGGACATCGGTTCGTTCTACGGCGAGCACGGGCTCTGAAGCGCGACCGGATCCGTCCCGCGAGCGAACGACGGCCGCCGTTCGATGGCGTCGCTACGCTTTCCCTTCGATCCACCGGCCCAATGCGAGCAGCGTCGCGTCGCCGTCTCGGCGCGCGACCACCTGCAGGCCGACGGGCAGACCGTCGACGAGGCCGAGCGGGATCGTGAGCGTGGGCAGCCCGCACAGCGAGAACGGCAGCGTCTGGCCGAGCACCGATTCACGCACGGTCATCGTCCCGCCTTCGACCTGGACCTCGTTCTGTCCGCGCAGCGGCGGCAGCACGGTGCTGGTG
>DASWVL010000062.1:0-3511 GCA_036406255.1 Zeimonas sp.
GTAGAACGGCATCACCATGTACGCGGTGCCGTTCTGCTCCCAGAAGTGCAGCACCTCGAGCAGGCCCGGATGGCGGAACTGCGCGAGCAGGCGCGCCTCGGCGAGGAAGCTGCGACGGCCCAGCTCGAAGGTCTTCGCGTACCGGTCCGACACGGCGTTCACCGTGCCTCCGATGCGCGCGGCGAGCTGCGACGGCATGTATTCCTTGATCGCGACGCGGCGCTGCAGCGTCAGGTCCTCCGCCTCGTAGACGATGCCGAAGCCGCCCTGTCCCACGACGCGCGTGATGAGGAAATCGCCCAGGCGCTGCCCGGCGCAGAGCGATGTCGTTTCGCCTGCGGCGGCGAAAGCCTCGGGCGCGTTCATGTCGATGCCGCCCGGGCGGAAGCGCCGGCGGCGCCGCAGGAACGCCCGCTGCGGGCGTGCGCGCCCGCGTCGCGCAGCGGGAGCACGTTCGCCGAGCGCGGCACGTCCGGCTGCTCGCGCGCGGCTTCGAGCGGGGCGAGATCGACCCGTTCGTCCAGCCAGTGCTCGATCGGTTGCGGCCTGGCCAGCACGAAGCCCTGCGCGTAGTCCATCTCGACGCGCAACAGGAAGGCGAGCGCGGCCACGTCCTCGACCCACTCGGCCACGCAGGCCATGCCCAGTTCCTCGGTGAGCCGGCGAATGCCGCTGACGATCACCTGGTTGCGCGGCTGCGCGTCGATGCCGGGCATGAACTGGCCGTCGATCTTCACCAGCGACGCCGGCAGTTCGCGCAGATACGCGAACGACGAATAGCCGGCGCCGAAATCGTCGAGCGCGATGCGAACGCCGAGCGAGCGCATCTTCTCGACGAAGCGCCGTGTGCCGCGTACGTCGAACATCGCGATCGACTCGGTGATTTCCAGGCACACGCGAGGGGCGACCTCGGGGCAGTTGCGCAACAGCGCGTGCGCCTCGGAAAGAAACCGCTCGTCGTTCAGCGAGATGCCGCTCAGGTTCACGGTGACGAAGTCGATCGACGCCGCGTGCTCACGGTTCGCGTCGAGGTGCTTCAGCGTGCACTCGAGCATGTGCCAGTCGATGCGCCGCATCGCGCCGTGGCGCTCGGCCGCGGCGATCAACCGGCCGGGCGGCAGGATGGCGCCGTTCTCGTCGCGCTCCCGCAGCAGCACCTCGTAGGACATCGACTCGTGCTCGCGCCCCGGCCGTCGCAGCGGGACGATCGGCTGCGCGAAGACGGCGATGCGCTCCACCGGCAGGCTCGTGCGAAGACGCAGCCCGAGCGCCACTTCGGCGCGATAGCGGGCGAGGTGCTCGCCCGACGACTGCGCGGCGACGACGCCGCTGCCCTGGTTCCTGCGCGCCTCGCGGCACGCGGCGTTGGCATACGCGATGAGTTCGGCCACACTCATGTCGGGGGCGAATTCGACGACGCCCGTGCTCGCGTCGACGCGCACGCGCTTGCCGTCGACCTCGTAGACGGAATCGACGATCGCCGACAGCGCCGCCTGCGCAACGCCGCGCGCGTCCTCGAGCGGGCAGTCGGGCAGGACGACGAGAAATTCGTCGCCTCCCAGGCGCGCGATGCGCGACGACTGCGGCACGCTCGCCTCGATCCTTCGCGCAACTTCGATGACGAGCGAGTTGCCGGCTGCGTGGCCGAAGACGTCGTTGATCGCCTTGAAGCGATGCAGGTCGACGTAGAACAGCGAGGCGTGGGCGCCGCAGGCGACCCGATCGGAGACGCTCTGCAGCTCGCGCTCGAGCCCGCGCAGGTTCAGCCGTTCGGTCAGCGGGTCGTGATACGCCATGTGCTCGAGCGTCTGCGCGAGCAGCGTGCGTTCGGTCACGTCGACGAAACTGATCTCGATGGCGTCGGCGGCAAGCAGTGCATCGACGTCGACGATGCGCTCGTCGTCGCCGGACGCGATGCGCACCTCGCTGCTATGGCGCCCCTGCGTAACCGTCTGCGAGAGCAGTGCGGAGGCACGCCCCTCGCCGAGCAGCGCGCCCAGCGTGTTGACGCGCCCCTGTCGCAGCTCGCCGCGGAACAACTGGGCGGCGAGGTCGTTCCATCGATGGATCTGCCCGGCCGGATCGACCGACAGCAGCGCGACCGGCGCCGAATAGTAGACGTGCCGATACTTGCGCGCCGAGTCGACCAGGTTTCGCTGCCGAACCAGCCGGTTCCGTCGCTCGGCCCACGCGGTCCTCGCGGCGACCCCGAGCATGCAGGCGAGGAAAGCGAAGGCACCCGGATTGGAATCGAGCGGTCCGGCGACCGGCGGCGCAGCTGCGGTGTCGACGCCCGACGCGATGCCGACGGCGTGCAGCGTCGCGCCGAGCGCGAAGACGATCATCGGCAACTGGGTGAGCGGCGAGCGCGCGGAGGCCGCGCCGACGAGCACGCCGACGACGAGCGCCGTCGCGACGTAGCCCGCCTCGGCCAGGCGCAGCGATTCGAACAGCGCGACGCCGAGCAGCGCGACGCCGAAGCCGATCATCGGCGACAGCCGCAGGGCGCGCCGCAGGCGGGCGTCACTCGCCTCGCGTTCGACGAACGCGAGGATCAGTTCGATGCCGAGGACCGAGAACGCGAACCACAGCACGGCACGCGACAGCGTGTCGGACGAGGCCGCAGCGCCGCTCGAGTCCGTCGGCCACGGTTCGCCGACCGGAAAGACGCACAGCAGCCACAGAAGCAGCCAGCCGGCAAGGCACAGCGTCTGGCGACTGCGCTGCGTCCAGGCAGGTCGCAGCGCGAGCGCGACCGGCCGCAGCGAGCGCGCGAGCGCCGTCCTTCCCATGGCAGGCAGTCCGAGCATGTCCCCGAATCAGGTGGCGACCGCCGACGCGATGTGCGCGGCTTCGGCCGGCGAATCCTTCGCGAGCATCGCCGAGCCGTCGCTGCGGCGCACCCGCGCTCCGGACGACCGGACGGCGGATCGGGATGCGCGGCAGCCGGCGTGTGGTACACGCCGCGAGTCGCATGCGCGGCGGCTTGCGCGCGCTCATCCCCCGGGCCGCGCCGGAACCGGGCGCTCGAGCATCGCGCGCAGGCTGGCGAGGCGCGCCTTGCCCGCCTCCTGGCTCACCGCCTGCGAGGGCCCGGGCGACGCCTCCAGCTGCATCTCTGCGAGGAAACGCGACGGAAGCTGGGCGAGCGGCTCCCGGCCGCGCTTGCGCCTGCGGCACCAGGTGAGCGTGAGGCTGCGCTGCGCGCGCGTCACCGCGACGTACATCAGGCGACGCTCCTCCTCGATGCGCTGCTCCTGCGCGCAGGCGTGCGAAATGTCACGCGCGTTGCGCGCCGCTTCGTTCGCGTCGCCGCCCTCGTCGTCGGACGCCGCCGGCGAGGGCGCGTCGCCCCGATGCGGCAGCAGCCCCTCTTCGCAACCGACGACGAAGACGTGCGCGAACTCGAGTCCCTTCGCGGCGTGGATCGTCGTCAGTCGCACAGCATCCGGATCCGCGTCGCGGCGATCGAGCTGCGAGAGCAGTGCGACGGTCTGCGCGAGCTTGAGCA
>DASWVL010000063.1:0-11710 GCA_036406255.1 Zeimonas sp.
ACTCCGGCATGCCGAGCGGATTCTCGTTCGACGCGAGCTTGACGATCCGGTCCGGATCGAGCCCGTATTCGCGTGCCAGCTCGGAAATCGGCTTGCCCGCCTGGTAGGGGGCGATCGCGCGAACGTATTCGGGTGCGGGAAGGTGGCTCACGGGGTCTGCTCGGGAGTATTGGGAGATCGCGCCGCGCCGCGCACGGGACGACCGGACCCGGAAGGATAGCGCGAGCGCGCGGCTCACTGCGCGGCGCACTGCGCGGCGATCGCCTCGCGCAGCAGCCGCTTGAGCAGCTTGCCGTTCGGATTGCGCGGCAGCGGCTCGCGCGTGAGGGTGACGGTCTCGGGAACCTTGTAGTCGGCGAGTCGTCCGGCGCACCAGGCTCGCACCGCCTCGGCCTCGAGCGCGGGATCGTCGGTGCAGACGAAGGCATGCACGCGCTCGCCGAGCACCGGGCAGGGTCGGCCGACGACCGCGGCCTCGACCACGCCGGGCATCGCGACGATCTGGTTCTCGACCTCGACGCTGAAGATCTTGTAGCCGCCGCGATTCAACATGTCCTTCTTGCGGTCGAAGACACGCACGAATCCCTCGGAGTCGACCGAGCCGAGGTCGCCCGAATGCCACCAGCCGGCGGTGAACTCGCGCGCGGTGGCGGCCTCGTCCTCCCAGTAGCCACGCACGACCATCGGCCCGGCAATCCAAAGTTCGCCGACCTCGCCCGCCGCAAGCTCCCGGCCCTCGTCGTCGACGACGGCGATGCGCGCGCAGGGCAGCGCAACGCCGACCGAGTCGGCGTGCTCGCGCGTCAGGCCGGCGGGCATCATCGTGGTCGGCGAGCAGGTCTCGGTCGCACCGTACGCGTTCATCAGGACCAGGTTCGGCAGCCGTTCGGCGAGCGCGTCGATGGTGGCGACCGGCATCGGCGCGCCGCCATAGCCGCCGATGCGCCAGGCAGAGAGGTCGTGATCCGCGAAATCGGGCTGCAGCAGCGCGAGGTTGTACATCGCCGGCACCATCAGCGAGTGCGTGATCCGCTCGCGCGCGGCGAGCGCGAGGAAGTCGGCCGCCTTGAACGAAGGCATGATCACCAGCGTGCCGCCGCAACCGGCCAGCGAGGCGATGTTCGCGATCAGGCCGGTCACGTGGCTCGCCGGCACCGCGAGCAGCGAGCGGTCCTCCTCGGCGAGTCGCATGCCGGCGACGAAATGGACGACCGAGTGCACGATGTTCAGATGGGTGAGTACGGCGCCCTTCGGTCGCCCGGTCGTGCCCGAGGTGTACAGCAGCACCGCCGGATCCTCCTCGCCGCGCGGGGCCGCCTCGCGCAGCGGAGCGGCCGCTTCGAGCGCGACGAACGGTTCCGAGCTTCCCACGGCGCCGTCGCAGCTGATGCGCAGCGCGAGCCGCTCCAGTTCACCCGCATCGGGCACCCGGTCGGCGAGCGCCGCGTCGTGGAACAGCGCCCTGGCACCGCAGTGCGCGAGGATCCAGCCGAGTCCGGCACGCGGCTCGCGGATGCCGATCGGCACCGCGATCGCACCGAGCCGCTGCGTCGCGAACAGCGCGACGACGAACTCGGCACGGTTCCCGACGAACAGCGCGACGCGGTCGCCCGGCGCGATGCCGCGCTCGGCGAGCCCGCCGGCGACGCGCGCGACGCGCTCGTCGAGTGCGCGCCAGCTGTAGCGCTCTTCCCCGCAGACCAGCGCCTCGCGCTCGCCGTGCGTGGCGACCGCGGCCGAGAAGAGGTCGTGGAAGCTGCGCGCGCGCGGCGTGAAGCAGTGCACGACACGATCGCCGAAGTGCGCCTCGCGGCGCGAGCGCGGCACGGGGCAGTCGCTCCACCAGGTGCCCGGGCGCCGCGCCCCGGCCGCCGTCCCGATCGTCGCTGGCAATTCGCTCATCGTGCCGTTCACCCCTTGCCGCGCCGACGCCGTCAACCTGCCGCGGAGGCGGCACGCGCCGCGGGGCTCGCATTCGCACCGCGCTCGATCACGACCTCGCGGTCGAGCATCGAGGCGGTACGGTTCAGTTCCGACTGCGCGATGAGGACGGTCAGCGCATCGTCGCGCAGCCCGAAGATCACTTCGGCCAGGCGTTCGGACAGCGCCGGCGCCACCCCCTCGAACGGTTCGTCGAGCAGCAGCAGCCGCGTTCCCACCGCCAGCGCGCGCGCCAGCGCGACGAGCTTCTGCTGTCCGCCCGACAGCAGCAACGCGCGGCGGTCGCGCATCTCGCGCAACTCGGGAAGGACATCGTAGACCCGCCGCAGGCGCTCGTCCTCGCGCAGCGAACGCGACACCCAGACCGGAACGAGGATGTTCTCCTCGACGGTGAGCTGCGGCACCAGGCCGCGGTCCTCGGGCATGTAGCCGATGCCGAGCGCCGCCCGGGCGTGGCGCGGCAGCCGCGCGAGATCGGCGCCGTCCCACACGATGCGGCCCGACGCAGGCTTCAGGTGCCCCATCAGCGTTCGCAGCAGCGTCGTCTTGCCGGCGCCGTTGCGCCCCACCAGTCCGACCATGCTGCCGGCCTCAACGTCGAGCGAGAAGCCGCGCAGCGCGTGCACCGACTGGATCGTGACGCGCAGCGAATCGATGCTCAGCATCGGCCCTCCGCTCGGCGCGCACCGCCGGTGACGTAGCGGCGCACCCGCTCGTCGGCGAGCACCGCCTCGGGCGGGTCGTCGGCGATGACCTCGCCGCTGTAGAACGCGACCACCCGGTCGGCGTAGCGGGTGACGATGTCCATGTCGTGCTCGACGAACAGCACGGTGACGCGCTCGCTGGCGAGCGCGCCGACGATCGTGTCCATCATCGGGAACTTCTCCTGCACCGACACGCCGCTGGTCGGCTCGTCGAGCAGCAGCAGCTTCGGCCGGCCGGTGAGCGCCATCGCGATGTCGAGCAGCTTGCGCACGCCGCCCGGCAGTTCCGAGACACGGCGCTGCGCGTGCTCGGCGAGCGCGAAGCGCTCGAGCAGGGCCACCGCTCGTGCGCGCCGGTCGGGCGAATGCGCCGGCCTCCAGAACGACAGCTCGCCCTCGCCGCAGGCGGCGGCGACCAGCATGTTGTCGAGTGCCGTCATGTCGAGCGCGAGCTGAGGAATCTGGAACGAGCGCGCGACGCCCAGGCGGGTGATGCGCCGCGGCCCCAGTCCGACGATGTCGCGGCCGTCGAAGCGGATGCTGCCCGCGTCCGGTCTCAGGTAGCCGGTGACCATGTTCACGAAGGTGGTCTTGCCGGCGCCGTTGCTGCCGATCAGGCTCACGCGCTGGCCGGCCGGGATGTCGATGTTGACGTCGCGGGCGGCGACGACCGCGCCGAAGGACTTCGTCAGTCCGCGCGCCGAGAGCGCCAGCGCGGTCATCGGCTCGCCTCCTTCATCGCGGCGGGTTCGGCGGCTGCAGGCGCGACGCGACGACGGTCGGCCCACAACGAGCCGAGCCCGCGCGGCAGGAAGCGGATGACGACGAGCAGGAACACGCCCATCGCCAGCTGCCAGGTGTTCGGGAAGTACAGGTTGGAGAACGAGCGCACCAGCTCGACGATGAACGAGGCGACGAACACCGCGAGCACGCTGTGGTGACCGGCGAGGATCGCGACGAAGACGAACTCGCCCGAGGTGGTCCAGTAGCTGAAGGCGGGGTCGATGTGCCCGAGCGCAAGCAGCGTGAGCGCGCCGCCGACGCCACCGAGGAAGGCGGCGATCAGGTAGTTGGCGGCGATCGCGCCGCGCACCGACGCACCGAGGTACTCGACGCGCAGCTCGTTCTCGCGGATCGCCAGCGACGCGAGCCCGCGCACCGAATCGCCGTAGACGCGCGTGGCGATCGTGAGCAGTCCGACGACGACGACCGCGATGACGTACAGCCCGAGGTTCGCCTGCTCGTCGAGGACGACGCCGAACACGCTCGGACGTCCGACGTTGAAGCCGTCGGAGCCGCCGAGCGCCGCCGACTTGAGCAGGACGCCGTACAGCACCATCGAGATCGCCAGCGTCAACATCGCAAAGAAGATGCCGCGATAGCGCGCGAGCAGCGGCGCGAACGGCAGCGAGATCGCCACCGCCGCGAACCCGCCGCCGAGCAGCAGCAGCAGTGCATCGGTGACGCCCCACCGGTTGGCGATCAGCGCCGCGGCGTAGCCGCCGGTGGCGAACACGAAGCCCTGCCCGAACGAGACGACGCCGGCGCGCATCATCACGACGACGCCCAGCGAGACGACGCCGTGCGAGATCGCCATCGTCGACAGGAACAGCAGCCAGCCCGGCATCGCCAGGCCGGCCGCGAGCAGCAACACGATGGTGGCAACGCCGGCGAGCACCGTGCGCACGATGGGCCCGGGCATCAGATCTTCCGCGCCTGCATCCGCTGGAACAGTCCCTCGGGACGGAACACCAGCACGACCGCCATCGCGACATAGATGCTGAACAGCTCGGCCGCCGGCCACGTGTGGACCGCCAGCGCGCGTGCCAGCCCGACGATCAGCGCGCCGATCGCCGCGCCCTCGATGCTGCCGAGGCCGCCGATAATGACCACCGCGAACGACACGACGATCACGCCGACCGACAGCCCCGGCTGCACCGACACCATCGGCGCGGTGAGCGCGCCCGCGAGTGCAGCGAGGAAGATGCCGAACATGAACGCGAAACGATAGACGCGCGACACGTTCACGCCCATGCTCGAGGCGATCTCGTCGCTGTGGATCACGGCGAGCACGATCTTGCCGGTACGCGTGCGGTTCAGGCCCCACCAGACGCCGACGCCGCAGACGATCGCGACCATCACCAGCATGAAGTCGTAGCCGACGTACGACAGCAGGCCGAACTCCACGGTTCCGAACAGCATGTAGGGGTCGGAGACGTAGTACGGCGTCGCTCCCCAGACCAGCTTGGTGGCGTCCTCGAGGATCAGGAACAGCGCGTAGGTGACCAGCACCAGCAGCACTTCGTCGCGACCGTAGAACGCGCGCAGCAGGCCGCGCTCGACCAGCGGTGCGAGCAGCGCGGCGACCGCGATCGCGGCGAGCACCATCGCCAGCAGCGACAGCTCGGGCGCCAGCCCGAGCGCGCCGAACCAGCCGACGAAGGACGCCGTTGCGTAGGCCCCCACCGCGTAGAAGCTGCCGTGCGCGATGTTCAGGATCTTCAGGACGCCGAAGACCAGCGTGAGCCCGAGCGCCACGATGAAAAGCCACGACGCATAGACGACGCCGTCGATCAGGATCGTGAGCGCGAGCACCGGCTGCTTACTTCCGGAACGTGTGAAGGCCCGGCGGGTTCATTCACACGTTCTCAGCACTTGGAGCCTTTGAACCCGCTCTTGATCCAGTCCTCGGATTTCATGTCGGGCGGCGGGTTCACGCACTCGGCCGGGAAACGCATGATGTCGACCAGGTCGACGCGCTTCTTCCCGGGGTTGTACTTCGTACGCCCGATCGCCGTCTCCTGGATCGCCTGGTGGCCGTTGCCGTTGACCATCCGGATCAGCCCGCCCGGCGACTGCCATTGCGAGCCTTTCAGCGCCGCGGCCAGCTGCTCCGAGTTCGGTTTCTTCCCGCCGTTGTCCGCCATCGCCTTCTCGGCGGCGAGCTTCAGTCCGAGCAGCGCCTGCGCCATCCGGTAGGCAGCCTGCACCGGGTAGACGTCGTAGCGCTTCTCGTAGGTGGAGAACCACCAGTCGTTCAGCGCGCTCTGCGGCGACATCAGCCCGTAGGCGCCGCGCGCGCCGAGGATGACGCCGTCGGGCATCTTGTCGCCGAGGCCCGGCAGCACGTGGTCGGCCGCCGACAGCACGACCTGCGAGCGCTTCATCACCCCGCGCGGCGCCGCCTGCAGCACGAAGGCCTGCAGGTCACCGCCCCACAGGCTCGAGTGCGTGATCGTCGCCGGCCGCGACAGCAGCGCGGAGATCTCGGTTCCGTACTGGCCGGCACCGAACTTCGGGCGCAGGTCCTGCTGCGTTTTCGCTTCCGGGTAGAGCTGCTTCATCGTCAGCTCGAAGTCCTTCTGCGAGTCGTGCCCCCACGCGTAATCCTGGTTGATGTAGTTGATCGTCTCGACGTCGACGTCCTTCGCCTTCAGGTAGCGGCCCAGCGACACGTTATCCATCGCGGCGTGCGACGCGGTGCGGAATACGTAGTCGTAGCTGCGCTCCTCGAAGATGCGAGGCGTTCCGCAGTCGAACAGGATCAGGAAGCGCTTCATCTCCTCGGCGGCCGGCGCCACCGCGAGGCAATCGCCCGAGCTCACGTAGCCGAGCACCGCATCGACCTTCTCGCGGTCGTACAGGTTCTTCAGCTCCTGCACCTGCTTGGTGGCGCCGCCCGCTTCGTCGACGTAGATCGGCTCGATCGCCATGCCGCCGAAGCCCTTCCGGTCGTAGGGCGCCGGTGCCTGGCCGGCGTTGAAGGTTTCGACCAGCAGCTTCGCGGCGTTCACCGCCGGGATGCCGAAGCTCTCGGCCGCCTGGCCCGAGAGGAAGCTCACGACACCGATGCGGAACGTTTCCTGCGCCTGTGCCGGGGCCTGCGCCGAAAAACCGACGGCCGCGGCGATCGCGATCGCGCCGAGCCTAGGGGTCTGCCAGATGCGCTTCATGACGGTCTCCTTTTCGTCGAGCGTTGACTGCATGGCCTACAGCGGAACCGACGGGGCCGGAACACCGCGCGGCGGTGGCGTGCGGTGCGTGGCGGATCGTTCCATCCGTTCGCCGGGGATACCCGTCGGCGTGCAGCGGATGAAGATGCAGGGGCGTCGTCGAATCAGCCGAACGACGACGAGGGCGGGGAGCAGGCAGGCGAGAGCGCGCAGGCAGCAGCGGGTGCGTCGGACTGGCGCGCGGCCGCACAAGCGGATGTACGCAAGCGAGTCTCCTCCTCGAACGTGGGCGAAGGCGCTGCGGCTCGTGGCGGCCGCTCGTGCCGGACCAGTGTAGCGCAGCGATCCGGGAATATCACGCCGCGCGGGATTGCGGCACGCGGCTCAGCGGATTGCGCGCGGATACGAGCCGACGATCTTGCAGAAGCTCGACTGCGCGGCCATCTCGGCGAGCGCCGCAGCCACCGCAGGCTCGTCGCGATGCCCGAGCAGGTCGATGTAGAACAGGTATTCCCAGAGTCCCTGTCGCGCCGGGCGCGACTCGAAGCGCTTCATCGACACGCCGTGGCGCGCGAGCGGCTCGATCAGCGCATGCACCGCGCCGGCGCGATCGGGCACCGACGCGATCACCGAAGTCTGGTCGTCGCCCGACGCCGCGCACGCGTATTCGCCGATCACCGCGAACCTCGTGCGGTTGTGCGGATCGTCCTGGATGCCGGCGGCGACGATCTGCAGCCCGTAGCGCATCGCCGCCCGTTCGCCGGCGACGGCCGCCGTGCGCTCGTCGAGCGAAGCGAGGCGCGCGGCTTCGGCGTTGCTCACGACCGGAACGAGTTCGACGCCGTGCGCGTTCACGTCGAGCCAGCGCGCGCACTGCGCGAGCGACTGGGGGTGCGAGACGATGCGCTCGACGCCCTCGAGCGACGCGACGCGGCGCATCAGGTTCTGGCGCACCGGCAGCGAGATCTCGCCGCTGATCGTCAGCGGCGACTGCAGGAGCAGGTCGAGCGTGCGGCTCACCGCACCCTCGCTCGAGTTCTCCACCGGGACGACGCCGAAATCGGCGCCGCCCACCTCCACCGAGCGGAACACCTCGTCGATCGACGCGCAGGCGATCGGGTCGACCGACGATCCGAAATGCGCGAGCAGCGCCTGCTCGGAGAAGGTTCCGGGCGGCCCGAGGTAGGCGACGCGCAGCCTGCGTTCGAGATCGCGACAGCCGGAGATGATCTCGCGCCAGATCGACTCGATCGCTTCGCCGGACAACGGACCGGGATTTCGCGCACGCAACGCCGCGAAGATCTGCGCCTCGCGCTCGGGACGCATCACCGGCGCGTCGCTGCGCTTCTTCCATTCGCCGACACACTGCGCCAGGCGCGCGCGCTCGGCGAGTCGCTCGAGCAGTTCGGCGTCGACGCGGTCGATCTGCGCGCGAAGCGCATCGAGCGATTCGCCCGGCGGCTCGGAGGGATTCGCGTCGTCGGCGGAGGGGTCGGACATCGTGGCAGGCATCGTATCAAAGCGCCGCGGCCGCCGGCAGCCGGTAGAGCAGCCACGGCAGGGTCAGCGCGGCCGCGAGCGTCGACAGCGCGACCGTCGCGCTCACTTCGCCGACCTGCGTCTGGTAGCGCTGCGCGAACAGGTAGACGTTCGCGCCGGTGGGCAGCGCAGCGGCGACGGTCGCCACCGCGAGCGGCAGCGGCTCGAGCCGCAGCATCCAGGTGCCCACGCCCCAGACGAGCAGCGGGAACAGCACGCTCTTCACCAACGTGAGCGCGGCGGCCGACGCAAGCCCGGCGCGCAGTTCGAACTGCGCGAGCGAGGCACCCAGCAGCACCAGGCACAGCGGTGCCGCCGCCGCGCCGAGCATGCCCAGCGCGCGATCGAGCGGCACCGGCAGCGTCCAGTGCAGCGCCGACCAGGCGAGCCCGGCCAGGATCGGCAGCACCACCGGATGGATCAGCGCCGCGCGTGCAACCTGCAACAGGTGCTTCGCGAGCCGGCGCCACGACGACTGCCCATCGGCGCGCCGGCCGAGCAGCGCGGTCTCGAGCACGAGGGCGCCCAGCGACAAGAAGACGAGCGCGTGCCACGCGATGATCGTCAGCAGGAACGCCAGGCCCGTCTCGCCGTAGGCGAGCCGCACGACCGGAATGCCGAGCATCACTGTGTTGCCGAACACGGAGCCGAGCGCGCGGATCGTCGCGGTCGCCGCCCCGCGGCCGCGCATCCACTGCGCGAACAGCACCGCGGCGAACAACGGCAGTCCGACCGCGTAGTAGGCGAAGGCCGCGCCCGGCGTGAGCCGGTCGAAATCGACGCGGGCGATCGCGCCGAACAGCAGCGCCGGCATGAAGATCAGGAACGCGGCGTCCGACAGCGCGCGAACGCCCTCGGCACCGAGCAGCGCACGCCGCGCCGCGACGAAGCCCAGCGCGATCAGCACGAAGACCGGCAGGACGATCTCGCCGAACAGCGCCATCAGGAAAGGCTCACGCCGGGATCGTCCCGTCGGCGAGCGCGACCGCGCCTAACCGGACGGCCGCAGCCGATCAGCTTTCGCCGTCGGTCGACTCGTCGGCGTCCGGCGCGCGATCTTTCGTGTCTTCCTCGATCTCGTCGCGCTCGTTGGGGATCGGACCGACGGGGCCGAGCGCGTTCGCGGCGGCCGTCTCGATCTCGGCGTCGACGCTCTCGGCGGCATCGCGCTCGACGACGCGCTGCACGCGCGACAACGAAGTGCCCTCGTCGACGGCGATCAGCGTCACGCCCTGCGTCGCGCGGCCCATCTCGCGGATCTCGCTCACGTGCGTGCGCACGAGCACGCCGCCCGTGGTGATCAGCATGATCTCGTCGCGCGGATCGACGAGCACCGCGCCGACGACCTTGCCGTTGCGCTCGCTCGTCTGGATCGCGATCATCCCCTTGGTGCCGCGGCCGTGGCGCGTGTACTCGCCGATCGGCGTGCGCTTGCCGAAGCCGTTCTCGGTGGCGGTGAGCACGGAGAGGTCTTCGCCGTTGGCGACGAGCATCGAGATCACCTGCTGGCCGTCCTCGAGCGACATCCCGCGCACGCCGCGCGCGTTACGCCCCATCGGGCGCACGTCGTTCTCGTGGAAACGCACCGCCTTGCCGGAGTCGGAGAACAGCATCACGTCGTGCTCGCCGTCGGTGACCGCCGCGCCGATGAGGAAGTCACCGTCGTCGAGATCCACCGCGATGATGCCGGCGCGGCGCGGATTGGAGAACTCCGACAGCGGTGTCTTCTTCACGGTGCCGAGGCTCGTCGCCATGAACACGTAGTGCGCCTCGTCGAACGACTGCACCGGCAGCACGACGGTGATCTTCTCGCCGTCGGCAAGCGGGAAGAGATTCACGATCGGACGGCCGCGCGCGTTGCGCGTGCCCTGCGGAACCTCCCAGACCTTGATCCAGTAGACACGCCCGCGATTCGAGAAGCACAGGATGAACTGGTGCGTGTTGGCGATGAAGAGCTGGTCGATCCAGTCTTCCTCCTTCATCGCCGCCGCCTGCTTGCCGCGCCCGCCGCGCTTCTGCGAGCGGTATTCGGACACCGGCTGGCTCTTGATGTAGCCGGTGTGCGAGAGCGTGACGACCATGTCCTGCGGCGCGATCAGGTCCTCGGTATCGATCTCGCTGACGTTCAGCTCGATCACCGAGCGGCGCGCGTCGCCGTACTCGGCCTTGATCGCCTTCAGCTCGTCGCCGACGATCGTCGTGATGCGTTCGGGGCGCGCGAGGATGTCGAGCAGGTCGACGATCTGGTCGATCACCTCGCGGTATTCCTGGACGATCTTGTCCTGCTCCAGCCCGGTGAGCCGCTGCAGCCGCATCTGCAGGATCTCGCCCGCCTGCACGTCGGAGAGCCGGTAGCCGTCGCCCTGCAGCCCCACCGACGAGTCGACGCCCTCCGGGCGGAACTCGGCGATTCCGCTGCCGGCGCGCTCGAGCATCTCTCGCGCGACACCGGCGCGCCACTCGCGCGCCATCAGCCGTTCCTTCGCGATCGGCGGCGTGGGCGACGCCTTGATCAGCTCGATCATCTCGTCGACGTTGGCGATCGCCACTGCGAGTCCTTCGAGCACGTGCCCGCGCTCGCGCGCCTTGCGCAGCTCGAACACGGTGCGCCGCGTGATCACTTCGCGCCGATGCGACAGGAACGCCTCGAGCATCTGGCGCAGGTTCAGCAGCCGCGGCTGGCCGTCGACCAGCGCGACCATGTTGATGCCGAAGGTGTCCTGCAGCTGCGTCTGCTTGTAGAGGTTGTTCAGCACCACCTCGGGCAGCTCGCCGCGCTTCAGCTCGATGACGACGCGCATCCCCGACTTGTCGGATTCGTCGCGGATGTCGGAGATGCCGTCGATCCTGCGCTCGTTGACCAGCTCGGCGATGCGTTCGAGCAGCAGGCGCTTGTTGACCTGGTACGGCAGCTCGTCGACGATGATCGCGCTGCGGTTGCCCCGGTCGAGTTCCTCGAAGTGCGTCTTCGCGCGCATCACCACGCGGCCGCGGCCCGTGCGGTAGCCGTCGCGCACGCCCTGCACGCCGTAGATGATTCCGGCAGTCGGGAAATCGGGCGCGGGAACGATCTCGATCAGCTCGTCGATCGTCGTATCGGGCCGGGCGAGCAGCGCAAGGCATGCATCGACGACCTCGCCGAGGTTGTGCGGCGGGATGTTCGTGGCCATGCCCACCGCGATGCCCGCCGAGCCGTTGATCAGCAGGTTCGGGATGCGCGCGGGCAGGACGCCCGGCTCCTGCTCCTTGCCGTCGTAGTTCGGCTGGAAATCGACCGTTTCCTTGTCGATGTCGGCGAGCATCTCGCCGGCCAGGCGCTGCAGCCGGCATTCGGTGTAGCGCATCGCCGCCGCGTTGTCGCCGTCGACCGAGCCGAAGTTGCCCTGCCCGTCGACGAGCAGGTAGCGCAGCGAGAAGTCCTGCGCCATGCGAACCAGCGTGTCGTAGATCGACGCGTCGCCGTGCGGATGGTACTTGCCCATCACGTCGCCGACGATGCGCGCGCACTTCACGAACGGGCGGTTCCAGACGTTGTTCGCCTCGTGCATCGCGAACAGCACGCGCCGGTGCACG
>DASWVL010000064.1:0-5939 GCA_036406255.1 Zeimonas sp.
GTGCCCGCCTGCGGCCTGGCGCCGTGCCCGTGCTGCCCCGTGCACGAGGCGAGAAGCCGATCGCTTCGCCGGCGGTGCGTGCGCGGGCGCGCGAGGCCGGCATCGACCTGCGCCGTGTCGCCGGCAGCGGGCCGGCCGGCCGCATCACGCACGAGGATCTCGACCGGCTGTTCGAGCAGGGTCCGCAGGCACCCGCTGCAGGCTCCGCGCTGGTGCCCGACGACAGCGTCGAGGAGATCAAGCTCGTGGGCCTGCGCCGGCGCATCGCCGAGAAGATGCGCGTCGCGCACGAGCGCATCGCCGACATGACGTACGTCGAGGAACTCGACGTCACCGACCTCGAGTCGCTGCGCGCGAAGCTCAACGAGCCGCGCAGCGATCGCCCGCGCCTGACGCTGCTGCCGTTCCTGATGCGCGCGATCGCGATCGCGGTCGCGGAGCAGCCGAGGATGAATGCGCACTTCGACGACGAGAACGGCGTGCTGCGCCGCTACGGCGGCGTCCACGTCGGCATCGCTGCGCAGACGGCCAACGGCCTGGTCGTTCCGGTGGTGCGTCACGTGGAGGCGCGCGACCTCTGGAGCTGCGCGGCCGAGCTTGCGCGCGTGGCCGATGCAGCCAAGGGCGGAACGGCGACGCGCGAGGAGCTGTCGGGCTCGACCATTACGATCACCTCGCTCGGCGCGATGGGCGGCATCGTCACGACGCCGGTGATCAACCATCCGGAAGTGGCGATCATCGGCGTGAATCGCATCGCGATGCGCCCGATGTGGGACGGCGCGTCGTTCGTTCCGCGCAAGGCGATGAACCTGTCGTGCAGCTTCGACCACCGCGTCGTCGACGGTTGGGACGCCGCCGTCTTCGTGCATCGGCTCAAGGCGTTGCTCGAGACGCCGGCGATGCTTTTCGTGTCCTGAGGTCGAACGTGAGCCAGGTCTCCGTGCGGACACCGCGCGTTCGCGACAGGCGGCAGCCATGAAGGAGATCCGCTGCAACCTGCTCGTCGTCGGCGCCGGTCCCGGCGGCTACGTCTGCGCCGCGCGGGCCGGCGAGCAGGGCATCGACACCGTCATCGTCGAGGCCGAGCGCCTGGGTGGCACGTGCCTGAACGTCGGCTGCATTCCTTCGAAGGCGCTGATCCACGCCGCAGACGAATTCGCGCGCGTGCGGGCCCTTGCCGCGCAGCGTTCGCCGCTCGGCATCCGCGCTGCCGATCCTTCGATCGACCTCGCGCAGACCGTCTCCTGGAAGGACGCGATCGTCGAGCGCCTCGACGGCGGCGTGGCGGGACTGCTGAAGAAGGCGCGCGTGAAGGTCGTGCTGGGGCGAGCCCGCTTCCGCGACGGCAAGACGGTCGTCGTCTCCACCGAGACGGGTGGCGAGCAGACGATCCGCGCGGAGAACGTCGTCCTGGCGAGCGGCTCGCGGCCGGTCGAACTGCCGGTGCTGCCGTTCGGCGGGAACGTCGTGTCGTCGACCGAACTGCTGTCGATGCGCGAACTGCCCGCCCGGCTCGTCGTCGTCGGTGCGGGGTACATCGGAGTCGAACTGGGCACGGCCTTCGCCAAGCTCGGCTCGCAGGTCACGCTGGTCGACGTCGCGCAACGCATCCTGCCGCAGTACGACGCCGAGCTGACGCGGCCCGTCGCGCAACGGCTCGCTGCGCTCGGCGTCCGGTTGCGCCTCGGCGCGACCGTCAAGGGGCTGGCCTCCGACGGGCAGGTCGCGATCGAAGCGGGCGCGGGCGCCGAACGGCTGCAGGCCGACCGTGTTCTCGTGGCGGTCGGTCGCCGGCCGGCCACCGACGGCTTCGGCCTCGAAGAGCTCGATCTCGATCGCGACGGGCCGTTCGTGCGCGTCGACGACCGATGCCGTACTTCGATGCGCGGTGTCCATGCGATCGGCGACGTCACCGGCGAGCCGATGCTCGCGCATCGCGCGATGATGCAGGGCGAGGTCGTCGCCGACCTCGTTGCCGGCAGGAAGCGTGTCTTCGATCCGCGCGCGATACCGGCGATCTGCTTCACCGATCCTGAGGTCGTCACGGTCGGTCCGTCGCTCGACGAGGCGCGCCGGGTCCATCCCGAGTTGCGGGTCGGCATGGCCCCCTTCACGGCGAACGGCCGCGCACTGACGCTGCAGGCCGAATCGGGCTTCGTGCGCATCGCGGCGCGCGCCGACAACCACCTCGTGCTCGCGATGCAGGCGGTCGGCGCCGCCGTGTCGGAGCTGTCCGCGGCCTTCGGCCTCGCGCTCGAGATGGGCGCACGGCTGGAGGACATCGCGGGCACGATCCACGCGCACCCGACTCTCGGCGAGGCGGTGCAGGAAGCGGCGCAGCGGGCGCTGGCGCGGGGGTAGTTCCTCAGGGCGCATCGCCCGTCGGCCCTGCCGGGAACGCAGGGCCTCTTCCCTGCATCGAATGCCTGAATGCGGTGAAATCCGCCAAGCCAAGCCAGGGAGTCGCGAT
Source organism: Zeimonas sp. (assembly GCA_036406255.1). Taxonomy (GTDB): domain Bacteria; phylum Pseudomonadota; class Gammaproteobacteria; order Burkholderiales; family Burkholderiaceae_E; genus Zeimonas. Next base: position 2,471 of record DASWVL010000064.1, read on the forward strand.
GAACCCGTACGTGCTCGAGGAGCCGCGCCCGATGCCGGTGCTCGCCGATATCGACCTCGTCGGCCAGGTCATCGCGGGCGATCACCAGGCGTTCCGCACGCTGATGCAGCGTCACAACCAGGTGCTCTATCGCACGGCGCGAAGCATCCTGAAGAACGATGCCGAGGCCGAGGACGCGGTGCAGGAGGCGTGGCTGCAGGCGTACCGGGCGTTCCACGAGTTCCGCGGCGAGTCGCGGCTCGCGACCTGGCTGGTGCGCATCGCCGTCAACGAAGCACTCGGGCGCCTGCGCGGCGTCGCTCGCCGGGCGGAGGTGATTCCGCTCGACACGACAGCCGACAGCGCCACCTTCGCCGGGGAACCGAACATGCAGCTGCCCGAATCCGAGAGACCCGATCGCCTGGCCGAACGCGACGAATTGCGTCGCGTGCTCGAGGCGCACATCGATGCACTGCCCGAGGCGTTCCGCTCGGTGTTCGTGCTGCGCGCGGTCGAGGAAATGAGCGTCGAGGAAGTGGCTGCGGTCCTCGGCATTCCCGAGGCGACGGTGCGCACGCGCCACTTTCGCGCCCGCTCGATGCTGCGGGAAGCGCTGGCGCGCGAGGTCGATGTGGCGATGGCCGATGCCTTCTCCTTCGCCGGCGAACGATGCGACCGCATCGTTGCCGGAGTGTTCGAGCGGCTCGGCCGGCTGCGCGCGTCCGACCGTCCCGATTCCCATTCCGAAGCGCGTTCCTGAACATCCACTGGAGAACTGCCGTGTCCTTTCCCATCCGTTCCAGCTTCCTCGAACCCGTCGACCGCCGGGCCTGGCTCGGCGGCTCCGGCCTGCTGCTGTCGGCCACCGCGATCGCGATGCTCGCCGGCAAGCCGGCGCTGGCCGCGGGCAAGCCCTCCGATGCCGCGCAGGACGCACGGATCCTGAACACGGCGCTCGGTGCCGAGCTGGAGGCGATCGCTGCGTACCAGGTCGGCGCGGACAGCGGCCTGCTGCAGAAGCCGGTGCGCGATCTCGCACTCACGTTCCAGGGGCATCACAAGGCGCACGCCGACCTGCTCGCGTCGACCGTCTCGAAGCTGGGCGGCAAACCGGTGTCGGCCAAACCCGAGTACAAGTTCCCGACCGACAAGCTGAAGACGCAGGCCGACGTGCTGCGTTTTGCCGCGGGACTCGAGAAGGGCGCGGTCAGCGCGTACCTCGGTGCGGTGCCGCTGTTCGACAACCGCGATCTCTCGAAGGCGGCCGCCAGCATCCTCGGCGACGAGGCAATGCACTGGGCGGTGCTGCGCAATGCGCTGGGTGAAGCGCCCGTGCCCGAAGCGTTCGTCGCCTGACGCGGAGAAGGGAAGGAGAAGGGGGAAGGGGAACGGCGACATGCGTACGTCCTTTCCACCGCGCATCTCGCGACTCCTCCTGCTGTTGCTCGTCGCCGTATCGCCGCCGATCGGCGCGCGAGCACCGCTCGCGGGAGACGCTGAAGCCGGTGCGAAGATCTACACCCGCTGCGAGGCGTGCCACGCGTTCGCCTACGACCGAACCGGGCCGCGCCATTGCGGCCTCTTCGGTCGCAAGGCCGGGAGCGTTCCGGGCTTCGATTACTCCGACGCGATGAAGCGGTCCGGCCTCACCTGGAACGCGGCGACGCTCGATCGTTTTCTCGCCGATCCGATGCGGACCGTGCCGGGCACGACGATGGGATACGCGGGTGTCACCGACGCGCGCGAGCGCGCCGACCTCATTGCGTACCTGCGCGAGCAGAGCCGCGGGCCGATGTGCGGGAAGTAGCGCGGCCCGGGCTCTGCGCGGAAGCGCCCGCTCACGCCCGGAGGCGTTGCTAGAATCGCCTCCCTTTCGCAGCGCCCGGCGTTCGCCGCCTTCCCCGATGTCCGCCCAGTTGAATCCCGCCCAGCGGGAGGCGATCCGTTACCTCGACGGCCCGTGTCTCGTCATCGCCGGCGCAGGCAGCGGCAAGACGCGCGTGATCACGCAGAAGATCGTGCACCTGGTCGACGCGGGGTTCCGGCCGGGTGCGATCGCCGCGATCACGTTCACGAACAAGGCCGCGCAGGAGATGGCCGAGCGGCTCGGCAAGGCGCTTCGCCTGCCCGAAGGCCAGCGCCCGCTCGTCGCGACCTTTCATTCGCTCGGCGTGCAGATGCTGCGTCGCGACGGCGCCGTGCTCGGACTGAAGCGCAACTTCTCGATCCTCGACGCCGACGACGCGGCCGGCATCGTGCAGCAGGCCCTCGGTCCGGTGGACCGCAAGGCGACGCGCGCGGCGCAGCACCGCATCTCGTTGTGGAAGAACGCGCTCGTCGATCCGGACGAGGCTGCCGCGTCGGCGAAGGACGCGAACGAGCATGCGATTGCACGCGCGTATCGCGACTACGCGGCGACGCTCGGCGCATACCAGGCGGTGGACTTCGACGACCTGATCCGGCTGCCGGTGCGGGTGTTGCGCGAGCATGCGGAGGTGGCGCAAGCCTGGCGCGAGTCGCTGCGCTACCTTCTCGTCGACGAATACCAGGACACGAACGCCTGCCAGTACGAACTGCTCAAGCTGCTCGCCGGACCGCGCGCCGCGTTCACCGCGGTGGGCGACGACGATCAGTCGATCTACGGCTGGCGCGGCGCGACGCTGGAGAACCTGAACCGGTTGTCCACCGACTTTCCGTCGCTGAAGGTCATCAAGCTCGAACAGAACTATCGCTCGAGCGTGAACATCCTGCGCGCGGCGAACCGCCTGATCGAGCACAACCCGAAGCTGCACGCGAAGAAGCTGTGGTCCGAACTGGGCCCCGGCGATCCGGTACACGTCGTGCCGTGCGAAGACGACGAAGCCGAGGCGGAGTCGGTCGTGATGCGGCTGCAGGCGCATCGCTTCGAGCGACGCGCGAAGTTCTCCGACTACGCGATCCTGTACAGAGGCAATCACCAGGCGCGCATCTTCGAGCAGGCGCTGCGCAAGGAGAAGATCCCGTACGTGCTCTCGGGCGGGCAGTCGTTCTTCGAGCGTGCCGAGATCCGCGACCTGCTCGCGTACCTGCGGCTGCTCGCCAACGACGACGACGACCCCGCGTTCATCCGCGCGGTCACCACGCCGAAGCGCGGCGTCGGAACGACGAGCCTGCAGGCGCTCGGCTCCTATGCCGGCGAGCGCAACGTGTCGATGTTCGCCGCGCTCTTCGAGACCGGCTTCGAGTCGCGCGTCGCGGCGCGCCAGCTCGAGCCGCTGCGCGAGTTCGGCGCCTTCGTCAACCGGATCGGATGGCGCGCCGCGAAGGAGCCCGCCGCGCAGGTCCTCGACGACCTGCTGGCTGCCATCGACTACAAGGCGCACCTGTTCGCGACCAGCGACGACAAGATCGCCGCCGGACGCTGGCAGAACGTCTGCGACTTCGTCGAGTGGATGAAGAAGCGCGCCGAGGAGGACAACGCGACGCTGCTCAAGCTCGCGCAGACCGTCGC
>DASWVL010000065.1:0-6958 GCA_036406255.1 Zeimonas sp.
CGAGGCCGCGCTACCGGACGCCTCGGACGCCGCTTCCGACGCGACGCCGGCCGCGCCGTTCGATGCGCCCGCGGCCGCAGCGCCGCCCCCCGCGCTCGCACCGGAGCCGGTGGAGGCGGCACCGGACGTCGCAGCGGATTCGCGGCTTCCGGAAGAAGACCCCGGCGTCACCGGAACGACGTCGACCGCGCGGCTCGGCTGCGCGCCGCCGCCCGGCTCGAGCACCTGTCCGAAATCGGCGCCCCGCCCGAAATACATCGCGATCGCGATGACACCGAGCACGCCGAGGAGTATCCAGACGATGCGGCTGCCCGAGCCACCGTTGTCGAAGCCGAGTGCGCCGTGGCGCGGCAGCGGCGAGTCGAGCGACGACGAGGGCCGCAGTTCGGGCACGTTCGCGTGCGTGCCGAGCGTGGCCAGCAGCGGTGCCACGTCGGTCTGCAACGCCTTTCCGTAGGCGCGTATCGCACCGCGCACGAAGGCCGGGCCGGGCAGCGCGTCCCAGCGGCCCTGCTCGATGGCGGCGATCTGCCGCGGCATCATCCCGAGCTTGGCGGCGACGTCGGAGACCGACCAGCCGCGCGCCTCGCGCGCCGCGATCAACTGCTCGGGCGCCCCGATCTCGGAGATCGACTCGGGTTGGGTGCTCGCTTCCAGGTTCATGGGCGTCGTCTGGTTCACCCGCCGAAGCGACCCTGCACGAGCAGTGCCGACTCGGGCGAATCGGGGAAACGGCGGCGCAACTGCGCCGCCAGGCTCTTTTCGTTGTCGACATTGCCGAGCGCGTGCTCGACGCGCAACGCGAGCCACAGCGTCTGCGCGTTGGGCTCGTAGGCGTTCAGCAGCCGCTGCGAATAGAAACGCGATCGGCCCGCCTCCCCGCGCTTCAGGTACAGCTCGGCGAGGTGGTACATCGCGACCGCGTTCGACGGATCGACCTGGAAGGCGCGCTGCAGGTTGCGCTCGGCGGTCTCCTCGTCGCCGATGCGCAGTGCGCAGATTCCCGCGTTGTGCAAGGGCTTGGCGGGCGTGCGGTACAGCGGATCCTTCAGCGCGCGCGCGAAGCGCTCGAGCGACGCACGTTCGCGTCCGGTCTGGCAGAGGAACCAGCCGTAGCTGTTGTTCAGGTCGGCATCGTCGGGGGCGATCCGCAACCCGTGCTGGAACGCGTCTTCGGCGCGATCGCGATCGCCGAGGTCGTGGTAGACGAGACCGAGCACCCCGTACACGGGCGCGTAGCCCGGATCGATCTCGATCGCCTGGCGCAGCTCGTCGAGCGCCACCGTGAAATTGCCCTGCTGGTAGTAGCTCGCCGCAAGCTCCAGGCGGATGCGCGCGCGCCGGCGTTCTTCGCTCTCCCCGGGCGAGCCGGGCAGCGCCGAGTTTACCGCGGGGGTCACCGCGCTCGCGCCTGCTTCCGACCCCGAAGCGCCGCCGGTGGCGCACCCCGCGAGCCAGAGCAGCGACGCGAATGCGCCGGCGAGTGCAAAGGATGCTTTCACGGGCGGACGATCCTCAGTGGGTGCGTTCGAGAAACCGCACGCGCTGCTCGCGCTCGCGCAACCGGGTGCGGTCCTGCACCTCGCCGGCGAGCTGCCCGCAGGCCGCATCGATGTCGTCTCCGCGCGTGCGCCGCACGGTGGTCACGATGCCGGCATCGACGAGGCGCTGCGCGAACGTGCGGATGCGCGCATCCGGCGAGCGGCGCAATCCCGAGTTCGGAAACGGATTGAACGGGATCAGGTTGAACTTGCACGGCACCTCGCGCACGCGCTCGAGCAGCGCCTGCGCGTGCGCGTCGCTGTCGTTCACGCCGTCGAGCATCACGTATTCGAAAGTGATGAAGTCGCGCGGCGCGCGCTCCAGGTAGCGGCGGCACGCCCGCATCAGCTCGTCGAGCGGGTACTTGCGGTTCAGCGGAACGAGCCGGTCGCGCAGCGCGTCGTCGGGTGCGTGCAGCGAGACCGCGAGCGCGACCGGGCAGTCGTCGCGCAGCCGGTCGATCATCGGGACGACGCCCGAAGTGGAAACGGTGACGCGCCGTCGCGACAAGCCGTAGGCGTGATCGTCGAGCAGCAGGCGCAGCGCGGTGAGCGTGGCCGAGTAATTCTGCAGCGGCTCGCCCATTCCCATGAACACGACGTTCGTCACGGCGCGCGTGTCCCCCGAAAAAACGGGTGCACCGCCCGCGGAGGGCATCGTTTCGCCTGCCCGCTCGAGCGAACGCTTCGCGTGCCAGACCTGCGCAACGATCTCGTCGGCGCGCAGGTTGCGCGCGAAGCCCTGCTTTCCGGTGGAGCAGAACAGGCAGTTCACCGCGCAGCCCGCCTGCGTCGACACGCACAGCGTTCCGCGGTCGGCCTCCGGAATGAACACCGTCTCGACGGCGTTGCCGGAGCCGACGTCGAGCAGCCACTTGCGGGTGCCGTCGGCGGACGCGTGGTCGGCGAGCACCGCGGGCGCCTCGACGCAAGCGCATTCGGCGAGCACGCGACGGAAGTCCTGGGCGAGATCGGTCATCGCGTCGAAGTCGGCGACCCCGCGCGGGTGGATCCAGCGCATCAGCTGGCGCGCGCGGAACGGCTTCTGCCCCCATTGGGCGCATTGCCGCTCGAGCGCGTCCCGATCGAGGCCCAGCAGCCGGACCTTCGTCGTGTCGCTTTCCTTCGACGCGTTCATGACACCGTGCGCCGGCCCTCGTCGATCAGCGAGAGTGCAGTTCGAGCGTCGGGAAGAAGAACGCGATCTCGGTGCTCGCCGTTTCGGCGCCGTCGGAGCCGTGCACCGCGTTCGCGTCGATGCTGTCGGCGAAGTCGGCGCGGATCGTGCCCGCATCGGCCTTCTTCGGGTCGGTGGCGCCCATCAGATCGCGGTTGCGGCGGATCGCGTCTTCGCCCTCGAGGACCTGGATCATCACCGGGCCCGAGCTCATGAACGAGACGAGATCGGCATAGAACGGACGCTCCTTGTGGACGGCGTAGAAGGCGCCGGCCTGCTCGCGCGACAGATGCATCATGCGCGCCGCGATGATCTTCAGCCCCGCGCCCTCGAAGCGCGCGTAGATCTGCCCGATGACGTTCTTGGCGACGGCATCGGGCTTGATGATGGACAGGGTGCGTTCGACAGCCATGTAATTTCCGGTGAGGCGCCGCCGCACGGGCCCGGTACAGGGGCGATGCGGCGCGGCGAAGACGGGTTCGTCGGTGGATTATTGAATAGAATGCGTGGAAATCCGCCGGTCGAGCGGCGGAGGTGTGGCGCATCGTCAACGCCGGGCGCGAGCGCATGCAGGCGCAGCAGACCGCATGAGAGGGGCGCGCGGCGGACCTGTAAGTTTAACATGCGCCCGGTTACCCATCAGGGTGGCGGTGCGCGCGCGCGAGAGAGGCAGCACCTTGAAATCCGGGCGCCCGGCCTCATTTCGGAGCGTCGGCAGGCCCTTCCTTTCGGAGAAGACACGCATGGCATTCGAACAGAACCAACTGGGAACCCGCGCCGCACCCGGCGGCTACGGCGGGGCGCTGGAAGCGGCGAGCCGCAACCGGGTGCTGCGCAACACCTACTGGCTGCTCGCGCTGTCGATGGTCCCCACCGTCCTGGGCGCCTGGATCGGCGTGCAGACGGGCTTCTCGTTCTTCGCAGGCAGCCCGTTCATTGGGCTCGTCGTTTTCCTCGCCGTCGCATTCGGCTTCTTCTTCGCGATCGAACGCTTCAAGAACAGCGGAATCGGCGTCGCGCTGCTGCTCGGGTTCACGTTCTTCATGGGGCTGATGCTGTCGCGGCTGCTCGGCGTCGTGCTGGGCTACAGCAACGGCGCCGGCCTGATCATGACGGCGTTCGGCGGAACGGCCGCGATCTTCGCCGTGATGGCAACGGTGGCGAGCGTTTCGAAGCGCGATTTCAGCGGCATGGGCAAGTGGCTGTTCATCGGCTTCATGGTGGTCTTCGTCGCCGCCATCGCCAACATCTGGCTGCAGATGCCGGCCCTGATGCTCACCGTGTCGACGCTCGCCGTGCTGATCTTCTCGGCGTTCATCCTGTACGACCTGCAGCGCGTGGTGAACGGCGGCGAGACGAACTACGTCACGGCCACGCTGTCGGTCTACCTGAGCATCTACAACGTCTTCGCCAACCTGCTGATGCTTCTGGGCGTCCTGGGCGGCGAGCGCGAGTAACGGCGCGCAGGCGCCGCAACCGGCCGGGGCGCAACCGGCCGCAGGGCCCCGCGGGGCCCGACCGATGCCCGCATTCGTGCGGGCATCGCCGTTTCGGGCTCCCGTTCACGACGCATTCGTCGGCCGGCGCGCCTATCGCTGCACCGGTGTCCGAACGGGCAGGCCGGCGTGCTCGAACACCGCGATCGATTCGACGTGCGAGGTGTGCGGGAACATGTTCACCGCGCCGGCGGCGCGCAGTTCGTAGCCGCCCTGGTGGACGAGCACGCCCGCGTCGCGCGCCAGCGTTGCGGGGTTGCACGAGACGTAGACGATGCGGCCCGGTTTCGCGTCGTCGCCGGCGATCGCCTTGACGACCTCGATCGCGCCTTCGCGGGGCGGATCGATCAGCACCGCGTCGAAGCGGCCGAGGGCGCGCCACCGCTCGGCGTCGATCTCGAACAGGTTCGCCGCGCGGAACTCGCAGCACCCGGCCAGGTCGTTGAGCGCCGCGTTCTGCGCGGCGCGCTCGACGAGCGCAGGATTGCCCTCGATGCCGACCACGTATGCCCCGCGCGCGGCGGTCGGCAGCGAGAAGTTGCCCAGGCCGCAGAAGAGGTCGGCGATGCGCTCGCCCGGCTGCGGATCGAGCCAGCGCATGGCGCGCCGCACCAGCACCTCGTTGATGTGCGCGTTGACCTGCGTGAAATCGGTCGGACGGAACGGCATGCGCACGCCGAACTCGGCGAGCGAGTAGCCGAGCGCGGAGCACGCGCCGTCGCGCCCGAGACGCCCCTCGGCGTCGCAGAACAATTCGATCGAATCGGGCCCCTTCGGCTGCAACCACCACTCGATGCGATGCACGGCGGCGAAGCGACGCAGCCGTTCGAGATCGTCGGCATCGGGCGCATCGAGCACGCGCAGCACCAGCGCGACGTACGGCTCGCGCGCTTCGTCGCGGAGCACCTCGCCCACCGCGACCTCGATCTGCGGCACGCGTCGCCGGATGCCCAGCGCGCCCACCAGCTCGCGCAGCGGCAGCAGGAGGTCCGACACCCGCACCGGCAGCACGTGGCACTCGCGCATGTCGGCGACGTAGCTCGACGAGCGCTCGTGGAAACCGACGAGCACGCCGCCCTTCTTCGGCACGTCGCGCACCGACAGCCGCGCGCGGTGCCGGTAGCCCCACGCCGGGCCGGCGATCGGCGCGAGCCAGGTCTGCGGACGAACCTTGCCCAGGTGCCACAGCTGATCCTCGAGCACGCGCGCCTTGATCGCCATCTGCGCGCCGGGGTCGACGTGCTGCATCGAGCAGCCCCCGCAGACGCCGAAGTGCGGACAGCGCGGCGGCACGCGCGCGCTGCTCGGACGCAACACCTCGACGGCCTGCGCAACGTCGAACTTCGGCTTTCGCCGAACCAGCTCGGCCGACACGCGCTCGCCGGGAAGCGCACCGCGGACGAAGACGACCTTGCCTTCGTGCCGTGCGACTCCGTTCGCTTCGAGATCGAGCGACTCGACGTCGAGCTGCAGCCGGCTCAACGCTCGTCCACCCGTTCCGCGCCGGAGCCCCGGTCGGGCCACGCGTCGAGGAACTCGCGCCAGTGCGGCGCCTGCCCGGCCTGCGTCGACAGCGTCTCGCGCAGCAGCGCCAGCTCGTTGCGGTAGCGCTCGGGCGTCCAGACGCCGCGCATCGTCTGGAAGCGGCTGTAGACCAGCCACGTGTTCGCGACGTCGGTCTCGCAGTACGCGCGAATCTCCTCGATGCGGCCCTCGCGGTACGCATTCCAGACCTGCGAGCCGTCCATGCCGAGCTTGCCCGGAAAGCCGCACAGCTTCGCGAGTTCGTCCAGCGGCGCGTTCGCGCGCGGCGTGAAGAGCGCCAGCGTCGCCATCAAATCGAGGTGACGCGTGTGGTAACGGTTCAGGTAGTTGTTGAACCGGAACTCGCGGTCGTCGTCGCCCTGCTCCCAGTAGCGCGCCGCCTGCACGCCGTTCACCAGCGCGCGGTAATGCAGCACCTGCAGGTCGAAGCCGCCGCCGTTCCACGAGACGAGTTGCGGCGTGTGCCGATCGACGAAGCGATAGAACGCCTGCACGAGGCGCGCCTCGGCGTCACCCGCCTGCCCGAGGCAGCGCACCGACAGCCCGTCGTCGTCCCGAAACAGGCAGGCGATTGCCACGACGCGCTGCAGGTGCAGCGGCAGGAAGTCGCTCCCCGTCTGCTCGCGCCGCTTCTGGAAGGCAAGCTCGGCCACCGCCGCGTCGTCGAGCGAGTCGTCGAGCGACCACAGCGTGCGCAGCCCCGCAACGTCGGGAACGGTCTCGATGTCGAAGCAGAGGGTCGGGGTCATGGAATGCAGCGGCGCCGCAGGCGGACGCGCAGCCTCTAGCGCGCCGGCAGTACCTTGCGCGGATCGATGGGGCGGCCGTCCTTGCGGATCTCGAAGTGCAGCCTCGGCGAATCGGTGCCCGAGCTGCCCAGCTCGGCGATGCGCTGGCCGCGCTTGACGCTCTGGCCTTCCTTCACCAGCAGCGCGCGGTTGTGCGCGTACACCGAAAGCGTGTCGTCGGCGTGCTTGACGATGACGAGGTTGCCGTACGACCGCGGTCCTGCGCCGCTGAAGATGACACGGCCGTCGTTGACGGCGACGATCGGATCGCCGGGCCTGCCGGCGATCGCGATGCCCATGCTGCGCGGCTGCGCGAAATCCTGCACGACCTGCCCCGCCGCGGGCCAGATCCATTCGCCCGCGTCGTCACCCCGCGGCGCGGCGGGCGCGACCGGAGCGTCGGGAACCGCG
>DASWVL010000066.1:0-5278 GCA_036406255.1 Zeimonas sp.
CGAGCTCATGCTGAAGATCTTGCGCACCGTGGCGTTGCCTGCGCTGATCAGCGTCGAGGCGAGGACGAGCCACAGCACGGCGCGGCCGACGCGGTCGTTCAGCGCGTCGATCGCGCGCGAGAGCGCGAGCAGCGAATTCAAGGTATCACCTCGGCGAGCCTCGATGCGTCGAGCCAAAAGCGCGCCATTGTCCACCAGCCGGACGACGGCGCGCAATGCAGCACTTCACTCGATGGGCGGAGAGGCAGTCTCCTCGTCGGCGACCGGGGCCAGCGGCACCTGCGAGGCGAGCACCTTGTCGACGCGCTTGCCGTCCATGTCGACGACCTCGAAGCGCCAGTTCTCCCAGACGACGGTGTCGCCGGTCTGCGGCATGCGCCCGAGCATCAGCATCAGCATGCCGCTCAACGCCTGGTAGCGCTCACGCTCCTCCTCGGGCAACGTGCGCAGCCCGAGCCGGTCCTTCAGCTCCGGTGTCGGGATCAGGCCGTCGAGCAGCCACGATCCGTCGTCGCGCTGATACGCCCAGCTGTCGTCGATGTCGCCGGTGGCGAACTCGCCGGTGATCGCCTCGAGCAGGTCGTGCAGCGTGATCAGGCCCTGCACCTCGCCGTATTCGTCGATGACGAGCGCGATCTGCGTGTTCGAACTGCGGAAGTTCTCCAGCAGCTCCATGCCGGTGAGCGTCTCCGGCACGTAGAGCATCTCCTGCATGTTGGCCGTGAGATCGATCGGACCGCCGCGCAGCGATTGCGCGAGCAGTTGCTTGGCGTGCACGAAGCCGAGCACTTCGTCGAGGCCGTGCCGGCATACGGGAAAACGCGAGTGCTCGGACTCCGCGATCTTCGCCAGGTTCGCCTCGATCCCGTCGGTGACGTCGAGCCAGACGATGTCGGGCCGCGGCACCATCAGCGACGAGATCTGGCGGTCGTCGAGGCGGAACACGTTGCGCACCATCGCGTGCTCGCTGCGCTCGATGACGCCCGACTCGGATCCTTCGGCGAGCATCGCGTGGATCTCCTCCTCGGTGACGGAGGGCGCCGTGATGCGATTCGCGCCGAAGGCGCGCAGCAGCACCTCGGTGGACCAGGAGAGCAGCCGCACGAACGGACGCGTGAGCTTGGCGAGGATCGTCATCGCGCGCGAGACGTAGCGCGCGACGTTCTCCGGATTGATCTGCCCCAGGCGCTTGGGCACGAGTTCGCCGACGACGATCGACACGTAGGTGACGACGACGACGACGAGCGCGGTGGCCGCCCAGTCGGAATAGGGCTGTTGCGCGCCCAGGCTCTCGAGCCAGTCGGCAAAGGGGTCGGCGAGCGCGGCCTGGCCGACGATCCCGTTCAGGATGCCGATCGACGTGATGCCGATCTGGATCGTCGACAGGAAGCGGTTCGGGTCGGAGCCGAGCGCCAGCGCGACCGCCGCGCCGCGGTCGCCTTCCTCGGCGAGCTTCTGGAGTCTGGCCTTGCGCGCGGTGACCAGCGCGATCTCGGACATCGCGAACAGACCGTTCAGCACGATCAGTGCGAACAGGATGGCGATTTCCATCAGTTCGCGTGCACCGTTCGGTCAGGCGGGCGGATCGGAAAGCGGGCGCCGGTGCGACGCCATCGAGGCTCGGATTCGTTCATTCAGTCAGGCGGGGTGCGCGAGGGAGTCGTCCCGACCTGCCGGGCTGGAAGACGTTTCGATTATAGCCGCCGCACCCGGCGCCGAACACGTCACCGGAAAACTCCCCCGAACCGGGCGTGCGCGATCCTAGGAAAGACGCGCCCGATGCGCGGCGATCGCCTCGCGTACACGGGCCGGCGCGGTACCGCCCGGGTGATCGCGTGAGGCGACCGAGCCTTCGGGCTCGAGCACCTGGAGCACGTCGTCGCCGACCAGGGGGCTGAACGTGCGCAGCGCATCGACGCCGAGATCGGCCAGATCGACCCCGCGCTCGGCGGCGGCGCGCACGGCCCGTGCCACCGCTTCGTGCGCGTCGCGGAACGGCAGCCCCTTGCGCACGAGGTAGTCGGCGAGGTCCGTTGCCGTGGAGAAACCTTCGGCCGCCGCCGCCCGCATGCGCTCGGGCCGCACGCGGATGCCGCCGACCAGGTCGACGAAGATGCGCAGCGTGTCGCCCAGCGTGTCGGCGGTGTCGAACAGTGGTTCCTTGTCTTCCTGGTTGTCCTTGTTGTAGGCGAGCGGCTGGCCCTTCATCAGCGTGAGCAGCGCGACCAGGTGCCCGTAGACGCGCCCGGTCTTGCCGCGCGCGAGTTCGGGGACGTCGGGATTCTTCTTCTGCGGCATGATCGACGAGCCGGTGCAGAAGCGGTCGGCGAGGTCGATGAAGCCGATGCGCGGCGACATCCACAGCACGAGTTCCTCCGAGAGGCGCGAGACGTGCATCATGGAGAGGCTCGCCGCGGCGCAGAACTCGATGGCGAAATCCCGGTCGGAGACGGCATCGAGCGAGTTGCCGCACAGCGCTTCGAAGCCGAGCGTCCGCGCGACCTGCGCGCGGTCGATCGGATACGAGGTGCCCGCCAGTGCCGCTGCGCCGAGCGGCAGCCGGTTCGTTCGGGCGCGCACTTCGCCGAAGCGCTCGGCGTCGCGTGCGAACATCTCGACGTAGGCGAGCAGGTGGTGGCCGAAAGTGACCGGCTGTGCGACCTGAAGGTGCGTGAAGCCGGGCAGGATCGTCTCCGCGTTCGGCTCGGCCAGGTCGAGCAGCGCCCGCTGCAACGCCGCCAGCAGCCGCAGCGTCTCGTCGATGGCGGCGCGCTGCCACAGGCGCAGATCGGTGGCGACCTGGTCGTTGCGCGAGCGCGCCGTGTGCAGCCGCTTGCCGGGCTCGCCCGCCAGCTCGGTGAGCCGCTTCTCGATGTTGAGGTGGACGTCTTCCAGGTCGACCGACCAGTCGAATTCGCCGCGCTCGATCTCGCCACGGATCGTCGCCATCCCCTCGCGGATCGCGCGCAGATCGTCGGCGTGGAGCAGGCCGACCGATGCGAGCATTTCGGCATGCGCGAGCGACGCTTCGATGTCGAAACGCGCCAGGCGGCGATCGAAGCCGACCGACGCGGTGTAGCGTTTGACCAACTCGTCGACCGGTTCAGAGAAGCGTGCCGACCACGCTTCTGATTTTTTCGAAAGTTGATCTGTCATAATCGGCCGGCACGTAGAGCGATCGAGCCGGGGAATTATACGAGCCGCGACGTGCGTGCTGCCGTGGGGAGGTCGATGAGCGATCGCAGTCCGGGACCGCGCAAAGCGGCCACGCCGGACGTCACGCTGCCGTCCGGCGCGGTGAGCGCTTCGATCGGCGACGTGGCGCTGCCGCCGCGCCGCCGCGTCACCGACGGCGCCGATTTCCCCGTCGTTCCCGACTGCTGCAACATGGGCACGGTCGCCCGCGTGCTCGTTCCGCTGAACGTCGGCGTGCTGCTCGTCACGTGGCTTGCGCATGCGGGCGGCTCGGCGCCGTGGCCGTTGCTCGAGACGCTGCTGAACGTCAATGCAACGGCGGCGGCGTCGCTGCTGCTGCTGTGCGCCGGGCGGCGCTTCATCAACGGCGCGCAGCGCCCCGTGCAGTGGGCCGTCGCGCTCGGCGCACCGGCGCTGCTGACGATCGCGGTGTCGCTGGTCGACGCCGCTCCCGCACTTGACCAGGCGCCCGATGCCTGGGTGCCGGCTCTCGTGCCTCGCGTGCTGTTCGCGGCGGCGGTGGCGTGGGCGGTCATCGAGTTCCTGCGGCTGCGCCAGCTGTCGCTGCAGCCTTCGCAGGCCGAAGGGCGGTTGCAGGCACTGCAGGCGCGCATCCGCCCGCATTTCCTCTTCAACAGCCTGAACACGGTGCTCGGGCTGATGCGCAACGACCCGCGCAAGGCGGAACGTACGCTCGAGAACCTGGCCGACCTCTTTCGCGTGTTCATGAAGGACAGCCGTGAACTGGTGCCACTCGACGACGAGGTGCTGCTGTGCAAGGAGTACCTCACGATCGAGAAGCTGCGTCTGGCCGATCGACTCACCGTGCACTGGGAGATCGACGACATGCCGGGCGACGCGCTGCTACCGTCCCTGCTGCTTCAGCCGCTGGTCGAGAACGCCGTGCATCATGGCATCGAGCCGAGCGCCGGCGTCGGCGAAATCGTCGTTTCGATTTCGCGCTCCAGCGATCGCGTACGCGTCGAGATCGTCAATCCCGTGCCGCAGTCGGCGCCCAGGCGGCAGGGCAACCACATGGCGCTGTCGAACGTGCGCGAGCGGCTCGACCTGACCTTCGACGTCGAGGGTCAGCTCGAGGCGTCGGCGGCCGACGGGCGCTTTCGCGTGACCGTGCAGTTTCCCTATCGAAAAGAGAGAAGACGCCGAGATGTCAGACGTTCCATCGATCCTGATCGTTGACGACGAACCCGTCGCGCGTTCGCGCCTGCGCGAACTGCTCGCCGACCTCGCCCCCGGCTTCGCGCACCGGATCGTCGGCGAGGCGCCGAACGCCCCGGAGGCGCTCTCGCAGATCGAGGTGTCGCATCCGCAGATCGTGCTGCTCGACATCCAGATGCCGGGCATGACCGGCATCGAGCTGGCGCGGCACATCTCGGCGCGCGCGCAGTCCGATCCTCCGCGGCCGATGCCGCTGATCATCTTCGTCACCGCGCACGACGAATTCGCCGTCGACGCCTTCGAGGTGCGCGCGATCGACTACCTGCTCAAGCCCGTGCGCGCCGAACGGCTGCAGCAGGCGCTCGAACGCGCGCTCACGCGCATCCCGCTCGAGCAGGCGCAGGCGATCGACCAGCTCGCCCGCGCGACGAACACGCGCCGCCGACACCTGTCGGTGCACGAGCGCGGCCGCGTGATCCTCGTCCCGCTCGAGCAGGTCGTCTACCTGAAGGCCGAGCTGAAATACATCACGGTGCGCTCGAAGGAGCGCGAGTACCTGATCGAGGAATCGCTCACGTCCCTCGAGGAGGAATTCGGCGACCGCTTCGTGCGCATCCACCGCAACGCGCTCGTCGCGCGCCCGTCGATCGCGGGCTTCGAACGCGTGATGCCGAACGGCGAGGCGGAGGGGGGCGATCCGTACTGGCAGGTGGTTCTGCGCGACATTCCCGAGCGTCTGCCGGTGAGCCGGCGACAATGGTCGACCGTGAAGAACCTGGTCGCTTGAGGTGAAGCAGGCTTTCGAGGCGTCGGCGCGCTCGCGGCAGTCGGCAGCGGGCCGGCCGGCTTTGCGCGCGCGCCGCGCCGGGACGGCGTACGCCCGGAGGGCAGGCGCTGGGCGGGC
>DASWVL010000067.1:0-2162 GCA_036406255.1 Zeimonas sp.
CGGCAATAATGGTAAAACGGTACCGGAATACCGGAGGTCGGAGCGATGCACATCGTCGTTTGCGTGAAGCAGGTCCCCGATTCGAGCCAGATCCGCGTCCATCCGGTGACGAACACGATCATGCGGCAGGGCGTTCCCGCCGTCGTCAATCCGTACGACCTCGTCTCCCTCGAGGAGGCGCTGCGCATCCGCGACCGCTTCGGCGCGCGCGTCACCGTGCTCAGCATGGGGCCGAAGATGGCCGTGGAAGCGCTGCGCAAGTGCGTGTCCTTCGGCGCCGACGATGCCGTGCTGATCACCGATCGCGTGTTCGCCGGCTCCGACACGCTCGCCACCTCCTATGCGCTCGCCTGCGCCATCCGCACGATCGGCGCCGAGCATCCGGTCGACATGGTGTTCTGCGGCAAGCAGACGATCGACGGCGACACCGCGCAGGTGGGCCCCGGCATCGCGCGGCGCCTGGGCCTGCAGCAGCTCACCTACGTCTCGAAGATCGAGCGCGTCGACCCCGAGGCGCGCGAGATCGTCGTGCATCGTCGCGCCGAGGGTGGCGTGCAGGTGCTGCAGACGAAGCTGCCGTGCCTGGTGACGATGATGGAAGGCGCGAACACGATCCGCTTCGCCGGCATGGACGACATGTTCCGTGCCGCGCGCTGCGAGATCGTCGAGTGGGACCACAAGGCGGCCGGCATCGCCGAGCTGTCGCGCTGCGGGCTGAAGGGCTCGCCCACGGTAGTCAAGAAGGTGTTCGCGCCGTCCGCGCGCGCGGTGAAGGCGCACAGCATCGATGTCGCCGGCAACGACCCGCGCGAGGCGGTCGACGCGCTGCTCGCGCGGCTCTTCGAGGAGCACCCGTCGCTCGAAACGGAGATCGCCCCATGAGCGAGGTCGAGAAGACACCGGGCCCCGTCACCGACGACGCCGCCGGGCCGGCGGCTGCGGCGGCGGCGCCGCGGCGCGAATCGGGCGCCGACCTCGGTGCGTGGCGCGGCGTCTGGGTGAATGTCGAACTGGAACGCGGGCGCGTGCATCCGGTGTCGTGGGAGCTGCTCGGCGAAGGCCGCAAGCTCGCCGATCACCTCGGCGTGCCGCTGTCGGGCGTCGTGCTCGGCCCCGATGATGCGGCCACCGACGCCGCGGCAGCCGATGCGATCCGCCACGGCGCCGACCTCGTGCACGTCGTGCGCGACCCGGTACTCGCACACTACCGCACCGACCCGTACACGAAGGCGTTCACCGAGCTGGTCGAGCGGCGCCGCCCGGAGATCCTGCTGCTCGGCGCGACGACGCTCGGGCGCGATCTCGCCGGCGCGGTGGC
This sequence comes from Zeimonas sp., assembly GCA_036406255.1. Taxonomy (GTDB): domain Bacteria; phylum Pseudomonadota; class Gammaproteobacteria; order Burkholderiales; family Burkholderiaceae_E; genus Zeimonas. The sequence goes on from DASWVL010000067.1 coordinate 1,319, forward strand.
CACGACGCTCGGCACCGGGCTCACCGCCGACTGCACCGAGCTGCGCATCGACGACGAGACGCGCAGCCTGGCCGCGACGCGGCCGACCTTCGGCGGAACGCTGCTGTGCACGATCCACACGCTCGAGTACCGGCCGCAGATGGCGACGGTGCGCCCGCGCGTGATGGCGATGCCGAAGCCCGTCGACACGCGCAGCGGCACCGTCGTCGAGGAACGCGTGGCGCTCGACGAGAACGACGTCGTCACGAAGCTGCTCTCGTACATCCCGGATGCCGACGCCGACAGGGCGCAGCTCGCCTACGCCGACGTCGTCGTCGCCGGAGGGCGCGGGCTGGGCAAGCCGGAGAACTTCCGCCTGGTCGAGGAACTCGCGCAGGTGCTCGGCGGCGAGTACGGCGGCTCGCGTCCGGTCGCGCAGGCCGGCTGGATCGCGCCCGAGCGCCAGATCGGGCAGACCGGCAAGACGATCCGTCCGAAGCTGTATATCGCAGCCGGCATCTCCGGGGCGATCCAGCACCGCGTCGGCGTCGAGGGCGCGGACGTCATCGTCGCGATCAACAGCGACCCGAAGGCGCCGATCATGGACTTCGCCACCTACGCGATCGTCGGCGATGCGCTGAAGATCCTGCCGGCACTCACCGCTGCGCTGCGCGAGCGCCAGGCGCAGCGCGCCGCGGCCGGCGCGGTGGCCGCGTAGCAGCGGCGGCGCCCACGCCGCAACGAGGAGCAGACATGGCCGAGAAATTCGATGCGATCGTCGTCGGCGCCGGGCCCTCGGGCAACACGGCCGCGTACCTGATGGCGAAGGCCGGGATGAAGGTGCTGCAGCTCGAGCGCGGCGAGT
>DASWVL010000068.1:0-3493 GCA_036406255.1 Zeimonas sp.
TCGAGCCGTGCGCGAAGTTGACGATGCGCGTGACGCCGAAGATCAGCGACAGGCCGACCGCGAGCAGGAACAGCGTCGAGGCGCCGGCAAGCCCGTTCAGGGCCTGCACGGCGAGACCGGAAATCATTCGCTCGTTTCGGCGGCTCAGTCGGCGTCGGCCGAACGCAGCTTGCGCGTCTCCTCGACGTCGGGCAGGACCGAGGCGCCGTCGATGTAGCGATAGTCGACCATCACGCCCTTGCCGTCGCGCAGCGCGGTCCGGCCGACGTAGGCGCCCATCGTCGACTGGTGATCGACCTTGCGGTAGGTCATCGGACCGAAGGGCGACTCCAGCTCCAGGCCGGCAAAGGCCTCGATCAGTTTCTCGGTGTCGGTGCTGCCCGCCTTGCGAATGGCCGCGGCGAGCGACTTGACCGACGCGTAGCCGACGATCGAACCCAGGCGCGGGTAGTCGTTCCAGCGCTTGCGGTAGGCGTCGAGGAACTTGCGGTGCTCGGGCGTGTCGATGCCGTACCAGGGGTAGCCGGTGACGATCCAGCCTTCCGGCGCCTCGTCCTTCAGCGGGTCGAGGTACTCGGGCTCGCCGGTGAGCAGGCTGACGACGGCGCGGTTGCGGAACAGCTCGCGCGTATTGCCCTCGCGAACGAATTTCGTCAGGTCGGCACCGAACAGCACGTTGAAGATCGCATCGGGCTTCGCGTCGGCGAGCGCCTGGACGACGGCGCCGGCGTCGACGCGACCGAGCCCGGGCGCCTGTTCGGCGACGAACTCGATGTCCGGCTGCTGCGCCTTCATCAGCTTCTTGAAGGTCTCGACCGCCGACTGGCCGTACTCGTAGTTCGGGTAGACGACGGCCCAACGCTTCTTGTGCAGCTTCACCGCTTCGGGGACGAGCATCGCCGTCTGCATGTACGTCGTCGGGCGCAGCCGGTACGTGTAGCGGTTGCCGTCGGCCCAGGTGATCTTGTCGGTGAGCGGTTCGGAGGCGAGGAAGAACACCTTGCGCTGCTTCGCGAAGTCGGTGACCGCCAGCCCGATGTGCGACAGGAAGGTGCCGAACAGGAGGTCGACCTTCTCGCGGGAGACCAGCTCCTCGGCGACGCGGACCGCGTCGCCCGGGTTCGCGTTGTCGTCGCGCGAGACGACCTCGACCTTGCGCCCGAGCAGGCCGCCGGCGGCATTGATTTCCTCGAGCGCAAGCTCCCAGCCCTTGCGGTACGGATCGAGAAAAGCCGGCTGCGCCTTGTAGCTGTTCAGCTCGCCGAAGCGGATCGGCTGCTGCGATTGCTGGGCCGACGCGCCTCCGGCCGCCGCGAGCGCCAGGCCGAGCAGCAGCGTAGTGATCGTTCTTCTCATCGTCATCTCCCTGGTGTGGTTCAGCGCAGGCCGTCCTTGCCTTCGATCTCGTGCTTCTGCAGTCCGCCGACACGCGCGAGCGGCCGGCCGCTGTCGGTGACCGCGACCGCGACGACGATCTCGTCGGCGCGCGGCGCGTCGGGAACGCGCACCTCGATCGCGTCGAAATGGCTGCGAACGAAGGCGGCGTCCTTGTGACCGAGCGGAACGTCGATCGCGGTTCCCGGCCCTCCGGTCTTCTTCGCCGAAGGCACGAGCGCAGCGCCCTTGCCCACCGCCTTGCGCAGCGGTGCACCGAGCTTCGGGTGCAGGATCGCCGCCGCGTGCTCCAGCTCGCCGCGCTCGCCGACGATCGCCGCCTTGCCGTAGCTCTCGGCGGCGTCGGGCTCGATGCCGAGTGCCTCGACGCAGCGCGAGCCGAGCAGGCCGCCGAGCTCCTCGCCGATCGACGTGAGCTCGTCGAGCTGCTCGGCGTACCGGCCCGAGTACGGGTTCGCGACGACCGCCGCGGCCACCGCACGCCGCGTGGGCGGCTTCACCTCGCGGCCCATCTCGCGGTGGATCTCGTCGACGGTGACGATCAGTTTGCGGATCTCGGCAGGCATCGGGGTCTCCTGTTTCGTCGTTGTCGGTCGCCGAACGCGGGCCGGCGGCCTTCTCGCGCTAGCGCAGCCCGTCGACACCTTCGATCTGGTCGGCGCGCAGCCCGCCGACGCGTTCGTGCACGCGCGCGCCGGTGCTCATCGCGAGGAAGAACACGATCTCGTCGGCCGCAGGCGCGCCGGGCACCCCGGTCTCGATCGTGTCGAAATGGCTGCGCACGTAGCTCGCATTGACGTGCGTGAGCGGCAGGTCGATGCACGCGCCGGGGGCGCCCACCTTCGTGTTCGACGGGACGATCGCCTTCGTCGCCACACCGTGCCGCTCGAGCAGCGTGCGCATCGCGTAGCCGCCCGGCACGTGCCACAGGTGGCCGTGCTCGGACTCGCCGCCGGCGCCGACGATGCCGCCCTTGCCGTAGGCCTCGATGCGACGCGGCTCGATGCGCATCGAGTCGAGCAGGCGCTGCGCGAGTTCGACGCCGAGCGGCTTCATCGCGTCCATCATCGACTGGATGTCGGGCTCGTAGCGATGCGCGAAGGGGTTGGCGAGCACGACGGCGACGACGCCGCGTCGCTGCGGCCGCGCGCCGCGAGGCCCGAACTCGTGGAAGACGTCCTCGACCTGCGTGCGGATGCGGCGAACCTCGATCATGCCAGCGCCTCGATGTATCGACCGACGACGATACGTGAACGCCCCTGCACCGACAACATCGCCTGGACGATTTCGCCGGCTTCGATGCAGCGGCGCGCGAACGCTGCGCCGGCGTCGAGCGCCCGGTCGACCGCGTCGACGGGAAGCGCGCCAACGTCGACGGTGACGAGCCGCTCGCCGAGGTCGCTGTCGTCGCGCACGCTCGAGGCCGGCAGGCGCCGCACCGCGGGATGCGCCACGTCGACCGCGTTGGCGACCAGCGTCGCGGCCGCATCGGCGACGGCGGCCGTGCGCGCGACGATCGTCACTGCGTCGGCGATTCCCAGCGAGAGGCTGCGCCCGCGCCAGCCCGAGGTGGCGACGCCGCGCGCCGCATCGCCGTGGCCGATGCGCAGGCGTGCGTCGATCGCGGGCGCATCGACGTCCGTCACGACGCCGACGTCGATCGACTCGCCTTCGGCGAGCCAGAATGCGGCGTCGCCACCGTTGTTCACCCATGCGCGCCGCACCCCATCGCGCGCGAAGAACGCGACGATCTCCTGCGCGACGCTGCCCGCAACCGCTGCCATCGGCGTGACGAACAGGCCGAAGCGGCGCGCGAACGGGGCGCACGCGTCGATCATGCGCTGCGCGACCGGGCCGCGCGCGGGCGAAGCGGGTGCGTCGATCGGGCACGGTGCGCGCAGCAGCGCAAGCTCACCTACGAGTTCGGCGAGAACCGATTCGAAGCGTCGCCAGGCCGCGTCGAGCGCGGCGTCGACCGCCTGCGCATCGCCGTCGGCGCCGAGGACGAGGTCGATCGGTCCGTGCTGGAAATGCCAGCGTCCGCCGGGCAGTCGGGCGCGCTACGCGCCGGCGCGCGCGTCGCGGGGGGCGGCGCTCA
>DASWVL010000069.1:0-10236 GCA_036406255.1 Zeimonas sp.
CTCTTCCGCGTGCGTGGCGTTGAACAGCATTCGCTTCATGCAAATGACTCCGTTGGCGGCGCTGCGGCGTGGCTGCGCTCGAGGGCCAGCGGGTCGATGCGAATGCAATGCAGGAGAAGGGAGCCCGACGGGCCGATGGCGTGCCGGACGCGGCGCGCGTGGGGCGGTGTCGGGGCTATCTGCGGCGCAACCCGCCCGGTGTTCGCGCGCGCGCCGGCCGCGGGCGTGACCCGTCTGGCTCGGTGAAGGCGTTCGTAGACATCGGGGATCGGGACTCGGCGCTGGAAGGGACGGCCGCAACGGAAGGCAGCCGGCCTGTTCGCATTCTTCTCGAGAAAATTTCGCATCGGCCCGCGCCTGCTCGCCTCCGGGCGGGGGCAGGCCGCGGTTGAAAGATTCCAGTCGTGGAGGCGATCGGGTTGCGCTGCAGCCTCGACGCCAGTCGCCCGGGTACAATCCGGACTCTCGACACGAGGGCCCGCAGCGGTGCGCGGGCATTTCGATTCGGCGCAGTCCACCGGGGCATCCCCGGAGTCCGGGACGGCCGACGTGCGGGGTGGCCGTTTTCTCCGGCCAGGATCGCACACGACCCGGAAAGTATATAGCAACATGGAACGATCGCGTGCAAACCGCAGGCCGGTGCCTGCCGACGAGGCACGCAGCCCGGCAGCGGGCGAGCGCGCGTCCGGCTCGGCGGACGGCTCGGGTACGACACGGCTCGGCGTACGCCCGGCCCGGCACCTCGAGGTCGACGAAGACGACGCCGGACAGCGGCTGGACGCGTTCCTGTCCCGCAGTTTCATCGGCATCCCGAAGAGCCACCTCTACCGGTGGATCCGCAGCGGGCAGCTGCGCGTGAACGGGGCGCGCCGGCCGATCGACTACCGGCTGCAGCCGGGCGACCGAATCCGTATCCCGCCGATCTTCGACGACGATGCGCGCGGCGATTCGTCGGCGGCGGCATCGCATGCCGTGGGCCACGGCGTCGGCGAGCCGGTGCGGCGCGAGCGCACGCGCCTCGCGCGGCGACTGCCGGTCCTCTTCGAGGACGACGACCTGATCGCCCTCGACAAGCCCGCATCGGTCGCCGTGCACGGCGGCAGCGGGGTGTCCAGCGGCGTGATCGAACAGTTGCGCGCGGCGCGGCCGCAGGCGCGCGTGCTCGAGCTGGTGCATCGGCTCGATCGCGAGACTTCCGGCGTGCTGCTGGTGGCGAAAAAACGCGCCGCGCTCGTCGGCCTGCACCGGCAGCTACGCGAGCGCGATACCGACAAGCGCTATCGGGCGATCGTCTTCGGACGCTGGCCGCTTCGCACCCGCACGCTCGCGTTCCCGCTGCAACGCCGGGACGCGCCCGACGGCGATCGTCGTGTCGTCGTCGAGCGCGACGGGCTCGACGCGGTCACGCACGTGACCGGACTCGCGCGCTTCGAGCTGCCCGGGTTCGGCGACTTCTCGCTCGTCGAGGCGCGGCTCGAGACCGGTCGCACCCACCAGATCCGCGTGCATCTTGCCCACGCCGGCTGCCCGATCGCCGGCGACGACAAGTACGGCGATTTCGAACGGAACCGATGCCTGAGGCGCGCAGGACACAGGCGCATGTACCTGCACGCCCATTCGATCGAGTTCCGCCATCCGAGCGGCGGGCAGCGGCTTCGCATCGAGGCGCCGCTGCCGCAGGCGTTCGGCGCGCTGATCGCGGCCGGCGTCGATCTGCAGCGCGCCGGCCCGGCGCCGGCGGGTTCCCGATGACATCGGCTCGCCGGTTCCGCCTGGTCGTCTTCGACTGGGATGGCACGCTGATCGACTCCACCGCCGCGATCGTGCACGCGCTGTGCGCGGCCGCCGCCGACCTCGGGCTGCCGGTTCCCTCGCGCGAGCGGGCGGCGCACGTCATCGGACTCGGACTCTTCGATGCGATCCGCATCGCGGTGCCCGCCGTCCAGCGCGAACAGCTGGCCGAGTTCGTCGTGCGGTACCGGCACCATTACTTCGCGCTCGACGGGCACCTCGAACCCTTCGAAGGCGTCCCGCAACTGCTCGGCGACCTGGTCGACGCCGGTGCCTGGCTGGCGGTGGCGACCGGCAAGTCGCGCGCCGGGCTGGATCGCGCGCTGGAGCAGACCGGCTGGGCGCGTCACTTCTTGACGACGCGCTGCGCGGACGAAGGCGCGCCCAAGCCCGACCCGTGGATGTTGCGCGACATCTGCGAGGAGCTGGGCGTCGATCCGCTGCTGGCGCTGATGGTGGGCGACACGACGCACGACCTGGGCATGGCGCGCGCCGCCGGCGCGGGCGCGATTGCCGTCACCTACGGTGCGCATCCGCGCAGCGAGTTGGAAGGCGAGCCGTCTCTGGCCATGGTCGACTCGATCGCCGAACTGCGCGAAGCGCTGCTGTCGCGGGTGCCGTGAGCGGACACGCGAGCGGCTGGATCGACGTCTGCGCGAGCGCGGAACTCGCCGAGGGCGGCGACGGCGTTCGCTTCGACTGGACCGACGCGAGCGGGAAGGCGCTGGTCGCTTTCGTCGTTCGCCACCGCGGCACGGTACGGGCTTTCGTCAATCGCTGCCCGCACCGCTTCGCCGAGCTCGACTGGCTGCCCGGACGATTCTTCGACGAGGCCGGCCTATACTTGGTCTGCTCGATGCACGGCGCGCTGTTCGAGGCCGACACCGGAGCCTGCGTGGCGGGGCCGTGCGCGGGCGACCGGCTCGATCCGCTCGCCTGCCAGGAATACGAAGACCGGGTGCGCGTGAGGCGCGCGCCCGCGCTGTCCTCCACCCGTTCTCCCGGAATCGCTAAATGACCGATCCAGGCACGCCGCACGACGGCCCGCCCGGCGAGAGTGTCGACGACGCGAAGCGCGCCGACGCGCGTGTCTCGTCGTCGGCGCACACGGTGTCCGACGCAGGGGCCGCCGCCGACCCGCGCTGGCAACGCGACGTGCTCGAGCGACTGCTGTTCGCGACGTTGCGCGAGCAGCGGCGCGCGAGGCGCTGGACGATCTTCTTTCGCCTGCTCACCTTCGCGTGGATCGTGCTCGCGCTCGTCCTGGCGAGCGGATGGTTCGCGCGCGATGCACGGATGTCGGCAGGCCGGCACACCGCGCTCGTCGAGCTGCGCGGCGTCATCGACGCCGACGGCGACGCCTCGGCCGACGACATCGTCGATTCGCTGAAGGCGGCGTTCGACGACGAGAACACGGCGGGCGTCGTGCTGCGCGTGAACAGCCCGGGCGGCAGCCCGGTGCAGGCCGGAATCATCCACGACGAGATCCTGCGCCTGCGCGCCGAGCATCCCGACACGCCGCTCTACGCGGTGGTCGAGGACATCTGCGCATCGGGCGGGTACTACGTCGCGGTGGCGGCCGATCGCATCTTCGTCGACAAGGCGAGCATCGTCGGTTCGATCGGCGTGCTGATCGAGGGATTCGGCTTCACGGGAGCGATGGAGAAGCTCGGCGTCGAGCGAAGGCTCCTCACCGCCGGGGAGAACAAGGGGTTCCTCGACCCGTTCTCTCCCCTTCCCGACGAGCAGCGCGAGCATGCGCAGCGCATGCTCGGCGAGATCCATCGCCAGTTCGTCGACGTCGTCCGCCAGGGGCGCGGCGAGCGATTGAAGGAGACGCCGACGATGTTCAGCGGCCTCGTCTGGACCGGCGAGCGCAGCGTCGAGCTGGGGCTCGCCGACGCGACCGGTTCGCTCGAGTCGGTTGCGCGCGACGTAGTGCACGCCGAGCGTGTCGTCGACTTCTCGCCGCGCAGGAACATCCTCGAGCGGCTCACGCGCCGCATCGGCACGGCGATCGGCGAGGCGATCGCACGAACGCTGGGCGCGGGCGGCGCGGCTTCGCTGCTGCGCTGATTCGCGACGCCGGGGCGATCGGCGTGCGCCGGGATGATCCGAGACGCCGGCGTGCTCCGTGGCGCCGTGGCGCACGGCGCGGGTGCCTTTGCCCTCGTCAGCGCCGTCCCGGCGCGCTCGCCCGCGCCTGCAGGCCGAACACCGCCGGCGCCTTCGGTACTTCGCGCCGTGCGCGCCGCCAGCCCTCGACGCTGTCGACGACGATGCGCTCGGCCGGCGTCGTCAGCTCGCTGGCGACCATCAGCCGGGTGGTGGGGGCCAGTGCGAGGAGCGCGGCGTCGAGCAGTGCCCGGTTCCGATACGGCGTCTCGATGACGAGGACGGTCTCGTCCTCGCGCAGCGAACGACGTTCCAGCTCCCGCAGCCGGCGCACGCGCGCTTCGGGCTGCGCAGGCACGTAGCCGGCGAACGAGAAGCGCTGCCCGTTCATTCCCGACGCCATCAAGGCGAGCAGCATCGCGCTCGGACCGATGAGCGGGCGTACCGGCACGCCCGCCGCATGCGCCGCGTCGACCAGCGCGGCACCGGGGTCGGCGACCGCCGGAGCGCCGGCTTCGGAGAGCAACCCTGCGTCGCGTCCGTCGACGATCGGCGCGAGCATCTCGGGGATGCGCTCGCGAGGCGTGTGCTCGTCGAGCTGGACGAGATCGAGCGACTGCAGCGGCCGGGCGGTGCCCGCCGCCTTCAGGAACGCGCGTGCGCTGCGTGCGTTCTCGACGAGGAAGTAGTCGAGGCGCTCGACGCAGGCGAGCGTCGCCGCCGGCAGAACGGCGCGGGCGCTTTCGGCGTCGCCCAGCGGCGTGGGGATCAGCCACAGCGTGCCCGTCATCGTGCGTCGCGGTGAGCGAGCGGCGACAGTCCGGCGTCGCGCAGCATGCGGCCGAGCGCGATCAGCGGCAGGCCGATCAGCGCGGTGGGGTCGTCGCCCTCGAGCGCCTCGAGCAGCACGATGCCCAGTCCCTCCGCTTTCGCCGACCCGGCGACGTCGTAGGGCCGCTCGAGGCGCAGATAGCGCTCGATCTCGTTGTCGTCGAGCCGGCGGAAACGCACACGCGTCTCGACGAGTGCGCGCGCGCGAAAGCCGTCGCGCTGGCGCACCGTGGCAAGCGCGGTGTGGAAGTGCATCGTGCGGCCCGACGCCGCACGCAGTTGCGCGCGCGCACCTTCATGGTCCCCCGGCTTGCCGATCGCGTGCACGCCGTCGATCGTCGCCGTCTGGTCCGAGCCGATGACGAGCGCCTGCGGGTGGCGCGCGGCGACGGCGAGCGCCTTCTCGAGGGCGAGACGTTCCGACGTGGCCCTCGGGCTCTCGCCGGCGCGCGGCGTCTCGTCGACGTCCGGCGCCTGCACGTCGAAGTCGGACGTGAGCCGGGAGAGCAGCTCGCGCCGGTACGGCGAGGTGGAGGCGAGGATCAGCGGAACGGACGGGTTCGTCACGAGCAGGGCCGCGGGGGCGGCAGGCGAGGGCAATCGCTATGATAAGGATGCCCATGAAGAACTCGATCGATACCTCGCGCATTGCGCGAAGCGGCCAGTCGCTGTCGGGCGAGATGGCCGTCGAACGGCTGCCTCGCCTGGCATCGCTGCTCGCGTCGCCCGACGGCCGGCTCGAATGGAGCGTGCGCGGCTGGCGCAACGCGCGCGCCGAGGGCGGCTACGACGACTTCCTCGAGCTGTCGTTCTCGGGGATGCTGCAGCCGGCGTGCGTGCGCTGCCTCGAGCCCGTCGCCGTACAGGTGTCCGACACGCGACGCTATCGCCTCGTCGGCAGCGAGGCCGAAGCCGAGCGGCTCGACCCCGAAGACGACGAATACGACGTCCTCGCCGGCGGGGTGCGCTTCGATCTCGACGCGCTGATCGAGGACGAGGCGATCCTCGCGCTGCCTCCTATGCCGCGGCACGAGCAATGCGAGCCGGTGAGGGCATTCGAGGACGAGCCTGCCGCGGAGGACGATGCGGAGAAGCCGTTCGCCGCACTGCAGCGCCTGCGGGACAGGGGCTCGTCGGGGAGCGGCGAAACCCCGCACTGAGCAGGTATAATCGTCGATTGTCCTCAGAGGCCCCATCATGGCTGTCCAGCAGAACAAGAAGTCGCCGTCGCGACGCGGCATGCACCGCTCGCACGACTTCCTCGGGAATCCGCCGCTCGCCGTGGAACCCACCACGGGCGAAGTGCATCGTCGCCACCACGTGAGCCCCACCGGTTTCTATCGGGGCCGCAAGGTACTGCGCACGAAGTCCGACGACTGAGAAGCTGCCCGGCGGCTTCGCGTTGCCGCACCTCGCCTGAACAGGCCCCGTGACAGTACGCATCGCCATCGACTGCATGGGCGGCGACCACGGTCCGTCGGTCACCGTTCCCGCTGCGCTGCATTTCCTCGCCTCGGTGCCCGATGCGCGGCTGCTGCTTGTCGGGCGCACCGACGCGCTCGAGCCCGCGCTCGCCGCGGCGCAGGCACGGCTGGGGCGGCAGGCACGGCGCGGAGCGCCGCTTGCCGACCGCATGGAGTTGCGCGACGCCCCCGAGGTCGTCGCGATGGACGACCCGCCCGCGACGGCACTGCGCAGCAAGCGAAACTCGTCGATGCGCGTGGCGATCGACCTCGTCAAGAACGGCGAGGCCGATGCGTGCGTGAGCGCCGGCAATACCGGCGCGCTGATGGCGATCTCGCGCTTCGTGCTGAAGATGCTCGAGGGCATCGACCGGCCGGCGATCGCCTCGCAGATGCCGAACCAGCGCGGCGGCACCACCACGATGCTCGATCTCGGCGCGAACGTCGACTGCGAGCCCGAGCACCTGCTGCAGTTCGCGATCATGGGTTCGGCGCTCGTCGCCGCGCTCGACGGCCGTGAGCAGCCCAGCGTCGGTTTGCTGAACATCGGCGAGGAAGCGATCAAGGGCAACGACGCGGTCAAGGTCGCCGCCGAGCTGCTGCGCGCGAGTCCGCTGAATTTCTACGGCAACGTCGAAGGCAACGACATCTACGAGGGCACGACCGACGTCGTCGTCTGCGACGGCTTCGTCGGCAACGTCGCACTGAAGACTTCCGAGGGCCTCGCCCGCATGCTCGGCGGCTACATCCGCGAGGAGTACCGGCGTCATGTCTTCACCCGGCTGATCGCGCTGGTGTCGCTGCCGGTGCTGATGCGCTTTCGCAAGCGACTCGATCCACGCCGCTACAACGGCGCGGCGCTCGTCGGCCTGCGCGGCGTCGTCATCAAGAGCCACGGCTCGGCTGACGCGTACGCCTTCGAGTTCGCGCTGCGCCGCGCCTACGATGCCGTGCGCAACGGCTTGCTGCACGGCATCGAGGAGCGGTTGCCGAAAGTCGTGCGGGCCGGCGCCGAAACGCTGCCGCACGTCGGGCCCGGCGAGCGCGTGGCGCACCCGTGAACCAACCTACAGTTTCATGACGCACCGTTATTCGCGCATCGTCGGCACCGGAAGCAGCCTTCCGCCGCGCATCGTCACCAACCACGAGCTGGTCGCCGAGCTCGGGGCCCGTGGAATCGACACCTCGGACGAATGGATCGTCGGGCGCACCGGAATCCGCCAGAGGCACCTCGCCGACGAGGGGATGACGACGAGCCGCCTCGCCACCGATGCGGGGCGTCGCGCGCTCGAGGCGGCGGGCGTCGCACCGAGCGACCTCGATCTCATCATCGTCGCGACGTCGACGCCCGATTTCGTCTTTCCGAGCACGGCCTGCCTGGTGCAGAAGGAGCTCGGCGCACCGGGCGGTGCCGCCTTCGACGTGCAGGCCGTCTGCACCGGTTTCGTCTACGCGTTCGCCGTGGCCGACTCGATGATCCGCAGCGGCCTCGCCCGGCGCGCGCTCGTCATCGGCTCCGAGGTCTTCTCGCGCATCCTCGACTGGAACGACCGGGGAACGTGCGTACTGTTCGGCGACGGTGCGGGTGCGGTCGTGCTCGCCGGCTCCGACGAGCCGGGCGTGCTCGCCGCGAAGCTGCATGCCGACGGCCGCCATGAGTCGATCCTGCGCACGGCGGGTCACGTCAGCAGCGGCGCGATCACCGGCCACCCGTACCTGACGATGGACGGGCAGGCGGTGTTCAAGCTTGCCGTCTCGGTGCTCGATTCGGTCGCACGAGAAACGCTCGACGCGGCGGGCCTGTCGATCGACGACGTCGACTGGGTGATCCCGCATCAGGCGAACGTGCGCATCCTGCACGCCACCGCGCGCCGTCTCGGCGTGCCGCTGTCGAAGGTCGTCGTCACGGTGGACGAACACGCCAACACCTCGGCTGCGTCGATTCCGCTCGCACTCGACGTGGCGGTGCGCGACGGTCGCATTCGCCGCGGGCAGAACGTGCTGATGGAAGGCGTGGGCGGCGGGTTCACCTGGGGCGCCACGCTCGTCCGCTTCTGAGCGACGGCTGCGCAGAGGACACGAGATGACGGTCGCATTCGTATTTCCCGGCCAGGGATCGCAGTCGGTCGGGATGCTGGCGGGTTTCGCCGATTCTCCCGAAGCACGAACGCTGCTCGCACGCGCCGACGATGCGCTCGGCGAGAAACTTTCGGCGCTGATCGCCGACGGCCCCGTCGAGGCGCTCTCGCTCACGGTGAACACGCAGCCCGCGATGCTCGTTGCCGGCTACGTATGCTGGAGCGCCTGGCGCGATGCGGGCGGAGCGGAGCCTCTCGCGATGGCCGGGCACAGCCTGGGCGAATACACCGCGCTCGCGGTGGCCGACGCGATCGGCTTCGAGGATGCGGTCCGACTCGTGCGGTTGCGTGCCCGCGCCATGCAGGAGGCGGTGCCGGTCGGCGAGGGCTCGATGGCGGCGATCCTCGGACTCGACGACGACGGCGTGCGCCGTGCCTGCGAGCAGGCGGGCGAGGACGCGCCCGGCGCCGTCGTCGCCCCGGCGAACTGGAATGCGCCGTCGCAGGTCGTCATCGCAGGGCATCGTGCTGCGGTCGAGCGCGCGTGCGAGCACGCGAAGGCGCTCGGCGCCAAGCGCGCGCTGCCGCTCCCCGTTTCGGCGCCGTTCCACTCCGCACTGCTGCGCCCGGCCGGCGAGCGGCTCGCGCGGGCGCTCGCGGAGGTCGAGATCCGGCCGCCGCGCTGGCCGGTGGTCAACGACGTCGACGTGAAGGCGGAGACCGATCCGGCGCGCATCCGCGACGCACTCGTGCGTCAGGCCTCGGCTCCGGTCCGGTGGGTCGAGGTCGTGCAGCGGTTGAAGGCGATGGGTGCCACGCGCGTGGTCGAGTTCGGCCCGGGCAAGGTGCTCGCGGGGCTCGTCACGCGCATCGATCGTTCGCTCGAGGCCTCGAGCGTGTACGACCCCGCGACGCTCGAGTCCGCGCTCGCGGCGAGTGCCGGAGAAAGGACATGAATCTCGCCAACCAGGTCGCGCTCGTCACCGGCGCTTCGCGGGGAATCGGCCGGGCGATCGCCCTCGAACTCGCCCGTCACGGCGCCCGCGTCGTCGGCACCGCCACCACCGCCACCGGCGCGCAGGCGATCTCGGCCTTCTTCGAGCAGGCCGGCCTGTCGGGGCGCGGCCACGCGCTCGACGTCACCGATGCGGCGGCGTGCGAGTCGCTCGTCGAATCGCTGATCAGTGACGGGCGCGCGCCGGCCATCCTCGTGAACAATGCCGGCATCACGCGCGACAACCTCGCGCTGCGCATGAAGGAAGAGGAGTGGAGCGCGGTGATCGCGACCAACCTCGACGCCGTCTTCCGCCTCACGCGGCTGGTGCTGCGTCCGATGACGAAGGCGCGCTACGGACGCATCGTGAACATCGGTTCGGTCGTGGGGTCGAGCGGCAACGCGGGCCAGGCGAACTACGCGGCGGCGAAGGCCGGCGTGGCCGGAATGAGCCGCGCGCTGGCGCGCGAACTCGCGAGTCGCAACATCACGGTGAACTGCGTCGCCCCGGGCTTCGTCGACACCGACATGACGCGCGCCCTGAGCGAAGCCCAGGCGGCGGCGCTCGTGCAGCAGATTCCGGCGGGCCGCTTCGGGCAGCCCGATGACGTCGCCGCCGCGGTTGCCTTCCTCGCGTCGCCGCAGGCCGGCTACATCACCGGCGTCACGCTGCACGTGAACGGCGGCATGTACATGGAATGAACGCGGCGCGCGCGCGGTCCTCGCCGCGCGCGTCGGCCGTACGGACGAGCGCCCTTCGAGCGGCGCCCGCATCGAAGTGCTATACAATCCGCCGCGCCCGTTTCCCGTTCGAACGAAGGGCACGGCAACCTGAGAGCGAGAGGGAACTCCGAATGGAAAACATCGAACAACGCGTCAAGAAGATCGTCGCCGAGCAGCTCGGCGTCAACGAAGCCGACATCAAGAACGAATCCTCGTTCGTGGACGATCTGGGCGCCGACTC
>DASWVL010000070.1:0-16862 GCA_036406255.1 Zeimonas sp.
TTCGCGCCCGGGAGGATCGGATCGAATGCCCAACGAAAGCTTCGGCGAGGCGATGCGGCGCGCGCTCGGCACGCAACTGATGACGGTGGCCGGCGCCGTCGCGCTGCTGCTGCTCGGTTGGGTGATCGGCCTGGTCGCCGCTGCCGGAACGCGACGCGCGCTGTCGCTCGCGCAGGTCAACCGGCGGCTCGCGCCGGCGCTCGGGCGTTCGGTCGACATCGAGCTGCTCGTCTCGCGGCTGGTGTTCTGGTTCGTGCTGCTCGTCGCGCTGGTCGCCGCCTTCAATACGCTCGACCTGCAGATGGCATCGGCGCCGTTCGCCGCGATGATCGGCGACATCGTCTCATACCTGCCGCAGGTGCTCGCCGCGCTCGTGCTCGCGCTGGTCGGCTGGATGCTCGCGCTGCTCGTGCGCAACGGGCTGACACGACTGCTCGACAGCACGACGATCGACGAGCGGCTGAGCGCCGAAGCCGGCATGCGCCCGATCAGCGAGAGCATCGGCCACGTCGGCTACTGGGTCGTGCTGCTGCTGTTCCTGCCGATGGTGCTGGGCGCGCTCGGCCTGCAGGGACTGCTGCTGCCGGTGCAGAATCTCGTCGACCAGCTGCTCGCGTTCCTGCCGAACCTGTTCGGCGCGCTGGTCGTCGTGGTCGTCGGTTATTACGTCGCCAAGATTGCACGCGGCATCGTCTCCAACCTGCTCGTCGCCACGCGCGTGCAGTCGGTCGCCCGCAGCGTCGGATTGAGCGAGGCGACGGACCTGCCGCGCCTGGTCGGCACCATCGTCTTCCTCGCGATCTTCGTGCCGACGCTGATCTCCGCACTCGATGCGCTGCAGATCGAGGCTGTTTCCGAGCCGGCCACGACGATGCTCGCCGAGTTCGTGTCGGTGATCCCCGAACTGCTCGCTGCCGCGCTCATCGTCGGGGTCACCTGGTACGTCGCGCGCTTCATCGCGGCATTGACGACGAATGTGCTCGAAGGCGCCGGCCTCGACCGGCTCGCGACGCGCAGCGGGCTGCAGCCGATGCTCGGGTCTTTGCGGCTGTCGCAGCTGATCGGCCGGTTGCTGCTGTTCTTCGCGATGCTGCTGGCCATCGCCGAGGCGGCCAACCGACTGCACTTCGGGCAGGTGAGCGCGCTCGTCGGCGCCTTCATCGTGTTCGGCGGCGACGTGCTGCTCGGCATCGTGATCCTGCTGGTCGGACTGTGGCTGGCGAACCTGCTCGGTTCGGCCGTCTCGCGCAGCCCCTACGACGGCGCAACGTGGCTCGGCGGTCTCGTGCGCACGCTGATCATCGGGCTGGTGCTGGCGATGGGCCTGCGCGCGATGGGGATCGCCGACTCCATCGTGAATCTCGCGTTCGGACTGACGCTCGGTGCGGTGGCCGTCGCGTTCGCGCTGTCGTTCGGCTTGGGCGGGCGCGAGGCGGCCGGGCGGCTGCTCGAGCACTGGCTCTCGAAGCTGCGCCGCTGAGCGCGCGGCGCAGGCGATCAGAAGCGGATCGGGTTCGGTCCGGTGCGGAAGGAGGCGGGAGACAGCAGGCTCTCGACGTCCGACGCCTTCGTTTCGCCACCGCCCGAATCGGTGGCTTCGGCATCGCCGGCGGCGCTCGACGCGACGCGCGAGTCTTCGCGCATCGGGGCCAGCGTGCGCGCATCGCGCCGCGCCGGGAGCAGCGACGTCTTCGGATAGCCGGTTGCATCGAGTGCGCGGTCCCAGCCGACCGACTCGAAGCCGACGAGCTTTTCGCGGCCGATCGAGACGCTCGGGAAGAGCGCCTTGTCGAATCCGAGCGCTCGGTACGCCTTCAGGTCGGCGGCGTCGTTCACGCGCTTCTCGGTGTAGGGAACGCCGCGCTGCGCGAGGTGCGTGCGTGCCAGCTCGCACGGCTCGCAATCGGGCGATGTGTACAAGGTGACCGGGTAGCGAGCGGCGGCCGAGCGCAGCGCCCACGGCAGTGCCGGGTCGCCGATCGAGGGCGACGACGAGCGCGCGGTGATCGTCTGCGTCTTCACCGCACCGCCGAGCGCGTCGGGAGACGGTTGACGGTCGCTGTAGTGCACGCGACCGTTCGCGTCGACCCACTTGATCGGCGCGTGCGACGGATTCGCGCGAGGCGGTGCGGCGAACGCCGGTGCGGACGCGAGCAGAGCGAGCGAAACGAGCGCGACCGCACGCGCGGCGGCCGGTGCGATGTGCAGCGACGCGACCGGTGTGTCTTGTGCGGTGCGTGCGCTAGGACGGTTGCGAAGAGCGGGCATGGGATGGCTCCGCGGCGGATGCCTCGACCATCCCATTGTGTCGCAGCAGGGCATCGATCTCGGGGTCACGTCCCCTGAACGCGCGGAACGAGTCGATGGCCGGTCGGCTGCCGCCCACGGCGAGGATCTCGTCGAGGAAACGCCGTCCGGTGCGCGCCACGCCCGCGACGGCGTCGGGCTCGCGCATTGCTTCCTCGAATGCCGCGTAGGCGTCGGCCGACAGCACTTCGGCCCACTTGTAGCTGTAGTAGCCCGCCGAGTAGCCGCCGGCGAAGATGTGCGAGAAGCTGTTCTGGAAGCGGTTCCACGCGGGCGGAGCGACGACGGCCACCTCGTCGCGCACTTCGTCGAGCACCTGCTGCACCGTCTTCTCGCCGCCCGGCAGGTACTCGCTGTGCAGGCGCATGTCGAAGAGCGCGAACTCGATCTGGCGCAGCGTCATCATGCCGCTCTGGAAGTTCTTCGCGGCGAGCATGCGCTCGAACAGCGCCTTCGGGATCGATTCGCCGGTATCGATGTGCGCGCTCATCGACTCGACGATGTCCCATTCCCAGCAGAAGTTCTCCATGAACTGGCTGGGCAGCTCGACAGCGTCCCACTCGACGCCGCCGATTCCCGAGACACCGAGATCGTCGATTCGCGTGAGCAGGTGGTGCAGGCCGTGGCCGAATTCATGGAACAGCGTCGTGACGTCGTCGTGCGTGAGCAGCGCGGGGCGCGAACCGACCGGCGGCTGGAAGTTGCACGTGAGGTAGGCCACCGGCGTCTGCAGCGAAGGACCGCGGCGGCGACGCGAGCGCGCGTCGTCCATCCATGCGCCGGGCCGCTTCGATTCGCGCGCATGGAGGTCGGTGTAGAACTGTCCGATCAGCGCGCCGTCGCGCTCGACGCGGAAGAAGCGCACGCCGCGGTGCCACACCGGGGCTTCGTCCTGCGAGATGCTCACCGAGAACAGCCGCTCGACGAGGCGGAACAATCCGTCGAGCACGCGCGGCAGCTGGAAATACTGCTTGACTTCGCGGTCGGAGAACGAGTACCGGGCCTCTTTGAGCTTCTCGCTCACGAAGGCGAGATCCCACGACTGCGGATCGGGCAGCGACAGATCGCGCGCGGAGAACTCGCGAAGCGCGTCGAGGTCGCGTTGCGCGAAGGGGCGGGCGCGCGCGGCAAGTTCGCGCAAAAACTTCTTCACCTCGTCGGGCGACTCGGCCATCTTCGGCACGAGCGACACCTCGGCGAAGCTCGCGTAGCCGAGCAACTTCGCTTCCTCGCTGCGCAGTGCGAGCAGTTCGTCGATGATCGGCTCGTTGTCGAGCGCGATCGCGCGTTCGCCTTCCGGTGCGACCGCACCCTTCGACGCGCGCGTCGTGTACGCCCGGTACAGCTCCTCGCGCAGCGACCGGTCGTGTGCGTACTGCATCACCGGGAAATACGACGGGAACTGCAGCGTGAACTTCCAGCCCTCGACGCCGTCGCGTTGCGCCGCCTCGCGCGCGGCCTCGCGCGCATCCTCGGGAATTCCCTCGAGCTGTGCCTCGTCGGCGACGATCTTCGCGTAGGCGTTCGTCGCGTCGAGCACGTTTTCCGAGAACTTCTGCGCGAGCGCGGCCTGGCGCTGCTGGATCTCGGCGAAACGTTCTCGCGCCGGCGAAACGAGTTCGGCGCCACCGAGACGGAAATCGCGCAGTGCGTTCTCGACGATGCGCCGGCGCGGCGGGGTGAGAGCGGAGAACTCGGGCGAAGCCGCGTACTGCTTGTATTTCTCGAACAGCGCCTGGTTCTGGCCCAGCTCGGTCCAGAACTCGGTCACCTTCGGCAGGTTCGCGTTGTACGCCTCGCGCAGCGTCGGCGTGTCGGCGACGGCGTTCAGGTGCCCGACCATCCCCCACGCGCGGCCGAGCCGCTCGGTGGCGTCTTCGAGCGGCTCGACGAACGCGTCCCAGGTCAGCGGCGTGCCCGGCTCGGTGACCTGCCGCAGCGTGGCGCGCGCTTCGGCGATCAGCCGGTCGACGGCAGGCGCGACCTGCGCCGGGGAGAAATCGGCGAAACGCGGAAGCCCGGAGAAGTCGAGCAGCGCGTTCGATGCGTCGTCGGGGCGGTCGGGAAGGCGTTCGTCGGACATCGTGTTTCTTCGTCCTCGCTACCGGGGAGAGACCGCAGCGCGGTCGGGCAGGGCCGCGTGCCTCAGCCAGGCGTCGATGCGCGGCCTCGGTTGCGTTCGGCGGCCTCGATCGTGTTCACGAGCAGCATCGCGCGCGTCATCGGGCCGACTCCTCCGGGCACCGGCGTGATCCACGACGCGACGCGGCTCGCGCTGTCGAAGTCGACGTCGCCGCACAGCTTGCCGCTCTCGTCGCGGTTCATGCCGACGTCGATGACGACGGCACCGGGCTTGATCATGTCGCCGCGAATCATCCGCGCGCGCCCGACCGCAGCGACGAGCACGTCGGCGCGGCGCGTGTGCGCCGCGAGATCTCGCGTGCGGCTGTGGCAGACGGTGACGGTGGCGTCGGCGGCGAGCAGCATCATCGCCTGCGGCTTGCCGACGATGTTGCTGCGCCCGATGACGACCGCTTCGGCGCCGCGAAGTTGCGTGCCGGCGTGTTCGAGCAGCCGCATCACGCCGCACGGCGTGCACGGACGAAAACCCGCCTGGCCGGTCATCAGCGCACCGGCGCTGGCCACGTGGAAGCCGTCGACGTCCTTCGCCGGCGAGATCGTCTCGATGACGGTGAACGGATCGATCTGCGGCGGCAGCGGGAGCTGCACGAGGATTCCGTCGATCGCGTCGTCCTCGTTCAGGGCGCGGATGCGCGCGAGCAGCGCCTGCTGCGTCGTCTCGGCCGCAAGCCGGTCGAGCGTCGAGCGGATGCCGGCCTCCTCGCAGTCTTTCACCTTGTTGCGCACGTAGATCGCCGAGCCGGGATCGTCGCCGACGAGGACGACGGCGAGCCCCGGTGCACGGCCCTGCGCGGCCAGTTTCGCCACGCGTTGCGCGACGTCGGCGCGAATCGATTTCGCCAATGCGGCACCGTCGAGGATCTTTGCGCTCATGTCGGGAAAGGAAGGATCGGGAAGGGAAGGAGCCGTCGTCGACCGCCGCAAGCGGCGTGCCGTCGGGCGCGATCGAGTCTAGCACGCGAGGCGCACTCGACTTGCGCGGCCTTCCCTTCGTGACATATACTCGCTGGCTCTTCTGGGGGTATAGCTCAGCTGGGAGAGCGCTTGCATGGCATGCAAGAGGTCAGCGGTTCGATCCCGCTTACCTCCACCAGAACATCCAGTCCCGTTCGTCTAGAGGCCTAGGACACGACCCTTTCACGGTCGGTACAGGGGTTCGAATCCCCTACGGGACGCCACATTTCTACTGCGTTCTACGGCGCCTGCATCCGCCGCAGCTCGAAATAGTCGCCGCCGCTCGTCGAACGGATGATTCCTCGCCTTTCGATCGCGGGAACGCCGTATCTCAACGTCTCCATCAGGTCGTCGGCGATGATTCCGTTCGCCACATGGTACGAGTGCCCCGTGAGGGAAAGCTCATTCGGCCCGATGAAGATCGACTCGATGCCGTCCAATACGGCAACCGGTGGCGCGAGGCCCGCACGCGCCCCTTCGTCCGGGTTCATGAGCGCTTTCGATATTCCAAGAGCCAGGTCGTGGTCTGAGGCATAGAGCGTTGCCTTTCTCTCGAAGAAGCTTTTGAGCCGGGGCCACTCCTCCTGCAATTGCGCGGCTCCGACGTCCGGGGCAACCAGAACGAGTTGCCGGAAACGAACCGTCGATCCCGCTGCCTGCCTCGCCTGGAGCTTCTCGAGCGCAGCGAGCATGACGCGACCGCCCATGCTGTGGATCACTGCGTCGACGTCGCTGGCAGTGTCATAGCGCCTCCCCAGATCCTCGAGGACGTCTGCAAGAAACTCCGCGCTCGCGTCTGCCGATTCCCGGGCCGTTTCGTAACCCGGCCTGGTCGCGGGACCTTGAGCGGGCCAGGCGAATACCAGGGCCGGGCGTTTCGCGTTCCAGCCCAGCCACGCCCCGCGCGCGAGTGCGTCCTCGAGCGAGTTGGCAAAACCGTGCACATAGACCATCGGCGCCTTGGCTGGCATCTGCCTGGGAACGCGGGCGACCGCATCGGGGGGCGGGGAACGGGACATGGATGTCCAGTCCAGGACGATGCCTTTCCCTTCGGCTCCGAAGCGGATCAGATCGTGAAGAAGTTCCCCGGGCCTGAATGCCAGTTCGTCGAACTCCAGTTCGACCTCGGCCTTCCCATAGACGAGGTCGGAACCCAGTTCGTTCTCGAATGACCGATCGCGCAGCTTCCTGTTGGTCGCAAAGTACACCTGGTAATAGACACCCTTCGCCTGCCCTTTGAGTTGCAGCGAAATCGCCGCTCGAGTCCTGGGCGGTCTGCTGGCGAAGACGTCGGCGGCGTGCAGCTCCGAAGCGCGCAGCAGGGGCTCCGTCCTGAAAGAGCGAAGATCGCTGTCGGAGAGCGTGGAGACGGTCGCGCCCTGCCGCTCGATCGCGGCTTTCTGTTCCGCGCTATGGGCGCGGAAACGCTCGACCTGGGCAGCGGTAGCCTGTCGAGCGATCGCCTCGACGTAAGCGCGCTGCTCCGGCGGCAGTTCCTGCCAGACCGTCGAGGCGACCGTCAGTACCACCGGGTCCAACGAGTGGTTGCTGATCACTGCCGTGCGACGGACGCCCGCGAGATTTTCCCGGAAGAATTCGAGCGTCGTGTCTGCCCCGCCTGCCAGGCCTTTTGAAAGCGCCTGGGCGGTTTCTCCCGAAGGCAAGTGCAATGGGGTTCCGCCGTTCTTGTCGATGGCGCTCGCACTGGCAAACGTCCTGGGCGTCAGGACTTTCCTGCCCTTCATGTCTGAGGGCGTGGTGATCGGGACATCGGCGGCCAGGACCCGCTCCTTTCCGTACCAGAAGCTGAGCACTTCTACGCCGCTCTGCTTCAGCCCGTCGGCAACCGCTGCGCCGAAGGCCCCGTTGAGAAGCACGCGGGCTTCGTCCCAGTTGGATGCCAGGAACGGAAAATCCATTGCCTGGAGCAACGGTTCGTCGGGAAAACAGGCTCGATAGACGGACAAGGGGGAGGCGTACAGACCTGCCGCCTGCTCTTTCAGCAACGAGCAGAGCTTTCCCTGCGCAATCGCAGCCGGGCGAATCGAGATCGGCGCGTCTTTCGTCGCCTGGCTGCGCGCAGCCAGGAATTCGACTGCCTCGATCGAGGGCTTCGACAGGTCGACCGTCGACACGGTCCATGAGGTCGATGCCGGCTGCGACTGCGCCCGGGGTGCCGTGACGCCACTCGCGAGGGCGGGAAGGATCGTCGACAACAGGAAAGCGCAACGCAATCGCATCGCCGTCCTCCAGCGATTGACCGCCTGCTCCCAGGAATCCTGAGGCTGCCGTTGCTGTGCGTTGCCCGGATCCTGATCGCCGAGCCGAGTGATCCGGATTCTCGTGGAATTCGCCGCCCGTTGCCAGTGCGTCGACGAAGAATGCGCGCATCTTCGAGCCGCATTCGCGGGGGCGTCTCGCTCTCGACGCTTTCTCCCGCCGAGCGATCAGTCCCTACGTGATCGACTCATCCACTCGCTGCGTTCCGGACGGCACCGCGGACTGCCGCGAAATCACCTCGGGAACCACCACCAGCGCACGCACTGCCTCGGCCGAGGCCGGCCTCGAGAACAGGTAGCCCTGCACCTCGTCGCAGCCGTGCGCGCGCAGGCGCTCGAGCTGCTCATGCGTCTCCACGCCCTCGGCGATCACTTTCAGGCGCAGTGCGCGCGACAGCGAGACGACCGCGCCGACGACCTCGTCGGAATGGCCGACGTGGGCGAGGTCGTGGACGATCGAACGGTCGATCTTCAGTGCGCGCAGAGGCATGCGCGACAGCTGCGCGAGCTTCGAGTATCCGGTCCCGAAATCGTCGACGTGCAGCGTGAAGCCGAGCGCCACCAGTTGCGCGATCGTCTGCACGGCGCGCTCGCTGTTGCCGGCGAGCCCCTGCTCGGTCACTTCGAGTTCGAGCCACGCGGGCAACTCGCGGTCGCGCGAGACGAGTTCGCGCATCAGCGGCACGAAGCCGGCGTCGTTCAACTGCACGGTCGAGACGTTGACGGCGATCGGGTAGCGAAAGCCCGCGCGTCTCCACTGCAGGCACTGATGCGCTGCCGCCCGCATCACCCACTCGCCCAGCGTGACGATGAAGCCGGTTCGCTCCGCGGCAGCGATGATCTCGGCGGTGCGGCCGATTCCCTCCGGTGCGTTCCAGCGCAGCAGCGCCTCGACCCCCGTGACCTCCCAGTTCGACAACCCCACCTTCAGTTGGTAGTGCAACTCGAACTCGCGCCGTTCGAACGCGTGGCACAGGTCCTGCAGCGACGGTCCTTGCCCGAGGTCGAGCATCGAGCCGCGGCCCGGCGGCAGGGGAAGACCGACGGCAGTCGCATGCGCAGCGGGCAACAGCGGCACGGTGCTGCGCGCGACGCTTCGGGCGATGCACAGCGTCTCCGGTTCGCCGGTGCGCGACACGCTGGGCCGGAACTCGGCCTCGATCCATACGTCGCATCCCCGGCGGTCGCGAAGGCGCAGGAGCGCCGGCGACGTCTGGCTTTCCCATCGCGCGGCGTGCAGTGCGGCAAGCAGCGTCGGCAGGTCGTCGGGGTGAACGAAATCGCGGCCCTGGCGCCCGAGCAGTTCTTGTCGCGAGAATCCGGTCAGTTCGAGCAGCGGCCCCGAGGCGTAGCGAATGAAGCCGTCGGCGTCGTGCAGCGATACCAGGTCGTGCTCGTCGCTGTCGAGCATCTGCCATTCGCTCGACGGCGGGCTGGCGGAAGACGGGTCCGCGCCCGAAGTGGCGTGCGTTGCGCCGGGCGAGTGTGCCGAATGCCGACGACGTCCGATCGAACTCCGGCGCGCGAGCGCTCCCGCGCAAGCGACGCCACCGGCGAAGGCGGCGACGAGCGCCGCACCGTAGGCGATGCGGTCGAGCGAACCGGGGGCGGAGAGGACCTGCGGCGCGCCGGTCGGCTTCGCGCTCGCGTTCGCGTTCGCACTCGCACTCGCACTCGCACTCGCACTCGCACTCGCGCCGCGTGCCGCCTGCGTTGCCTGTGCGTTGGCCGGTTGCGCGCGACGAGGCGACGCGCCGAAGGGGCCGTTCAACGCGAGCGCCGCGACGGCGACGAGCGACGCCAGCGAGACGACGACGAGGCGCGACACGGCCGTCAGGCTCCGCTCGACGACGTCTTTGGCTCGACGGTTGCGATCGCGGGGGAGAAGGGGTGCACCGGCCGCCGGGCGCGGGAGTGATCGTCCAGGGGGGGCAGCGGAAGGGTCGGCGCCGACGAGGGCGTCATTCGGGGCACTGCGCTCGGTGCTTTGCGTCGAGCCCCGATTCTCGCCGCACTGCGACGCGCGCGGGCGTCGCGACGGGGTTTCAGCCTCACTTCAGCGACCGGCGGCCGACGTGCGCCGATGAACGAGGACTGCTCAGGCGTTGCGTCGTCGCATGCGCACCGCTGCATCGAGCGCTTCGAGCACGCGAACCGATTCGTCCCAGCCGAGGCATTCGTCGGTGATGCTCTGCCCGTAGGCGAGCGCGCGCGGGTCGTCGACCCCCGGCGTGAACGACTGGCGTCCCTCGACGAGATGGCTCTCGATCATCGCGCCGAGGATCGTGCGGCTGCCGCCGGCGATCTGCGCGCAGACCGCGTCGCAGACGTCGCGCTGGCGACGCGCCTGCTTGCCGCTGTTCGCGTGCGAGAAATCGATCAACAGCGACGGTCGGCAGTCGCTGTCGGCGAGCGCGCGGCACGCCGCCTCGACGCTGGCGGCATCGTAGTTCGGTGTGCGCCCTCCGCGCAGGATCAGATGGCAGTCCGGATTTCCGCGCGTGCGCACCATCGCGACGTGGCCGTTCTTGTGGATGCCGAGGAAGTTGTGCGGCGCGCGCGCCGAAAGCATGGCGTCGATGGCGATGCGGACGTTGCCGTCGGTGCCGTTCTTGAAACCGATCGGCGCCGAGGTGCCCGAGGCGAGTTCGCGGTGTACCTGGCTCTCGGTGGTGCGTGCGCCGATCGCGCCCCAGACGACGAGGTCGGCGAGGTACTGCGGGGACATCGTGTCGAGCAGTTCGCTTCCCGCCGGCACGCCCAGCCGCGTCACGTCGATCAGCAGCGATCGTGCGACGCGCAGTCCCTCGTTGATGCGGCAACTTTCGTCGAGGTACGGATCGTTGATCAAGCCCTTCCAGCCTACGGTGGTGCGCGGCTTCTCGAAATACACCCGCATGACGATCTCGAGCGTGTCGCCCAGGCGTGCGCGCTGTTCGGCGAGCCGCGCTGCGTATTCGAGTGCGGCGCGCGGATCGTGGATCGAGCACGGCCCGATCACGACGAGCAGGCGGTCGTCGTTGTTGCGCACGATCGCGCGCACCGCCGCGCGGCTTTCGAGCACCTGCCGCTCGACCGGCGTTCCGGCGATCGGGAAGAAGCGGATCAGGTCCTCGGGCGGCGGCAGGACGAGCATCTGCGCGACGCGCTCGTCGTCGATGCGCGCGTTCGGGTCGATCGGATCGGAGTGCATGACGGACGCTGCTCGGGAGACGAGCGATGGTACTGCAGTCGCGCGCAACGACCGTCCGCTGCCGGTGCGCCCTTCGACGCCGGCGTCGTAAGACCTCGCGCACGCGGGCGGGCAGTGGTGGCATCGCCGGCAGCGGGCCTGCGATTGCGTCATGATCGTGTGGCCGCGCAGACGCGGACGGTCCGGCCGAGCCGCGCATCGGCCTTCGCGAGGGAGTCGAACGATGAAACGAGGAATCGAGGGCGCCGGCATGATTGCCGGCCTGCTGATCGCCTGCGCCCCACTGGTGATGGCGCAGAACGCTTCTACGACGTCGGCGGCAGCCGCCGCGCCTGCGCCCGCCGTCGACTCGCGTCCGGAGGCGTCCGCGCCGATGAAGGTCGTCGTGCAGGTGAGCGACGACAACCCGCGCACCTGGAACCTGGCGCTGAACAACATCCGGAATCTGCAGAACGACATGGGTGCGCAGAACGTCGTCGCCGAGCTGGTCGCCTACGGGCCCGGCATCGGGATGCTTCAGCGCGACTCGTCCGTGCGCGAGCGGATTGCGCAGGCGCTGGAAGACGGCGTACGCGTGGTTGCGTGCCAGAACACGATGCGCGGTCGCAAGCTCACGCCGCCCGACATGATTCCCGAGATCGGCTACGTGCCCTCGGGGGTCGTCGAGATCGTCGAGCGCGAGCGCGACGGCTACGCGTACCTCAGGCCGTAGGGGTCGGCCTGGCCGACGCTCGCCGGGACCCACGGTGAACCGCCTCGTTGCATTCCAGCTCGGAACCGGCCGCGACGAGCGGGGGCGATTGCTCTCGGAAATCCTGCGTGCCGACGACGACTGGCTCGAGGCGACGCACGACTACATCCAGTGGATGTTCCCGCTGCCGGAGCCCAGTTCGGTGAACCCGGGCGCGCCGCTGGTCGATGCGCAGGTGCGCGAGGCATTCCGCAACGACCCGCTGCTTCGCGGGCACCTTCGCGCGAGCTTCCTGCGCATGCTTCGCTTCTACGGTCTGGCGCTCGACGAGGACGGGCGGGTGCGACCGGCCGAGGAATGGACGAAGCGCAACCGATGGTTTCGGGAAGGGGGACACAACGACCTGCGCATCACGCGCATCCTGCGCAGCCTGAACGGGCTCGGCCTCGGTGCCGAGGCGCGGGCGCTGCTCGACTGCCTCGAGCAGTTGCGCACGAACGAGCCGTGCGGCGTGAATCCGCGCGCCTTCGACTACTGGCGTGCCGCCGTCGGCAGCTGAATCAGCCGGCGAGCCACGCCTCGATCTGCGCGGCGCTCATCGCGCCTGCGGTCCGTCGCACTTCCTGCCCGTCGCGGAACAGCGCCAGCGTGGGAATGCTGCGAATGCCGTAGCGCTGGCTGAGCTGCGGGTTCGCGTCGCTGTCCACCTTCAGGAACTGCACACGGCCCGCGAGCTTCTTTGCTGCCTGCTCGAACTGCGGCGCCATCATCCGGCACGGTCCGCACCAGCTCGCCCAGAAGTCGACGACGACGGGCAGGTCGGTGCGGCGCAGGTACTCGTCGAAACGCGCGTCGTCCATCTCGACGGGCTTGCCGGCGAACAGCGGCTGGCCGCAGGCGCCGCAATCGGGGTGTTCGGCCGCGCGTCGCGCGGGCAGTCGATTGGTCTTGCCGCAATGTGGGCAGACGGCGTGGATCGAGTCGCTCATCGTTTCCCTCCGGTGCCTCGAGATATGGGGGAGACGCGGCGAAGCGCAAGGGGGCGGGGCGGGATCAGTCGGTCATGCGAAGGCCGAGCCGGCTCGCGGCAATGACCGCCTGCGTGCGGTTGCGAACGCCGAGCGCCCGCAGCACGGCGCTCACGTGCACCTTGACCGTGCCCTCGGCAAGGTCGAGCTGCCGGCAGATGAGCTTGTTCGGCAGTCCGCGCAGGATTAGGCGCAGGACGTCGCATTGGCGGTCGGTGAGACCGAGGTGGCGCGGGTCGTTCTCCAGCGGACGCGTGCGCGTCGGTTCCTTCGCGCCATGGCGCGGATCGATCGCCTCGCGCGGCACGTAGATATGCCCCGACGAGACGAGCCGCAGCGCGTGCGTGATGACGTCCGCGTGGTAGGTCTTCGGGATGTAGCCGGCCGCTCCGAGGTCGAGGCAGCGCAGGATCGTCTCGCGGTCGATTTCGGCCGACAGCACGACCGTGGGCAGGTGCGGGAACTGTTCGCGCAGGCCCCGGAGCGCGTCGAATCCCGCACAGTCGGGCAGGTTCAGGTCGAGCAGCGTGAAGTCGTACGGGACGTTCGACGCCAGCAGGCGCCGCGCTTCGCCGTAGCTGGCGGCGAGGTCGATGCGGCTGCCGGGGGCGACGGAGTCCATCGTCATCCGGACGGCTTCGCGCATCAGCGGGTGGTCGTCGATGATGAGCACGCACGCGGCCATGACGCGGTCCCCCTGTCCCGAGTTCTTGTCCTCTCGGCAGGGTTTTTAGGCTCCCTTGCGGCCTTCGTCAAGCAACTCTGCTACGGAAGTCGTGCGCGCTCGATCGAAGGGGATCGGTCGAAGGGAGTAGGGCAAGCCCGCCCCCGGGTCGCTCGCCGTCGTCCGTTCGTCCGCTTCGTCGCCTCAGAGGACGTTTCTCGCCAGGCCGCCGTCGACGCAGATGTTCTGGCCGGTGATGTAGCCGGCGAGCGGCGAAGCGAGGAACGCGCACAGCGGACCGAAGTCGGCCCCCGTTCCCAGGCGTCGCGCGGGAACGCTCGAGCCCATCGCCTCGCGCACCGCTGCTTCGCTGGCGCCCGTGCGCTGCATCCGATCGCGGATCACGCGTTGCAGCGCGCCGGTGTCCATCAGCCCCGGGAGCAGGCCGTTGACGGTGATGCCCTGGTGCGCGACCTCGCGCGCGAGTGCGCCCATCGCGCCGGTGAGGCCTACGCGCACACCGCTCGACAGCGACATGTTCGGGTACAGCTCCTTCGCGAGGAAGGAGGTGATGTTCAGCACGCGTCCGAAGCCGCGCCGACGCATCATGGGCAGCAGCGCGCGCACCACTTCGAGCGGACCGGCGACGTTCGTCTCGAAGGCCGCGCGCCACATTGCGAGGTCGGTTTCCTCGAACAGGCCGGTCGGCGGGCCGCCGGCGTTGGTGACCACGATGTCGGGCGGGGCGACGCGGGCGACCGCCTCGAGCAGCATCCGACGCTCGTCGTCGCGGCCCACGTCGCCGGCGATGAACTCGGCGCGGGGCAGGCGTGCCGCGGCGGCGCGTCCGTGTTCGGCGTCGCGTCCGTTGAGCAGGATGCGGACTCCTTCGGCGGCGAGCGCCTCGGCGCAGGCAAGTCCGAGCCCGCGCGTACCGCCGAGGACGAGTGCGGTTCGGCCGTGCAGTTGCAGATCCATGGTGCGTGCTCCCGGTGAGGCGCGGACCGTATGGTCCTTCCGATCGTGCCCGCACCGCTAGAATTCCACCGTCGCGCGGCACCGTCGCGCGCCGTTCCACCGGGAACTCTCGTCGCGCACAGGCGCCGACCGATGAAGGAAATGCACCGCTTCTGCATCGCGCCGATGCTCGACGTGTCGGACCGCCACTTCCGCTTCCTCGCGCGGCAGCTGACGCGGGGCGCGCGCCTGTACACCGAGATGATCACGACCGGCGCGCTGCTGCACGGCCCGCGCGATCGGCTGCTCGCGTTCGACGAGGCCGAGCACCCGGTCGCGCTGCAGCTCGGCGGCAGCGAGCCCGACGAACTTGCGCAGGCGGCACGTTTCGGCAAGGCGGCCGGATACGACGAGATCAACCTGAACTGCGGCTGCCCGAGCCCGCGCGTGCAGCGTGGCGCCTTCGGCGCATGCCTGATGCGCGAACCGGCGCGGGTCGCTGCGTGCGTTCGGGCGATGCGCGACGCGGTGTCGATTCCGGTGACCGTCAAGCACCGCATCGGCGTCGACCGCATCGAGTCGTACGAGTTCGTGCGTGATTTCGTCGGCACCGTCGCCGAAGCCGGCTGCGAGATCTTCGTCGTGCACGCGCGCAATGCGTGGCTCGACGGGCTGAGCCCGAAGGAGAACCGCACCGTACCGCCGCTGCGCTATCCCGTCGTCGCACGGCTCGCGCGCGACTTCCCGTCGCTCGTCTTCGTGCTCAACGGCGGGTTGCGCACGCACGACGATGCGCTCGCGCAGCTCGTCGACGTCGATGGCGTGATGGTCGGGCGCGAGGCCTGCGAGAACCCGTGGATGCTGGCCGACGTCGACCCACGCTATTTCGATCGTCGGGCGCCGTGCGCCACGCGCGACGAAGCGATCGACGCGATGCGGCCGTACCTGCGGCGCGAAGTGGTCGCAGGCGAGGCGCCGCGCGCGGTCGTGCGCCACCTGCTCGGCCTGTTCAACGGCCTGCCCGGCGCCCGCGCATGGCGTCGCACGCTGAGCGACCCGCGCATGCTCGAGAGGTACGGCGCAGACGTGCTCGACGTCGCGCGCGCGGCGATCAGCCGGCCGGCGCGGACTCGCGACGAGCGCTGCGAACGTACAGCACGATCGCCGTGAACGCGAGCGCGGCGAGAACGATCTCGAGCGACGCCAGCCGTGCCGAGAGCCCCGCGTCGGAAGCTGCCCGCACCACGCCCTCGGCCAGATAGCCGAGAATCAGCATCGACCACCACTGGTACACGCGCACCCGTGCGGCGGCGATCCCGGGCAGCGCGAGGATCAGCGGGAGCACCTTCAGCGACAGCAGCCACGCGCCGGGTCGCAGCGGCGCGAGCCAGGTTTCCCAGGCAATGCCCAGCACGATCAGCGCAACGAAACAGGCGGCGACGATCCAACGAAGGCGCGACGGCGAAACGGAAGGCATGAGCGGGACCGGCATGCAGCAAGGCGAGGGCGGGATCGGCGCCGCCGGCGACGATTCTAGCGGTTCGGTGTTGCGCCGGATCGTGCGAACCGCGCGTGCGATGTGGCGCCAGGCTACCCAACTGCACCTGCCGCAGACCGCCGGCAGCCTCGCGTTCCTGTCGCTGCTCGCGATCGCGCCGATGTTCTCGATCGTGTTCTGGGTGACGACCGCCTCGCCGATGTTCGGCCGCCTGCGCGATGCGTTGCAGGGCTTCCTGATGGTGAACCTGTTCCCGTCGTCGATCAGCAACACGGTGATCGAGCTGCTGAACCAGTTCGCCGCGAAGGCCAACGAGCTGTCCGTGATCGGCCTGACGGTGTTCCTGCTCACCGCCTTCGTCGCGTTGCAGACGATCGAGGGCACGTTGAACCGGATCTGGCTCGCCGACCGTCGGCGCTCGCTCGCGCACCGCCTGGCGATGTACTGGATGATGCTCACGCTCGGGCCGCTGCTGCTCGGTGCCAGCCTCGTCTTCCACGGGATCGTCGCCACTTCGTGGCTGCGCGGCGCCGACCTGAACGAGGTGCGCAACGTCTGGTACTTCGTGCTGCCGTGGGTGACATCGGTCGCCGGACTCACGTTGCTGTACCGGCTGATGCCGAGCGCGGCGGTTCGATGGCGCGACGCCTTCCTGGGCGCGATGCTCGCCGCGTTCCTGTTCGAGTTCCTGCGCACCATGCTCGGCCTGTACGTGACGAGCCTGCCGACGTACACGATCGTCTACGGGACCTTCGCCGCGCTGCCGCTGTTCCTGCTGTGGCTGTTCTTCGGATGGATGTCGGTGCTGATCGGCGCGCTGCTCGCGGCGAACCTGCGCTTCTGGTCTTCGTCGGGCGAGCCGCATCTCGCGCGCGCGCCGGCGGCGCGCTTCGCCGACGCCCATGCTGTGCTCGCCGCGATGCGCAGGGTGCTCGGCCCCGACCCGTACACGGCGATGCCGGTCGAGCAGGTCGTGCGGGCGCTCGACGGCGACCCGGAGCGCGCGATCGAGGCGGCGATCCTGCTGACCCGGCTCGGCTACATCACGCGCTTCGTGAAGATGGGCGAGCCGGCCGGGGCAGGCGAAACGCCGACCACGCGGCGCGCGCGCGTGGGGCAGCTCGCGCGGCGCTGGCGCCGGCCGCGTGC
>DASWVL010000071.1:0-8071 GCA_036406255.1 Zeimonas sp.
CCGCACGATCGAGTCGCTGACCGAATACTCGGTGTGGACCCGAAGATGGACGAAACCGGGCGCGCTCATCGGTAGAATCTCATCGGCCCGGAATTCTACCCATGTTGCCCCGCCCTTCGCTCCCGCGCCGGCGCGCGATGCTGCTGCTGGCTTTCTGTGCCTCGTGCTGGAGCATTGCCGGGGTGCTCACGCGCCGGCTCGAGCACACGGCGAGCCTCGACGTCACGTTCTGGCGCAGCTTCTTCTGCGCGGCCACGATGCTCGTCCTGCTCGTCGCACAGCAGCGCGGCAACCCCCTGCCGACGATCGCGCGCATGGGATGGCCGGGCCTCGTCTCGGGTGCGATGTGGGGCACGATGTTCACCTGCTTCATGATTGCGCTCACGAAGACGAGCGTCGCCAATGCACTCGTGGTCATGAGCGTCTCGCCGTTGCTCACGGCACTGCTCGGCCGCGCCGTCCTGGGCACGCGACTCGGCGCCTTCGACTGGGTGGCGACGCTCCTCGCGGGCGCCGGCATCGCGTGGATGGTGCGCGACGGAGTCGACGGCGACGGCAGGCTCGGCATGGCGATCGCATTCTGCGTTCCGATCGCCAGTTCGGTGCAGATCGTCGTGCTCAAGCGGCTGCAGGCGCAGGTCGATCTCGCGCCCGCCGTCCTCGTCGGCGCGCTGCTTTCGTGCGCATTCACGCTCGCGCTCGCGTGGCCCGTTCCGCTGCACGCGGCCGACCTGCCGATCCTCGCGCTGCTCGGCAGCGTGCAGCTGGCGATTCCCTGCTTCCTGCTCGTGCGCGCGGTGCGCCCGCTCGCGCCGCACGAAGTCGCGCTGATCGCGCTGCTCGAGGTCGTCTTCGGGCCGATCTGGACGTGGTTGTGGGCCGGCGAGGTGATCCCCGCGGCAACGCTGCAGGGCGGCTTCGTCGTGCTTGCCGCGCTCGTCCTCAATGCATTGCTCGGGCGCGCCGCCCCCGTGGCGCCCGAACGGGCGGCACCGGCGTGAGCCGGGTGGCGATGACGACGGGGGCGTTCGACGAGCCGGAAGCGATCGAGCTGGCGCGCCCTGACGCGACCGTGCTGCGCGGCCTTCGCTGGCGATGTCCTGGCGGGCGCCGCGCCGTCGTCGTGCACGGCCTCGGCGAACACGCCGCGCGCCAGCGAAACGTCTGCCAGTTCCTCGCCCGGCGCGGCTTCGACGTCGTCGCCTTCGATCACCGCGGCCACGGGCGTTCCGACGGGCGGCGTGGCGCGCTGCGCCACGCGGGCGACCTCGTCGTCGACCTGTCCGCCATCGTCGATTCGACTTCGAGCGCCTCGATCCTGCTCGTCGGCCACAGCATGGGCGGGCTGGTCGCGCTGCACCATGCGCTCGCGCACCCCGAAACGGTCGCCGGCCTCGTGCTGTCGTCGCCGGCACTCGACCCCGACCTGAACTTCGGACAGAAGCTTCTGCTGGCGGTGATGTCGCGCCTCGCGCCCGGCGTCGCAGTTGCCAACGGGCTGGACCCATCGAAGATCTCGCACGACGCCGCAATCGTGCGCGCCTACCGCGAGGATCCGCTGGTTCACGACCGCATCACCGCGCGCCTGGCGCGTTTCATCGTCGAGGGCTCGCGCGACGCGCTCGAGCGTGCGGGCGAGCTGGCGGTGCCCACGCTGTTGCTGGTGGCCGGAGACGATCGACTGGTCGCGCCGGCCGGAAGCCACCGCTTCGCGCAGCGCGCGCCGCGCGGACGCGTCGACGAGCGCGTCTACGACGGTCTGTGGCACGAATTGTTCAACGAGAGCGAGCCGTCGCGCTCGCGTGTCTTCGCCGACCTCGGCGCGTGGCTCGACGTGCAGTCGCTCCGCCCCGGCGTCGCGCAGTGAGACGCGTGATGGGGTCACCGCCGCGATCACCGCGTCCTCATGAGCTTCCGTACGCAGCGGCGCCCCTGCGCCACCGCCAGCGCACACATGGACCATGGCCGGCGTCTTGCCGCTCAAGGCCTGGTGCGGACGCCGCTCGTTGAACTCGCGGTCCCTTCCCCCTTCCCCCTTCCCCCTTCCCCCTTCCCGCCCTCTACCGCACCCGCATCCCGGCGAAGCGCGCGATCCGCTGCCCGTACGCACGCGCGGTATCGAGATCGCCCTGCGGCGGGCTGAGTTCCGGCGGCACGTTGTCGGCCTGCGCCATCACGCCTGTGTAGCTGCCGATGCGGTTCTCCGAGTACGCATCGCCGGCCTGCGTCGACGGCAACATGCCAAGGCCGACCCAGATCATTCCGTGCTGCATTGCCAGCGTGAAGAAGTAATTCAGCGTCGACAGCTTGTCGCCGCTCATTGCGAGAGAGCACGTGAAGCCGCCGGCGACACGATCCTTCCAGCCCTGCGCGAACCAGATCTTCGAACTGGCGTCGGCGAAGGCCTTGAACGGCGCCGAGGGCCCACCCATGTACGTCGGCGCGCCGAACACGATCGCATCGGACGCCGACAGCGTCGACCAGCCGTCGGCGTCGATGTGCGCGACGTCGATGCTGCGCACTTCGGTTCGCGCGAACGACGCCGCACCTTCGTGAACCGCTTCGGCGATCCGCTTCGTGTGGCCGTATCCCGAGTGGAACGCGATCGCGACCCGGCTCATCGTCACGCGAGGTCGAAGACCAGCACTTCGGCGTCGTGCCCGTGGTCGAAGACGAAAGCCGTCTCGTCGACGAACTTCGCCGCGTCGCCCGCTTCGAGACGCTGGCCGTTGACCTGGAGCCGCCCCCGGACCAGGTGTGCGTAGAGCCTTCGTCCGTCGCCGACCATGAACTCGGCGCGTTCGTCGCCGTCGAAAAGCCCGGCGGAGACGAAGGCGTCCTGGTGGATCGTCAGTGCGCCGTCGCGCGCATCGGGCGCCGCGATGACCCGCAGGCGGCCGCGCTTGCTTGCGGCATCGAAATGCCGCTGCTCGTAGCCGGGCGCGATCCCGCGCGTCGACGGCTCGATCCAGATCTGCAGGAAATGCGTGACGCCGTGCTTCTCGTGGTTGTACTCGGAGTGTTGCACGCCCGTTCCGGCGCTCATGCGCTGCACGTCGCCGGACCGGATCACCGAACCGTTGCCGAGGCTGTCGCGATGCGCGAGCGCGCCGTCGAGCACGTAGGTGAGGATCTCCATGTCGCGATGCCCGTGCGTGCCGAATCCGGTGCCCGGCGCGACGCGGTCTTCGTTGATCACGCGCAGGGCGCCGAAGCCCATGTTGCGCGGATCGTAGTAATCGGCGAAGGAAAAGCTGTGCAGCGTCTTCAGCCACCCGTGATCGGCGCTGCCGCGCTCGTCGCTGCGTCGGATCTCGATCATCGTCGCCTCCTCCGCGTGGGTGCGGTTCCAGGACCACCTGCCCTTGGCAGGGCTCGTCGGAACCGGCCCCGGGGGGCCCCGGGGTGCGGCCAGTGTAATGCCGCCGCGCCGAAGGCGCGCCCACGCGAGAAATAGAATGACGGGAAATGCAGGCCGCCGATCGAACGCCGTACGTCGGGCGCTTCGCGCCGTCGCCCACGGGTCCGCTGCACGCGGGCTCGCTCGTCGCCGCGCTCGCCAGTCGTCTCGACGCGCGGGCGCATCGTGGACGATGGCTGCTGCGCATCGAGGACCTCGACGCTCCGCGCGAGATGCCCGGTGCCGCCCGCGCGATCGTCGATACGCTCGCCCATCTCGGCTTTCGACACGACGGCGAGATCGTGTTCCAGAGCCGGCGCGACGATGCGTACCGGCGCGCCTTTCGGCGGCTCGTCGCGGCGGGCCACGCCTACCCGTGCGCGTGCACGCGCCGCGAAATCGCCGACTCGGTACTGCGGGCAGGCGAAGCGCGCGTGGACGGCGAGAAACCCTATCCGGGAACCTGCCGCCATGGGATGCCTGCCGGGCGCGCCGCCCGCGCCTGGCGCGTGCGTGTCGACGCGACGCCGGTGCGATGGGACGACCGTCGCGCGGGTGCCCGCTGCGACCGGCTCGACGAGCAGGTGGGCGACTTCGTCGTGCGGCGCGCCGACGGGCAGTGGGCGTACCAGCTCGCCGTCGTCGTCGACGACGATGCGCAGGGCGTCACCGACGTCGTCCGCGGAGCCGACCTGCTCGACTCCACGTCGCGCCAGCTGCATCTGCGCCGGCTTCTCGACCTGCCGGCGCCGCGTCATCTGCACGTGCCCGTGCTCGTCGACGCGAACGGCGCGAAGCTGTCGAAGCAGACCGGCGCACCTGCGGTCGACGCGAGCCGACCCATCGAGGCGCTCGATGCGGCGCTCGCCGTGCTGGGGCTTGGCCGCATCGGCGGCGACGCGCTCGAGCGCTGGTGGTCGCTCGCGACCGAACGCTGGGCGAACGCGCAGGCACGGCGCCCAGCGTAGTGCCGGTCTCCCGGCTAGCCGGCGGAATCGCGGTCTTCGAGCGAAGACGCCTCGTCGACGGCCATCGGATCGAGCCCGCCGCGCGGCACGGTGAACCCGAAGACGACGCGCCCCGGCTGGTCGGCGTCGAAGAAGACCGAACCCCGGTGGGCGCGCACGAACTGATCGACGATGTACAGACCGAGTCCGAGGCCCGCCTGGCCGCGGATCGCGCTTCGGAACGGTTCGAACAACTGCGTGCGCTCGATCGCCCCGATGCTGCCCGCGTTCTCGACCTCGACCCGCAGCACTTCGGCACGGCTGCCGTCGACGGCGACGCGAACGCCTTCGTCGTCCTCGCCGTGCCGCAGCGCGTTCGAGACGAGATTCGACACCACCTGCGCGATGCGATCGGGATCGAGCGTGGCATGCACGTCGCCGAAGACACGCAGGTCGACGCGCGCCTCGGGCACCGCCTGGCGCAACTCGCCGACGACACCCTGGACGATCTCGCCGAGATCGACCAGTCTCGGCTCGATGCGCAGCCCCCCCGCGCGGATGCGCGAGAAATCGAGCAGCTGCGTGATCAGCGCCGACATGCGCGACGAACTCGACTTCAGGCGCAGCGCACTCTGGCGCACGTTGTCGTCGGGTGCGGCGCGAAGCAGCAGTTCGGCGGTGAATCCGATCGCCGACAGCGGCGTGCGCAGGTCGTGCGTGAGCACCGCGACCATCATCTCGTTGAGCGTCAGCGCCTGCTCCAGCTCGACCATGCGCCGATGCAGCTGGCGACGCTTCTCGTACAGCTCGACGAGGATGTCGACCTTGCTGCGCAGGACCTTCGGGTCGATCGGCTTGTTCAGGAAGTCGACCGCGCCCGCCTCGTATCCGCGGAACGAACGCTGCGCGTCGATCGGTGCCGCCGTGACGAAGATGATCGGGATCGCGCGGGTGCGCTCGGCCCCGCGCATCAACTCGGCCAGCTCGAACCCGTCCATCCCGGGCATCTGCACGTCGACGAGCGCGAGCGCAACCTCGTTCTCGAGCAGGACCTCGAGCGCCTCGATGCCGCCCCGGGCCGTCAGCACGCGCACGCCGGGACGCTCGAGGAGCGCCTGCAGGGCGACGCGGTTCTGCTCGATGTCGTCGACGACGAGCAGGCTGACCTCGTTGCCGGCGTCGGGGGCAACGGCTTCGATCATCGGGTGAGCCGTCCCAGCATGGGGCCGATCTGCACCAGCGGCAGGATCGCATCGGCGCCCGCGCGCTGCAACGCCGCTTCCGGCATCGTCGGTGCGTGCGCGGTGGCCGGATCCTCGACCCACAGCGTGCCGCCGTGCGCACGAACGGCGGCGGCACCGTCGCTGCCGTCGCGGCTGGCGCCGGTGAGCAGCACCGCGAGCATGCGCTCGCGGTACGCGACCGCCGCGCTCTCGAAGGTCGGGTCGATCGCGGGACGCGAGAACATCACCGGATCGTCGAACGACAACGCGATGCGCCGATCGGGTTCGACGAGCATGTGGTAATCGGGCGGTGCCAGCGTGATCGTGCCGGGCGCGATGGGCTGCTTGTCGAACGCCTCGGACACCGGCAACCGGCATTGCCCGGCGAGCAGGGCAGCGAGCGCGCACGGCCGATCGGAGGGGACGTGCAGGACGACGAGCATCGCCGGTGCGAAGTGCGCGGGCAACTCGGCA
Organism: Zeimonas sp.; assembly: GCA_036406255.1. Taxonomy (GTDB): domain Bacteria; phylum Pseudomonadota; class Gammaproteobacteria; order Burkholderiales; family Burkholderiaceae_E; genus Zeimonas. The sequence continues at coordinate 6,045 of DASWVL010000071.1, forward strand.
ACGATCGACAGCAGCGCGTTGAAGCCCCCGGCCGACGCACCGATCGCGACGACGTCGAAACGGCGCTCGGTGCCCGCGTTCATCGTCGCCGGTAGATGCGCGCCTGTGGCGCGACGAGTTCGAACGCATCGGCGTGCGCGCCGAACTGCAGCGCTTCGCGCGGACCGATCCCGAGGAATCCGTGCCGCACGAGCGAATCGCGGAACAGGCCGACGGCCCGGTCCTGCAGCGAGCGATTGAAGTAGATCAGCACGTTGCGGCACGAGACGAGATGGACTTCGGAGAATACGCTATCGGTCGCGAGACTGTGATCGGCGAACAGGATGCGGCTCTTCAGGCGCCGCGAGAACAGCGCGCCTCCGTACGCCTCGGAATAGTGGTCGGACAACGAGCCGCGTCCGCCTGCCGCATGATAATTGCGGCTGAACTGCGCCATGCGCTCGAGTGGGTAGACGCCCTTCTCGGCCTGCTCGATCGATGCCGGGTGGATGTCGGTCGCGTAGACGACGGTCCGCTCGAGCAGCCGTTCCTCCGCGAGCAGGATCGCGAGCGACCACACCTCCTCTCCCGTGCTGCAGCCGGCCACCCATACCTTCAGCGACGGCCAGGTGGCGAGCACCGGAAGCACTTCGTCGCGCAGCGCACGGAAGTACGGCGGATCGCGGAACATCTCGCTGACCTGCACGGTGAAGAACTGCAGCTTCCGCGTGAAGGTGGCGGCGTCGTGCAACACGCGATCCTGCAACTGGGTGAGCGTCGCGCAGCCGAAATGCGCCATCGCCAGGCGCAGGCGGCGTCGCAGCGACGCCACCGCATAGTCACGAAAGTCGTGCTGGTAGCGCAGCATCACCGCCTCGAGCAGCAGCCGGATCTCGAGGTCGAACAGCGCGTCCTCGTCCCCCGGGTCGCCCTCCGTCATTTCGTGTCTCGCGCTACTTCGGGACCCACACGCGGCACAGCGAGACGAGCTTGTCGACGTCGATCGGCTTGGCGACGTAGTCGTTCGCGCCCGCGCGCAGGCAAAGCTCGCGATCGTCGGACATCGCCTTCGCGGTGAGAGCGATCACGGGGATCTCGGCCCATCGAGGGTCGGCGCGCATGCGCCGCAGGGCGGTCAGGCCGTCCATCTCGGGCATCATGATGTCCATCAGCACCAGATCGATGCGCGGCTGCGCCTCGAGCTTCTCGAGCGCCTCGCGCCCGTTGCGCGCGATCTCCAGCTTCGCGCCGAGGGGCTCGAACACGCTCGACAGCGCGAAGATGTTGCGGACGTCGTCCTCGGCGACGAGGATGCGACGACCGTCGAGCACGGTGTCGCGGCGTCGCGCCTGTCGCAGCAGCCTGCGCTGGTCGTCGGGCAACGACGATTCGACGCTGTGCAGGAACAGCGTCACTTCGTCGAGCAGCCGCTCGGGCGAGCGCGCGCCCTTCACGATGATCGACTTCGAGTACCGGCGCAGGCGTTCCTCGTCCTCACGCGCGAGCGCGCGGCCCGTGTACACGATCACCGGCGGGAACGAGCGGTCTTCGTGCGAAGCGATGCGCTCGAGCAGGTCGTGGCCCGAGCCGTCGGGCAGCGCGAGGTCCATCACCATGCAGTCGAAGGTCGACGCGTCCAGCTCGCGCAGTGCATCGGCGATGCGCCCGACCGAGACGATCTCGATCTGCTCGCCGCCGAGCAGCGTCTCGAGACTCGCACGCAGCTGCACGTCGTCCTCGACGATCAGCAGGCGGCGCACGCTGCGCTGCAGGCGCTGCTCGATCCGGTCGAACATGGCGATCAGCTGCTCGCGATCGGCGGGCTTGTGCAGGAAACCGACCGCACCGAGCTCGCGCGCCGTGTGCGTGCGATCGTGCATCGACACGACGTGCACCGGGATGTGGCGCGTCGCCGGATCGCGCTTCAGGCGCTCCAGCACGGTCAGGCCGGACTGGTCGGGCAGGCCGATGTCGAGCAGGATCGCGTCGGGGGCAAGCGCGGCGGTCGTCTGCAGGGCGTTCGCCGCGTCCGGCGCGACGACGCAGTC
>DASWVL010000072.1:0-15668 GCA_036406255.1 Zeimonas sp.
GTTCAACTGGAAGAAGAACCTCGACGAATCGACGATCGCGAAGTTCCAGCGCGAACTGGGCGCGATGGGCTACAAGTTCCAGTTCATCACGCTGGCGGGCTTCCACTCGCTGAACTACTCGATGTTCCATCTGGCGCACGGGTATGCGCGCAACCAGATGAGCGCTTTCGTCGAGCTGCAGGAGGCCGAGTTCGCGGCGGCCGAGCAGGGCTTCACGGCTGTGAAGCACCAGCGCGAGGTCGGCACCGGTTACTTCGACGCGGTGACGACGACCGTCGAGCGTGAGTCGTCCACCGCGGCGCTTAAGGGCTCGACGGAAGACGCGCAGTTCTTCGACGCGAAGGGCGAGGCGAAGAAGAAGGCGGCCTGAGCAAGGCGCTTTCGTTCCATCGGGGCCGGCGATTCGCCGGCCCTTTTTTCTTGTGCCGCCATTTCATGCGCGGCAGGGGCGAGCCGCTGTGCGGGAGGCGCCAGGCACAACGTTGCACTGTTTATCATTGTGAGCGAAGCGACGCGCACCTTCGAGGCTTTGTCGCGTCTCCGCGCGGCCCGGCGTGATGGCGCGGAGATCGTGTGAAAGCGAAGATCCGTTGAACCCGAAGGTCCTCTGAACGCGAAGGTCCGCTGAATGCGAAGCTCCGCTGAACGCGAAGCTCCGCTGCTTGCGCGAAGGTCCGCTGCTTGCGCGAAGAGAAATGCACGGAATCCGGGCGAAGGTGCTGGCGCCGGCGACGGCATTCCGGGAATTGCGCCGAACGCGAGAGATCTGCCGCATGCCAGCAGGCAGGTAGTCGCAAACGCTCGCGGAACGAGCGTTCCTGCTCGTACGGTTTGGCTTGCCGGGCCGCGGTTCCTGACTTCATGGAAGCGCGGATCGCGCTGGCCACTGCAGCAGAAGCCTCATCACCCGCATCGGCAGGCTGGAGCTGGCCGTGCCGCGCGATCGGGACGGCGCTTTTTCCACCGAGATTTCCGAGCGCTACCAGCGTTCGGAGAAGGCGCTGCTCTCTGCCCCTGGCGGAGATGTATGTGCAAGGGATTTCAGCCCGCAAGGTGAAGGCGATCACCGAGGAGCTGTGCGGCGCGACGAGAAGGTGTGCATCGACGGCGTGCTCCGCTCACAGGCGGCGCCGGTCGCCATCGGCATCCACCGGGAGGGCCACCGGCAGGTGCTCGGGGTGGAATGGCCAACTGCGAGTCGGCCTGGATCACCTTCCGCGCAAGGCCGACGATGACTGCCCTGCAGGAGCTGCGCTGGATCTACGAGCGCCGGGATCTGAAGGAGGCGCAGACGGACCTTGCTGCCTGGCTCAAGCGCTGGGAGCGGCGCTATCCGAAGCTCGTCGACTGGGCCGAGGAGCACATCGGACAGACGCTTACCTTCTGCCGGCTGCCGCGCCAGCACCACAAGCACTTGAAGAGCACGAACCTGCTCGAGCGCGTGAACGAGGAGATCAAGCGGCGCACGCGGGTCCGTTCGTCGCATTCCCCAACGAGCACTCGTGCCTGCGGCTCGTGCGCGTGCTGTGCGCCGAGATCCACGAAACCTGGCTGGAGGACCACCGCTACATCAAATCGACCTGCTCAGAGAGCGTGCGCCGAACGCGAGCGATCTGCCGCGCGTCAGAAAGCAGGTAGTCGCAAACGCTCGCGGAACGAGCATTCCTGCTCGCACGCCTCGCTCGTCGGTGCGCGGTTCGGGACTTCGCAGACCCAATGCGGTTGCCGATGATCGGCGCAAGGTCCTTCGCGGCCCGGCTGCCTTGCTCCGTCCGGAGCGAGTGAGCAAGACGAAAGCCCTAGTCCGCCGACTCGGCCGAGCGTCGAATTCCTGCGCGCGACCCGCGCGCCTATAACGGTTCCTGCGCCTTCTCCTTCCGGCGCGCAGGAGACCGTTCCCATGCTCGCATCGATCGCTCCCGTTTCTACCCGTCTCGTTCCCGCTTCGCGGCTGCGCCGCCAACGCGGCCAGGGAATGACGGAATACATCATCGTCGTCGCGCTCATCGCCGTCGCCGCCATCGGCGTCTACACGCTGTTCGGCCAGACCATCCGCAACCAGACGGCCGGGCTTGCGCTCGAGGTGTCGGGGCAGACCGCCTCTACTGCGATCGGCAACGCGCAGGCGAATGCGACGACGGCGTCGACGAACGCCAACGCACGCAAGGGCCTCGACAACTACGACGCCAACAACCGCTGAGCGGAACGGCGGCCGTGCGTATCCGACACGCGAAGAGGCTGCAGCGCGGGCAGGCGCTCGTGCTCGCGCTCGTGCTCCTGTTCGCCGCGCTGCTCGCGCTGTTCCTGCTCTTCAGCGCCGGCCAGGTCGTGACGACGAAGCAGCGCCTCGTGAATGCCGCCGACGCGGCCGCCTACAGCGCGGCGCTGTGGCGCGCGCGCGTGCTGAACGTCCACGCCTATGCGAACCGCGCGATCGTTGCGCAGGAGGTGGCCGTTGCGCAGGCGGTCACGCTAGTGTCGTGGGCGAAGTATTTCGAGCGTTTCACCGGCAACGCGAGCGCGCTCGCTGCCGCCTGGCCGCCGGCGGCGCCGGTGCTTTCCGCCGCGGCCTCGGTCGCACGAACCGCTCGCGAGCTGACCGAAGCGGCGGCCGTCGAGGAGATCCGGGTGCGCGCAGCTCCGTCGGTCGGCTACAAGTCGCTGCTCGCGCGTAGCCAGGAAGCGCTGCAACTGGCTGCCGATTCCTTCGGGCTCGGCGCCGTCGCGAACGAGATCGTGCGCGCGAACGATCCCACGTTCTTCGCGTTCGCGCTGGGCGACGAGGGCGCGTTCGCGCGGTTCACGCGCCGCTACGAAAGCGACGCCGACCGCGCACGGCTGCAAGACGTCACCGTCGAGTCGCTCGACCCCTTCGTGCGTGGCGCGCGACGCGACGACCTGCGCCTGCTGCTGCTGCCCTCGTCGTGCTTCGGGCGCACGACGAGCTTCGATCGGTGGTTTCGCTGGTGGCGCAAGCGTGGCGGCACCGAGATGCCCGATCTCGAACGCTGGCAGGCGGTCGACACCGGCTCGATCCACAACTGGCGCAAGAGCGGCTTCCTGGTGCGCAGTTGTCGCCAGCGCGAATGGCTGCCGGTGGGGTGGGGCGCTGCACAGGCCAGCGACGGAACGGCCGCGCCAGGCCTCGTGGGCAATACGGGCAACACGCTCGACAACCGCATGGCCACGGCGCTGGCCGAAGCGGAAATCATCGGCGAGGACGCGGCCGATGCCGGTCGCTATGGCGGAATCGAGCGGGTGCGCGAACTGAACTATGGTGCGTTTGCCGACGATCGATTCCCGGTGTCGCAGGTCGTCGTGCTCGCCCGCGCCGAAGCCAGGCACGTGCGCACGGCCAATGCGCTCGACGTGGGCATCGGCCGCCTGCGGCTCTTCGAGGCGTTTGCCGGAAATCGGCTGTGGGCGATGGCGGTGGGCGAGGCGTACTTCCGCCGCGCACCGGGCGCACCCGAGCGCATCGAATACGCGAGCCTGTACAGCCCGTACTGGCAGGCCCGGCTCGCGGAACCGAGCGAGGCCCAGCGTGCGGCGGCGCTGCGTTATGCGCGCTGATCATCCCAAACAGCACGGGCAGGCACTCGTCGAGGCGCTCGTAGCTTGCCTCGCGCTCGTTCCGGTCGTCATGCTCGTCGTGCTGCTCGGCAAGTTCCAGTCGATGCAGCAGGCGACGATCGCCGCATCGCGCACGCTGGCTTTCGAGTGCACGGTCCGTCCCGACGACTGCAGCGATGCGCCTGCGCGCATCGCGCTCGCGGAGGACGTCCGCCGTCGGCATTTCGGTCGAGTCGACCGCGAAATTCTCAGCGCGGACGTGCTCGCCGACGACGCGCCCGTGCACGAGCGCAATCCGCTCTTCACCGACCGCCGTGGGCGCGCGCTGCTCGAGCGGTACGCCGACGTCTCCCTTGCGGTCACGCCGTCGCGCTTCGATGCCGCACGCTCGACGGCGGTCGGCCGCGCGTCGGGTGATGCGGGCGTCCTGCTCGAGCGGCTGGCCGGCCCTTCGCGCTTCGGGTTGTCGATCGATGGCGGTCTCGCGGTGTCCGAGGTCCGGGTGCTCGTCTCGCCGAGCGAGAGGGGCAACGAGCGCCTGGCGCGGCTCGATTCGCTGCCGCTTCTGATGCAGGCGCGTACCGCGCTCGTGACCGATGCGTGGAACGCCTCGGGCCCCTACGGCGATGCTGCGCACACCGTTCGATCCCGGGTCGAAGCCGGCCAGCGCGTCGATCCCGTGCACGAGGCGGCGTTTCGCGCCGGCTATCAGCTCACGCTGTGGTCGATGCGGTTGATGGACGCCGCCGGGCTGGAGCCACGCGCGTCGGCATTCCGCCCGCACGAAACCGACGTCGACCGTGTGCCGGCCGACCGGATCGCCCGATGAACCCGCGCGCTGCATTGCTGCTCGCTGCGCTGCCGCTGGCGGCGGCGCAGGTGCAGGTGCACGCCGACGAAGGCGCGGCGCCGCAGTGGCTGCCGGGCATCGATCGGGTGCGGGTCGCGATCCCCGATGGCACGATCGCCGGCCACTCGGTCGTCGTGTTCGAGCTTGCCAGCCGACGAGCGCGGCGCGAGGCGCTCGACGAGATCGAACACCATTGGCGCGCGCAGGGCACCGACACCGTGCTGCGGGCGCAGACGGGTGAATGGTTCGTGCTTTCCCGGCGCACGGGATCGTCGCACGCCACCGCCGAGGCGTCGCGGGTCGAAGGCTTCGAGACGCTGCAGCTGCGTGCTTCGCCCCAGGGCGGCAGCGAGGGGCTGCTCACGCGCTGGAGGCAGGCGAGCGAGCCCGTGCGAGCGGCCGATCCGCTTGCCCGACTCGTTCCCGCGGACGCTCGGCTCGTCCGACAGCTCTCGTCCGGCGGCGGCCGCGAACGCCGGGCGGCGACACTCGTCGCGCATTTCGCGCATTCGCTCGACGACACCGAACGGCTTCTCGAGCGGCACCTGCGGCGCGCGGGCTTCGAGCCGATGCGCAGGAACGGGCCGCCGCGCGATCTGCGCTGGCACGACGACCGGGCGCGTTTCTATCGCAGCGCGAGCGCCGAGCTGCTCGTCACGCTGCATCGGCAACCGCAGGGGGCAAGCGCCGTCCTGCATCACGTGCAGACGCCGCGATGAAAGCCAGTCGCTCGCGGGGGCAGACGATCGTCGAGTACCTGCTCGTCGTCGCGCTGTTCGTGCTGGCGATCACCGCCGGCCCCCGAAGCCCGCTCGAGTCGTTCTTCGCTGCAGTGGCCGAGCGCTATCAACGATTCACCCAGACGATCTCGATGCCATGATCCATCCACTCGCTCTCGCCCGGCGCGTCGGCGCATCCGTCTCCCGGCATCGCTCGGGCCTGCTGTTCGCTGCCGCGCTCGGCTTCGGCGCGCTCGCCGTGTTCGGCGCGCGCGGCTATCTCGCCGAACGCATCGAGATCGAGAAGGCGCGGCTGGCGCCGAATCACGAAACGGTCCCCGTCGTCGTCGCGCGCCGCGATCTCGAACCGGGCACGGCCGTCGACACCGCCAGCATGGCGCTGCGCGAAGTGCCCGTCGACCTGGTTCCGGGCAGTGCCGTGCGCCCGGAAGAGTTCGATCGGCACGTCGGTGCGCGCATCGCGCAGCCGATGCGAAGCGGCGAGCCGTTGCTCGCCGGCGTCCTCGTCGGCACCGACGCATCGACCTTCTCCACGCGAATCCGTCCGGGCATCCGCGCGATGTCGATCCTCGTCGACGAAGTGAACTCGGTGTCGGGAATGCTGCAGCCGGGCGATCGGATCGATCTGCTCTTCACGGTCCGACCTCCGGTCGCGCCCGGCAGCCCCCCGGCGCAGGAAGTCACGTCCACGCTGATGCAGGACCTCGCCGTGCTCGCCACCGGTCGACAGGTGCGCGCCGGCACCGGCGAGAGCGGCGGGATGCGCCACTTCACCGCGATCACCGTCGAAGTCTCGCCCGCGCAGGCGCAGCGGCTGATCGTCGCGCAGCGCACCGGCAAGCTCACCGCGATGCTGCGCAATCCGGACGACCGCCAGCCGCTGCCGGCTCGCGCGATGGACCTCAATGCACTGCTCGGCGTCGACCCGCCCCGGCAGGCCGTCGTCGCGCTGCCGGGTCCGGAGATCATCGTCGGCGGACGCGGGGCGCTCGTCGCCACCGCCACCGTTTCGCAGGCACCGGTCGAGCGGTTCCCCGCGTCCGGCCCCGGCGAGCCCGGCTCCGCACCGCAGACCGAAGACGCGGACCCGATCGACTGGAAGCTGCATCGCTTCGACCGTGCGTCGCCGGGCACGACGGTCGCGGTGCAGCCGACGACGGAGGCGCGATGACGATGCTCTTCGTGAGCCTGATCGATCGGCTCGGTCGCCACACGTGGCTGCGTGTGCCTCTCCCGGTGCGCTTGCGAGTGCGCTGTGCGCTCGCTGCCCTCGCGTGCGGCCTGTCCGCGGTGCATGCGGCGCCGCTTCCGCCGAACCCGGTCGAGTTGCACGTCGGGCAGGTGCACCTGATTCGTGCCGGAGAACTCAAGCGCGTCGCGGTCGGCAACGGCAAGGTCATCCAGGCGACGGCACTCGACGGAGGACAGGTGCTGGTGATTCCCGAGGCGCCCGGGCAGAGCACGCTGCATCTGTGGGCGACCGACGGCAGCGAGAGCACTTTCGAGATCCACGTCGTCCCCGCCGACGCCAACCGCCTGCTCGCCGAAGTACGCGCGATGCTCGGCGAGAGCAGCCGGATCCATGCCCGCATCGTCGGCGACAAGGTCGTGCTGGAGGGCAACGAGCTGTCGGAGGAGGAAGCCACCCGGATGACGGAGGTCGCTCGCCGCTATCCGCAGATCGTCAACCTGATCAGCCGTATCGGACTCGAGCGGATGATCGAGATGGACGTGCGCATGGTCGAGATCCGCCGCGATCGTCTCGACGACATCGGAGTCCGCTGGAATCCGAGCGCGCAGGGTCCGAGCTTCGGGATCATCGGCGACCTGCATCGAAGCAGCGCCTTCCTTGCAGGCGGCGCGGCCGCCGAAGCGGGCTTCGAAGTGCGCACGCGTGTCGCGCCTTTCGCCACGGCGCTCGGCCTGGCAACGTCCATCGGTTCGGTCATCAACCTGCTCGTGCAGAACGGCGACGCGCTCGTGCTCGCCGAGCCCAGGCTTTCGTGCCGCAGCGGCGGAGCGGCCCGTTTCATCGCCGGCGGCGAGTTGCCGGTTCCGTTCGCCAGCGGGCTCGGTACGGTGTCGGTCGGCTTCAAGGAGTACGGCGTGAAGTTCGAGGTCGAACCGGTGGCGAGCGAAACCGGCGTCATCGCCGCGAAGATCGCCACCGAGATCTCGGCGATCAACTTCGACGTGCAGGTGCAGGACGTCCCCGGGCTGACCAAGCGCCGCGCCGAAACCGAGGTGAACCTGCGCGAGAACGAGACGCTCGTCATCGCCGGGCTGCTCAGCGAAGACGCGTCGCGTTCGATCGACAAGGTGCCCGGCCTGGCCGAGCTGCCGATCCTCGGCGCGCTGTTCCGGTCGCGCGAGTTCCGCAACAACAAGACCGAGCTCGTCGTGTTCATCACGCCGCGTTTCGTCACGCCGGCAAGCGATGCGCAGCGCGCGGCCATCGCGCACAGCGCCGGGCAGGTCGAGCAGATGCGCGAGCGCCTGCAGATGGCCGAATGAAATGCTGACGCTGTCCATCGAAACCGACACCGGCTCGACGCGCAGCGTTCGCGTCGAGCGTTTCCCGGCGCGAATCGGCCGACGTGCCGACTGCGCGGTGAACCTGCCCGGCTGGCGCGTCGCGCGCGTGCACGCGGAGATCGTGCGCATCGAGCACGGCTTCAAGCTCGTCGATCGGGGCAGCCTCGGAGGAACCTGGGTGAACGGCGAGCGCATCGCCGAGTACGCGCCGCTGGCCGAGGACGACGCGATCGAGATCGCCGGGTACCGGGTGCGCGTGCATTCCGGCGCGCGGCACGGCGAAGCTCCTCGGCTCGCGGCGCGAGACACCGATGTCGGCGAGGCGCGCACCGGCGCCGTCGAGTTGCGTCGCGAGTCGACCCCATCGGTCCCCGGCCGGGAACCGGCTCGCCAGTCGGGCGTTCCCGCCGACGACCTCGTGCCGTGGCGTCGTCTGCTGCATCGTCGCCTGCTGGCGGCAATCGACCTGCGCCGCCAGGACATCCGTCAGTTGAGCGCCGCGCAACTGCACGACGAGATCGAGGTCCTGCTGCGCGAGATCGCACACGGCGAGCGGGCGCTGCCCGCGCACCTCGACCGCGATCGCCTCGCGCGCGAGGTACTCGACGAGGCGATCGGCCTCGGGCCGCTCGAACCGCTGCTGCGCGACGACACGATCACCGAGATCATGGTCAATGCACCCGACGAGATCTTCGTCGAACGCGACGGCCGACTCGAAGCCACCGGTGCATCTTTCACCGGAGAAGACGCGGTGCGCGCGGCGATCGATCGCATCGTCGCACCGCTCGGGCGACGCATCGACGAGTCGTCTCCGATGGTCGATGCGCGGCTGCCGGACGGCTCGCGCGTGAACGCTGTCCTCCCGCCGCTGGCGGTTCGCGGGCCCGCCATCACGATCCGCCGCTTCAACCACCGCCTGTTCTCGCCGTCCGATCTCGTCGCCAACGGCTCGCTGTCGCGGCCGATGCTCGATTTCCTCGGCGTGTGCGTGCGCTCGAGGCGCAACGTGGTCGTTTCCGGCGGCACCGGTTCGGGCAAGACGACGCTGCTGAACCTGCTGTCGAACCTGATCGACCCGGACCAGCGCGTGGTCACGATCGAGGATGCAGCCGAGTTGCGTCTCGCCCATGCGCACCGCGTGACGCTGGAGGCCCGGCCGGCCAACGCCGAGGGGCGCGGCCTCGTCACGATCCGCGATCTCGTGCGCAATGCGTTGCGCATGCGCCCCGACCGCATCGTCGTCGGCGAGTGCCGCGGCGGCGAGGCGCTCGACATGCTGCAGGCGATGAACACCGGACACGACGGATCTCTCACCACCGTGCACGCGAACAGTCCGCGCGACGTCGTCTCGCGGCTCGAGACGATGGTCCTGATGGCCGACGTCGACATGCCGGTGGCTGCGATTCGCGAGCAGATCGTCGCGGCCGTCGACGTGATCGTCCATCAGGCGCGGTTGGCGGACGGGCGCCGGCGCGTCGTCGAGATCGTCGAGCTGACCGGACTGGAAGGCGTGCGCGTGCTGATGCAGCCGCTCTTTCGCTTCGCCGCGGGCCGCTTCGGCGGATGCGGCAACGTCCCGCAGTTCTACGAACGGCTGCGGGAGGAAGGCGAGGCGCTCGACCTCTCGATCTTCCGCGCCGACGCATCGTGATGGCGGGACTCGGCGCTTCGCTGTGGCTTGCGCTCGTCGGCGCGTTCGGTGCCGCGGCCGCGCTGCTCGTGCTGTTCGTGCGCTTCGGCGCTCGCTTCGCCGCGCGCCATCGCGAGCGCTTCGAGCGGGGTGTCGGCGTGCGCATGCGCGAGGCGTTCCTGTTCGTCGACACCACCCGGCTCCTCGCGTTGCAGCACCTTTTCACCCTCGGTGCTGCCCTCGCAGCGTGGTGGGCGACGGGTGCGTGGCAAGCCGCGCTCGTCGTCGCGTTCGCCGCCGCGCTGCTGCCGCGCTGGGCGCTCGCACGCTTGCGCAGGCGGCGCATCGAGGGATTCCGGCAGCAGATGCCCGACGCGCTGATGCTCGTCGCCGGCGGCCTGCGTTCGGGCAGCGGGTTGATGCCGGCGATCGCGCAGGCCGCCGATGAACTGCCGCCGCCCGCGCGCCACGAGTTCGGGTTGCTGCTGCGAGAGCATCGCCTGGGCGTGTCGCTCGACGACGCGCTCGCGTCCTTCGGACGGCGCGTGCCGATCGAGGAGAGCGTCCTGTTCGCCTCGGCGCTGCGCATCGGTTCGGCCGCGGGCGGCAGCATGGCGGCGACGCTGGAGTCGCTGGCCGATTCGATGCGGCGCAAGCTCGCGATCGAGGGCAAGATTCGCGCGCTTACGGCGCAGGGGCGGTTGCAGGCGCTGGTGATGGGCGCACTGCCGTCGCTGCTCGCCGTGGCGTTGTTCGCCATCGAGCCGGTCGCGATGCGCGCACTCGTCACCACCTGGCACGGCTGGGTCGTCTGCGCCGTGGTCGCGCTGTTGCAGGTGCTCGGTGCGCTCGCCATCCGGCGCATCGTCGCCATCGACGTATGAGTCCGGCAAGCGCCTGGCTCTTCGTCTCGCTGGGGGCGACCTTCGCGGCCGTCGTGCTGTCGTCGTGGGCCGTGCTCACAGGAGGGTTTCGCGCCGTTTCGCCCCGCGCCCGCGAAGACGTTGAGCGCCTGCCGTGGGCGTGGCGCGTCGGCTGGCCGGTCGTTGCGCGGCTTGCGCCGAGGGTGGCACCTCTGGTCGGTGCCGCGCAACGCGAGCGACTGCGCCAGGCGCTCGCGCGTGCCGGGCTCGACGCCGCGTTGAGCGCGGAGCATTTCGTCGCCGCGCAGCTTGCGCTCGCGATCGCAGCGGCGGCGATCGTCGGCAGCACACTGGCGATCGTCGATTCGTGGTCCCCGATGGCAGCGCTCGTTGCTGCGACGCTCGGCGCTGCGCTTCCCCGGATCCGGCTGCGCGATCGCATCACGCGCCGCCGATACGCGATCCTGCGACAACTGCCGCACGACCTCGACCTCGTCACGCTGAGTGTCGAAGCCGGACTGAACCTCGGCGCCGCGCTCGCGCACGCGGCGGCACAGGGGCCCTCCGGAGCGCTGCGCGACGAATGGCAGCGCGTGCTGCGCGACGTGCACGCCGGGCAGGCGCGGCACGAGGCGCTGCGTGCGATGTCGGCTCGCCTTGCCTTGCCAGCGGTGTCGAACGTAGTCGCCGCCCTCATCGCCGCCGAGCGGCAGGGGGCGAGCCTTGCGCCGATCCTGCGCGCGCAGGCCGAGCAGCGTCGCACCGAGCGGTTCCTGCGCGCCGAGAAGCTCGCGATGGAAGCGCCGGTGAAGATGATGCTGCCGCTCGTGCTGTTCATCTTCCCGGGTACCTTCGCGATCCTGCTGTTTCCGATCGTTCAGCGCCTGCTCTCCGAGGGAGTGCTGTGATGCGAGCCACCGGGTTCCTCGCCGCGGGGGCCGACGGGCCGAGCGTGCGCGCCCGGCGTGCGCGTCGCGTCGTCGAGCGGCTGATCGGCCTGGTGGCACAGCCGCTGCCCGTTCCCGGTACCGGCCTGTGGATCGAGCCCTGCTGCGCCGTTCACACCTTCGGCGTTCGCGGCGCGCTCGACCTCCTGTTCGTTTCGCGAAGCGGCGAAGTGCTTCGTGTCTGCGCGGACGTGCCGCCGCGCCGTGTGCGCACGGCCCTTCGTGCACGTGCCGTCCTCGAGCTTCGCGCGGGCGAGGCCGGTCGACTCGGCCTGCACGCGGGAATGCGTTTTCACTGGATCGACGATCCGAAAGGAGGAGAGCGATGATGGGTCGAGGGATACGCGCCGTGGCACTCGTTCTCGCAGCGCTCGCGCCGATGGCCTGCGCAACCGAAGGCGGGCCGGTGCAGGGTGGTGCGGATCTGTTCGACGAGCCCCAGGGGCAGGGGACAGCACCGGCGTCGGCGCAGGCCGATTCCGCCACGCCCGTCGACCCCGCGTCGTTGCAGTCGCAGGCCGAGGATGCCTACCGGATGCGTCGATTCGACGAGGCGGTCACGCTCTACGATCGCCTGCTCGCGCTGCAGCCCTCGAACGCGCACGCGTGGTTGCGGCTCGGCAACGTCCACCATCAGCGGCGCGACTGGTTCAAGGCGCTTGCCGCGTATCGGCGCGTGGCGGCGCGCAGCCTCGCGGGCGTCGACACCGAGCCGTCACTGCGGGCAAAGGCGATCTACAACACCGCACTGATCGACCTCGAACTCGCACGCCTGGGCCTGCGTTCGCTCGAGCGCCTGGGCGAGGCGGCGCTCGACGCCGCCGATCCCGCACCGCTCGCACGCGAGATCGACAGGACGCAGCGACGACTGGAGGCGCTCTCGACGAGCGAGCCGGTGGCCCGGCCGGCGCCTGCGCCCCGGGTCGGCGGACACGGCGCCGCACGGGCGCCGGCGCGCCGGGGCGACGAGTTGCCGAAAGTCGACTACATCCGCGGCGAGCCTCGGCCGTGAATCGGCCGCGCGCAGTTCCCCGCGTCGCTGTGCGACGACCGTCCCCCCGGAATCGCGGCGGGCGGCGCTGTCCGATTCGACCCCGCCGCGCGCAACGTGCGAGCGCGCTCGTCGAGACGCTGCTCGCCGCCCCCCTCGTGCTGCTGCTCGGGCTCGGGGCGCTGCAATGGGCGCTTCTCCTGCATGCGCGTACGGCCGTCGAGTATGCGTTGTTCGAAGCGGCGCGTGCGGGGAGCGTCGCCCAGGCGCGCCCCGACGCGATCGAGGCGGGGCTCGCGCGCGGACTGCTGCCCTTCTGGCAGGGCGCGGGCATGCCGCGTTCGCCCTCCGCGGCGCTCGCCGCTGCGCAGGCGCAACTCGGCCAGGGGTTCGCCGCCGGGTGGATCGCCTGGCACCAGATCGCCCCTACGCTCGAGAGCTTCGCCGACTGGGCCGAGCCCGCGCGCGATTCCTTCGGAAGGCCGATTCCCGGCACGCCCGAGATTCCGAACGACAGCCTGCAGTGGTCGTGGCTACGCACGCCGGCGGGTGGCGTCGCCGCAATGCGCGGGCGCGAACCGATCGGCTCGCAATCGCAGCAGACGCTCAACGACGCGAACGTGCTGAAGCTCGAGTTGCGCTACGGCGTGCCGATGGCGGTTCCGCTCGTCGGCAGCATGGCGGTCTGGCTGATGCGCATCGTCGACGGCTGCGAGCCGCCGTCGGGACGGAAGACAGGACTCGTCGACCTCGGCGTTCCGGCGGCTTCCGCTTCGCCGCGCGCCTGGGCGTGTCCGATGTATTGCGCCCCTGACGCTTCCGGGCACGCCGTGGCGCGCTGGCCGGTGCGGGTGAGCGCGAGCGTGCGCATGCAGAGTCCGGCGCGGCGCAGCGCGCGTACCCCGCATCGCACGCAATCGCCGGTACGCGTCGCCGCCGTCTCGACGACTGCGGGCAGCGGACCCGCGGAGCCGCCTTCGTCGACGGTCGACGGCGCGCTTTCGCAACCGGGTTCGTCGACCGACGGCAGCCCGCCCGCCGCACCGGTCGAAACGCCGCCTTCCGGGTCTCCGCCCACCGGCTCCGTCGACGCCGACGCCGATGGCAGTCGGATGCGCGACCCCGGCTGGCTGAACCTCGGCGGCGAACGCTCCTTCAGCGTCCCCGGTGCCTGCGATGCGTGATCTGCTGTACGACCCACTCGACGAGCGCCCGCCAGTGCTCGGTCTGCGAATAGCCGGCATCGGCGCCGTCGATCCGCCGGAATGCCTCGCCGTTGCGCAGCGCGCGCCGCCATCCGCCGTCTTCGGCGAGCAGCGTGCGCATCAGCTCGCGGGCGTGCAGCTCGTGTCCGGCTGCCACGTGCAGCGAAGCGTCGGCCGCGCGCAGCACGTCGGGCAGGGCGAGCCACGTGCGTTCGTCGTCCTGCAGCGAAGACGCCGCGTAGGCCAGCGCCTCCATCGTCGGCGATGCGCGTCCGGTGATCCGGCGCCACGTACCGCGCGGCTCGATCGGTCGCACCGTCGCGAGCCCCGGGTCGACGAAGCACAGGGCGCGCAACGGCAGCGATGCCGCACGTACCGCCTGCAGCGAACGGGCGAGCGGCAACGCGGCCTGGCCGAAGCCGACGAGGGCGAGCTGCGCGTCGGCGTGCTGCGCGAGCAGGTCTTCCCCCGCGGCAACGAGGTCGCCTTCGTAGCGGCACGCCTGTGCGGCGCTCGGTGCGCTGTCGCCGCCGTCGGCCGGATCGAAGCGCAGCGACGGCACGCCGACGCGCGCCAGCTCGCGCGCGAGGCGCACGTGCAGTCGATGTTCGCCCGTGCGCGGATGCCCGGGCACGGGCGCGATGAGCGCGGCGACGTCCGCCGTGCGCACTACCGTAGTCCCCACGCCGACCAGCGAGCCGGTGACGCCGCCGATGATGCGTGGCTGTTCGAGAATCGTCATCCCGTCGGCGCGCGGCGGACGCGTCGTTCAGTGGACCGACGCGAGGAAATCCTCGGTCGCGTCGAACAGCGCATCCGGAAGCGGCCGCGTGAACTGGGTGGTGTCCCAGAAGGCGGGAACCCGCGCCGCCCGGGCGCCGGCGAGATAGCCGGCGTCGAGCCACGACTCGGTGAGCGAGCGCGTCGCGAGCGAGACGTCGCCGGTCGTGGAGGAAGCTTCGTTGGCTTCGACGAAGGTCACCGCCGGCAGCGAGCCGCGTTCGGCGGTGGGCGGCGCGTGCATGCGCAGCTCGCCGAGCGACTCGAGCAGCCGGGCGGGAAGCCCCGACGATGCGGCGAGCGCATCGGCCGCGCTGCGCCCGTTCTCCGGCGCCTGCCAGAACAGGTGCGCGTCGAGCAACTGGTCGAGCGCTACCGCGATGTCCACGACGAGCAGCGCGCCCGCGCGCACGCCCCACAGCACGCTCGGCCCCTGCGCACGACGGCGCACGAGCATCGCGCAGCGAAGCAGGTCGTTGCGCCAGGCGCCGAGCGTGACTTCGGAAGGCTCGCCCGCGGAATCGCCGCAGCCGAAGAGATCGGGGACGAGCACGACCCAGCCGCGGGCCGCCAGCCGCCACGCTTGCGCGGCGATCACGCGCCGTGCGCACGAACGTTCGTCGCCGAGGGGCTGCACGCAGAGGATGGTGCCGCGCGGCTCCCGCTCCGCGGGCGTCCACCAGACGCCGAAGCGCGCGCCGTCCTCGAAACCGTCGAGGCGCGCGGGCTCGAAGCGGGCCGGGCCGTCGCGGCCGTCCACACGCGCGGCATCCCGGGTGGTGCTGACCGAGATCCAGGGTTCCATCGCGCGGCCATTCTATCGCCGGCGTTTGCCGCCCGGCGCTGTACCATCCCCGGTTCCTTCCGCCTCGAACCCGAACATCATGCAACTGCGAAAGGCCGTGTTCCCGGTGGCCGGACTGGGCACCCGTTTCCTGCCCGCCACCAAATCGATTCCGAAGGAGATGCTGCCGATCGTCGATCGTCCGATCATCCAGTACGCGGTGGACGAGGCGATCGAGGCCGGCTGCGACACGCTGATCTTCGTCACGGGCCGCTCGAAGCGCGCCGTGGAAGACTACTTCGATCGCGCGCCGGAGCTCGAGGCCGAGCTCGAAGCCAAGGGCAAGCACGAGGCGCTCGAGGCCGTGCGCGACATCGTCCCGCCGCACGTGAAAGTGCTGTTCGTGCGCCAGCCGGCACCGCTCGGCCTGGGACACGCCGTGCTGTGCGCGGCGCCGATGATCGGCGACGACGAGCACTTCGCCGTGCTGCTGCCCGACGACCTGATCGACGGGCACCCCGAAGGCGTGCTCAGCCAGATGCTTCCGCTGGCCGCTTCCAGCGGCGGCAGCGTCGTCGCGATCGAGCAGGTGCCGCGCAAGGACGTCGACAAGTACGGCATCGTCTCGCCCGCGGACGAGCAGGGCCCCCGCATGCGCATCACCGCAATCGTCGAGAAACCCGCGATGGAAGAGGCGCCTTCCACCTACGCGGTGGTCGGGCGCTACATCCTGCATCCATCGATCCTGAAGACGCTCGTCGATCTGCCGC
>DASWVL010000073.1:0-1536 GCA_036406255.1 Zeimonas sp.
CTTTTTGCGTTGTTCGGCGCAGCCTTCGCGATCGGCGCGCTGCCTGCGGCGCGCGCGCAGCCGCAGCCGGGTGCCCGTCCTCCGGCGGCGGCTGTCGGGCAGGAGCGCGATGTCTCCCTCGAATCGGTCGTCGTCACTGCAACGCGGTCACCGGCCGCGGTGCTCAACGTTCCGGCGAGCGTCACCGTCGTCGAGCGGCCGCAGCTCGAGTTGCGCGAGCCGGTCCGTCTCGGGGATGCGCTCGCCGACGTTCCCGGCCTGTACATCCGCGGCGCGGCGATGGGAGCCACTTTCCCGGGGAGCGGCCAGGCGGTTCTGTCGCTGCGCGGCATCCCCCGCACGCCGCGTACGCTCGTGATGATCGACGGGCAGCCGGTGAACAATGCACTGACCGGCGGCATCGATGTCGCCGGCATACCGTTCGACAGCATCGAGCGGGCCGAGATCGTGCGCGGGCCGTATTCGGCGCTCTACGGCGGCGGGTCGATGGGCGGTGTTATCAACTTCATCACCGCTGGCCCCGACGACCCGCTCACCGAGCTGCGGGTCGGCGTCGGTTCGTTGCGCCAGCGCGGCGCGTCGATCGTGCACCGCAAGCGCTACGAGGGCGGGCTGGGGGTGTCGATGTCCGTTGCATACCGGGAGAGCGAAGGCGATCCCGACAGCGACCAGGTCGTACAGGCGCCGACCACGCGCATCTCCGGCGTGCCGATGCCGGTCACCGGTGCGCGTGCCACCCGCGATCCATCCGGCGACCGGCGCTATTGGGTCGGGCTGCAGGGCGCACGACCCTGGTCGCAGAGCAACGCGCAGCTTTCGCTGTACTACTCGCCGACGCCGGTCACCGATCTCGTCGCCGGGGTCGGCTGGGCCGACTACTCGGTCGGTTATTCGCGGCCGACGAGCTTCCTGCGCGACGCCACCGGCAATCCGGTGTTCTCCGGGCCGGTGAGCTTCTTCGACGGTGGTGCGCTGCAGCGACTTTCGCTGCCGCAGACGGCCTTCTTCACCGCGACGCCTTCTGGCGAACGCGATCGGCGCGTGTTCGCGCGTCTCGCACACCGCTTCGACGGCGGCAGCCGGTTGAACGCGCAGCTCGGTGTGCTGCGCCACGACTTCGCCTTCGCGCAGGCGACTCCGCTGGTGGCCGGCTTCGCCAGCGGGCCAGGCGATCTCACCGACCAGCCGAACCGGCGCATCGACGGTGAAGTGAGCCTGCGCACCCCGATGTCCGAACGCTGGGCTCTGGTCGGCGGCGTGGCGGTCAATCGCAGCCGGCTCGACCGCACCAACTCGGTGCTTTCGCGCTGGCGCGACGAGGACACCGTCGTGGCGCGCTCGAGCAATGACGGCGGACGCTCGAACAACGTCGCCGTCTTCGCGCAGAGCGAGCACTACTTCGACAACGGCGTCACGGCGTATCTCGGCGGGCGATACGACCGTTTCGAGACCGAAGGTTTCGCCGCCGACTTCACGACGACGCCGGTCCTCGAACAACGGTTCCCAAAGCGCAGCTTCCACGAGTTCAGCCCGAAG
>DASWVL010000074.1:0-21342 GCA_036406255.1 Zeimonas sp.
GCGCCGACGACGAGGAGTTTCATGTTGTCAGAGCGTTTCGTCGAAGACGGCGTTCGTGTAGACCTGCTGTACGTCGTCGACGCCTTCGATCGCGTCGAGAAGCTTCTGCATCTTCGCCGCGTCTTCGCCGGCGAGCGCGACCTCGTTCATCGGACGCATCGTGACCTCGGCGACCGCTGCGGCGAGGCCGGCCGACTCGAACGAGTGCTTCAGGGCCGGGAAGCCGGAGGGCTCGCACAGGACCTCGATGCCGCCCTCGTCGTCGGTGCTCACGTCGTCGGCGCCCGCTTCGATCGCGATCTCCATGACGCGGTCTTCGGAGGTGCCCGGCTCGAACAGGAACTGGCCGCAGTGCCGAAACAGGTAGGCGACCGAGCCGTCGGTGCCGAGGTTGCCGCCGTTCTTCGAGAACGCATGCCGCACCTCGGCGACGGTGCGAACGCGATTCTCGGTGAGGCAATCGACCATGACCGCGGCGCCGCCGATGCCGTATCCCTCGTAGCGGATCTCCTCGTAGGAGGCGCCTTCCAGCTCGCCGGCGCCGCGCTGAATCGCACGCTGCAGCGTGTCCTTCGCGATGTTCGCGTCGGAGGCCTTGTCCAGCGCCAGGCGCAACCGAGGGTTGGTGGTCGGGTCGGCGCCGCCCATCTTCGCGGCGACCGTCACCTCGCGGATGATCCGCGTGAACAGCTTGTTGCGCTTGGCGTCCTGCCGCCCCTTTCGGTGCTGGATATTCGCCCACTTGGAGTGACCGGCCATCCCTTCCTCTCGTGGCGACCGCGCCCCGGGGCGCTCGCGGGATCGACGCATCGATCGCGATCGGGCGCTGCGCTCGGCCCCGTCGCCGGCGCGGGCAGCGCGACGCGTGAGCAAGCATCGCGCAGGTTGCGCGCGCCGTTCCCGGCGTGGTCGAATGGTGTGGATTCGAGCGGCGGATTTTAGCATTCGGCCCTGACATCCCCGCTCGCGCTCCTTTTCCTCCCCGGTTCGAGCGTCGGGGTTTCGCGGAGCTTCGGATGAGCGAACCGTTGATGATTGCGCGCAACGAGCGCACCGAGCTGTTCCTGCTGCCGGGGATGTCGAACCGCCACGGCCTCGTCACCGGCGCCACCGGAACGGGGAAGACGGTCACGCTGCAGGTGATGGCCGAACGATTTTCGTCGATCGGCGTTCCGGTGTTCGCCGCCGACGTCAAGGGCGACCTCGCCGGCATCTCCCGGCCGGGCGAGCTGTCGCCGAAGCTGAAGGAACGGCTGGAACGGCTCGGCTTCGCGACGCCCGCTTTCGCCGGGGCTCCGGTCGCGCTGTGGGACGTCTACGGCGAGAAGGGCCACCCGCTGCGTGCCACCGTCTCCGACATGGGTCCGCTGCTGCTCGCGCGCATGCTGGGCCTGAACGAGACGCAGGAAGGCGTGCTGCACATCGTGTTCCGGATCGCCGACGAGCAGGGCATGCTGCTGCTCGACGCGAAGGACCTGCGCGCGATGCTGCAGTTCGTCGGCGAGAACGCGAAGACCTTCACCACCGCGTACGGGAACGTCTCGGCGGCATCGGTCGGCGCCATCCAGCGCGGGTTGCTCACGCTCGAGCAGCAGGGCGCCGACCGCTTCTTCGGCGAGCCGATGCTCGACATCGACGACCTGATGCAGACCGATGCGAACGGCCGCGGCGTCATCAACATCCTGGCCGCCGACCGGCTGCTCAATGCGCCGAAGCTGTACGGCACCTTCCTGCTGTGGCTGCTCTCCGAACTGTTCGAGCGGCTGCCCGAGGTGGGCGATCGCGACAGGCCGAAGCTCGTCTTCTTCTTCGACGAGGCGCACCTGCTGTTCGACGACGCACCGACAGTGCTGCTCGACCGCAGCGAGCAGCTCGTGCGGCTGATCCGCGCGAAGGGCGTCGGCGTGTTCTTCGTCACGCAGAACCCGCTCGACGTGCCCGACTCGGTGCTCGGACAGCTCGGCAACCGCGTGCAGCACGCGCTGCGCGCATTCACCGCCCGCGATCAGAAGGCCGTGCGTGCGGCCGCGCAGACGATGCGAGCGAATCCCGACTTCGATACCGAGAAGGCGATCACCGAGCTGGGCGTCGGCGAAGCACTCGTCTCGCTGCTCGACGAGAAGGGCCGGCCCGGCATCGTCGAACGGGCTTTCGTCGCACCGCCCGCCTCACGCATCGGGCCGATCGGCGACGACGAGCGGGGGGAGCTGGTGCGCACCTCGAACGTCGCCGGCATCTACGACAAGACCGTCGACCGCGAATCGGCCTACGAAAAGCTGCAGAATCGCGCCGCAGCGCCGGCGCCGGCGGATTCGAGCGCGGCTCGCGCCCCGGGCGGCCCGGCCGCGCAGCCGGCGAACGACGGCGGCATCGGAGGCGTCTTTCGCGATGCGCTCGGTGGCGTGATGACCGGCAGCGGCCGGAAAGACTCCGCGATCGAAGCGATGGCCAAGAGCGCAGCACGCTCGATCGGCTCGACGATCGGGCGGGAGCTGATCCGCGGCGTGCTCGGTACGCTGCTGGGCGGGCGCACACGGCGGCGTTGACGCGGCGGGCAGCGAGGGCGCGCGGGCAGCGAGCGCCGGTGGGCGTGTTCGCGCCGGCGGGCTGGCGCTGCTCTCGTACGTCGACGCAGCCTGCCCACGGAAGCGGGCCAAAGCGCGAAACGCTGCGGAACGCGGCATTCCGGGCTGCGAACACTGCGCCCAAGCGGGAAACGCCGCGTTTCGCGGAGCGCGGTCTGTGGGTGGAGTTCGGGTGAGACCGGCGACTGAACGCAAAGCAGGACCCCGCTTGCGTGGACAAGAACGCTCGCTCCGCAGGCATTCCGACACACCTGGCGAATTGCATACGGGAAGTTGTTCGTTGTCGGTGCGTTTCACGAAACCTCTCCGCTCACGTCTCGAGGCTTGCGCCGATTTCGTGCGTTCTTGCTGGTGTTGATGTCTCCGTGCCGTCCGTCGTGCGGCGTTTCGTCTTCTGCTGAGCCGCCACGCATACGCCTCGGGTGGCCCAGTCGTGTTCGACGCGGTGTCGCCGGCGAGGGTCGTACCGACCCTTCACCCCGGCTGTTCCGCTTCGAAACGCGGCGTTATCAGCCTTGGAGTCCGGTTCGTAGCCCGGAATGCCGCATTTCGCAGCGTTTGCACTTGATGCTCGACGCTGCGTCGGGTGTCCGGTGTCGATGCCGGCCGGCGCTGCCCGGGCGCTGCCCGGTGCCAGGACCGCATCAGTCGCTCGTGCGACGCTCGCCCCGACTCGCGATCCGATACGACTCCAGCGTGTCGCGGATATGCTCGGCGAGCAGCGCCTGCGAGCGTTCCACCTCCTCGCTGCGCACAGCTTCGACGATGCGTTCGTGATTCGCCTGGCAGTGCCCGACGCGTTCGTTCTCCTCGGGCAGGCGCGAGCGCAGCGCGCGGATCTTGTGCGCGACGAGCGCGTACGACGCCTGCAGGTACGGGTTGCCGCACGCGCCGACGATCGCCTCGTGAAACGCCTGGTCGAGCCGCGGTAGCGCAGCCAGGTCGTGCGCTTCGTGTGCGCGCGCCATCTGCTCGATGTTTCGCTCGAGCCGCTTGCGCAGCGTCGCGCCGTCGCGGCGCATCGCTTCGCCCAGCGCCGCGCATTCGACGATCTCGCGGAAACGGCAGACGTCGCGCACTCCGGTTTCGTCGAGCGAGAACACGAAGCTGCCCCGTTGCGCATGCACCTGCACCAGGCCTTCCGCCTGCAGGCGCAGCAGCGCCTCGCGTACGGGAGTCTTGCTGATCCCCATCGCCGCGGCGAGCGAGGCTTCCGACAACTGCTCCCCGAACCGGTATCGTCCGTCGACGATCGCCTCGCGGATTCGCGCGACGGCGAGTTCCGTGAGGGTCTTCGGGCGTTCGACGCGCGCCTCGCGCGGGCGACGCGCATCGGGGATTGCGGCGCGCGCCGCCTTGCGCGCGAGCCTGGAAGGGCGCTCGACGACGCCCACGTTCAGACCCCGGCCCGCGCGAGCAGGCGTCGTACCGCATCGGGACGAGGCAGCGGCGCCACTGCGCCGAAACCCGTCGTCGACAGCGCCGCGGCTGCGTTCGCGTAGCGTGCGGCGTCGCGGATCGAGTCGCCGGCGGCGATCCGCGCGAGGCACGCGCCGCAGAAGCAGTCGCCGGCACCGGTGGCGTCGACCGTTGCCACCGCATGCCCCGCCAGGCGCTCGCGCGTCGTTCCGTCGCTGACGAGGACGCCGTCGGCGCCGAGCTTCAGGAACACGACGCGCGCGCCGAGTGCGTGCGCCCAGTCGACGAGCGCGTCGGGGTCGTCGCGCCCCGACAGCGTGCGCGCATCCTCCAGGCTGGGGAAGAACCAGTCGGCGAGCGAAGCGGCGAGCGCGATCATCGCGCGTGCGCGGGCGATGGGCCACAGCCGGGTGCGCAGGTTCGAGTCGAACGAGATCCGCGCGCCGTGCGATCGCGCCGAATCGAAGGTGGCGAGCACGGTGTCGCAGGCGCTCGACGAGATCGCCATGCTGATGCCGGATGCGTGCACGATGCGACTCGCGCGGAGCGTCGGCTGCGGCACGTGCTTCGGCTGCATCCGGCTCGCGGCCGATCCGGCCCGCAGGTACGAGAACTCGTGGCCGCTCGCGCCGTGCGAGACGAAATAGACGCCGGTGTGCGCCTCCGGGTCGATGTCGACCGCGTCGACGTTCACGTCTTCGCTTCGCCACAGCTGGACGAACATGCGTCCGAAGGCGTCGTCACCGACGCGCGTGCCGTAGGCGCAGCGTGCGCCGCTGCGCGCGGCGGCGACGATCATGTTCGAGGTGTCGCCGCCGAAGCCCTGCAGGTAGTCCGGCGCGCCCGGCTTCGTCTGGTTGAACTCGACCATCGGCTCGCCGATCGAGAAGAGGTCGAATCGTTTTTCTTCGTCCACGGCTTCGTTCGTTGTCGTAACCCGTCCGTCGGTCTTGCGGTCGCTAGATGCGACCGTACTTCGCGAGGCCCTGGCGCAGCGACTTCGCCTCGATGATCAGCCGCGCCTGTTCCAGTTCGCGTGCGTCGATCTCGCGCGCCATCTCGAGCACCGCCTCGGCGTGCTTGCGGGGCACGACGACGACGCCATCGATGTCTCCGACGACGAGATCGCCCGGGTTTACCTCGATGCCGCCGCAGGTGACCGGGACGTTCGACGCGACGGTGCGAAAGCGCCCGAGCGTCGTGCCGGGCGACACCGAGCGCGCGATCACCGGGAAATCATAGTCCCGGCGGATCTCGGCGATGTCGCGAACGCCGCCGTCGAGCACCGCGCCGGCCAGTCCGCGCGCGAACGCGCCCGCCGTCATCAGCCCGCCCCAGACGGCGACGTCGGCCTCGCCGCCAACCGCGATGACGACGACGCTGCCGGGCTGCGCCTCGTCGATCAGGTCGAGCGCGTGCTGCGGCGGCACCGATTCGGTGGTGCTCTCCTCGAGCACGGTGACCGCCGGCCCGACGATGCGCCGCTCGTTGATGCGCGGCTTCAGTGCGTGTTCCATGTAGCCGCGCCGGCCGCACACCTTGTCGACCGCGTCGGCGACGGACGCGGTCGCCACTTCTTCGAATCCCTTCACCAGTTCTTCCAGTGTCATCTCATGCTCCGTGTTGCAGATAGCGGCGCGCGTGCGCGACGGCGGCGCTGCGGTCGCCGCGCGCGAGCGCGTCGCGGTCGACCAGTCGACTGCCGGCACCGACCATCGCGGCACCGGCGTTCAGGTAGGCGGCGATCCGGGTGTCGTCGATGCCACCGGTGGGGCATAACACCACGCCGGGAAAGATCGACGCGAGCGCCGCGACGTGCGCCGGCCCGCCGGTGGACGCCGGGAACACCTTGACGACGTCGGCGCCCTCGTCGATCGCGACCGCAACCTCGGCGGGCGTGAAGGCGCCGACGAGTGCGATGCGGCCCGCCGCCCGGCACCGTGCCGCGACGCCTTGCACCGGGTACGGCGTGACGACGAAGGCCGCGCCGCTCGCCAGGCACGCATCGGCGCGCGCGACGTTGACGACGGTGCCGGCGCCGACCAGGCTGTCGCTGCGCTCGCGCGCGAGCCGGGCGATCAGGTCTTCGGCGCCGGGCGTCGTCATCGTGATCTCGAAGACCCGAAAGCCGGCCTCGTGCAGGCAGTCGACCGCATCGATCGTCGCGCCCGCATCGGGCAGGCGAAGTACCGGCAGTACCCGCTGCGCGGCCAGGCGCGCGAGGATCGCGTCGCGCGTCACGGCTCGTCCGCGTGCGCGGCTCGAGGCTGCGATTCCGCACTCATGGCTTCGCCGTCTTCTCGATCGCCTGGAACAGGCTGTCGACATACGCCTTGCCGATCTCCTTTTCGGCCCACGCGCGCACCGGCGGCTGCGCGAGCTTGCGGAACTCGCCGACCTGCGCGGGGGTGAGTTCGGTGACCTCCATGCCCAGCTTCTGGAGGATCGGCTTCGCGTTCAGGTCCTGTTCGGAGGTCATCTTGCGGTGGATCGCGATCGCCTTCTTCGTGCCTTCGTCGACCGCCGCCCGCTCGGTGGGCGTCAGCCCCTGGTAGAAGCGCTCGTTGATCAGGTAGCCGTGCACGCTCCAGACGTGGCCGTCGAGCGTCACGTACTTCTGGTGCTGGTACAGGCTTGCGGCGAGGATGTTCGTCACGCCGTTCTCCTGCCCGTCGACGACCTTCTGCTGCAGCGCGGCCGGCAACTCCGCCCACGGAATGGCCGACGGCGACGCGCCGAGCGATTCAACGAGGATCTTGAACACCGGCGACGGCTGGATGCGGATCTTCATCCCCTTCATGTCGTCGGGCGTGTGGATCGGGCGCAGGCTGTTCGTGAAGTGGCGAACGCCGTTGTCGGCCAGGCCGAGCAGGCGGATGCCCTGCTTCTTCACCATGTCGTCGGAGAAGCCCCGGAGCCAGTCGCTGTCGTAGACGCGCCAGGCGTGCTCGTGGTTCTCGTAGAGGAACGGGATGCCCAGTACGCCGATCGGCTTGTAGACCGTCGCGATCGCGCCGTCGTGCGCGACCGCCATCTCGAGCGTGCCGAGCTTGACGGCCTCCATCGTCGGCTGGTCCTTGCCGAACTGGCCGGCCGGGTAGATCTCGACCTTGATCGAGCCGTTGGTCGCGCGCTCGACGTGCTCCTTGAACGCGAGCGCAGCCGCGTGCTTGGGCTGGTCTTCCTTCGCCGGCTGGAAATGCGCGTACTTCAGCGTCTTCTGCGCGGCGGCCGGCGTCGCGAACGCGAACGATGCGGCGGCGAGCGCGGCGATCAGCATGCGGATCTTCATCTGCGTCTCCTTCGGTGGGGGGGTTCAGCGCGAGTAGCCGAACATCGCCGGCACGGCGGTGCTCAGTGCGGGGAAGGCGATGACGAGCAGCAGCACGACGAGTTCTGCGGCGAGCAGCGGCAGGATCGCGCGTGCGAGCCGGTCGAGGCGCAACCGGGCGACCGACGCCATGACGAACAGCACGGCGCCAACCGGCGGCGTGATCATCCCGATTGTCAGGTTCAGCACGACCGCCATCGCGAACTGCAGCGGCGGAATGCCGAACTGGTCGGCGAGCGGCGTGAGCACCGGCACGAGGATGATCACGGCCGGCAGCGTGTCGATGAACAGACCGCAGACGAGCACGAAACCCGCGACGACCAGCATCACGAGCAGCGGGTCGGAGGTCATCTGCCCGATCGACGCCGCGATCGACTGCGGGATCTGCAGCAGCGTGAGCAGCCACGCGAACAGCGAGGCGGTCGAGACGATGATCAGTGCCGCAGAGGTGACGAGCCCGCTTTGCAGCAGCACCTTCGCGATCAGGCGCGCGTTCAGCGTGCGGGTGACGAACAGGCCGACGAACAGCGCGTAGAAGACCGCGACGGCGGATGCCTCGGTGGGCGTGAACAGACCGCTGAGGATGCCGCCGATGATGATCGCCGGCATCGCCAGGATGGGCAGCGCCCGCGCGAGCGACGCGAAGCGCTCGCGCCAGCCGAGGCGCCGCTGCGCGGCGCCGTAGCCGCGGCGCACCGAGATCCAGTGGTTGGCCGCCATCAGCGCCAGGCCGAGCAGCAGCCCCGGCAGCACGCCGGCGAGGAACAGGCCCGCCACCGTGACGCGGCTGTCGGTGAGCGCGTAGATCACCATGATGATCGACGGCGGGATGATCGGGCCGATCGTCGCCGTGGCCGCGGACAGTGCCGCGGAGTAATAGCGCTCGTAGCCCGCCTTCTCCATCATCCGCATCTCGATCGCACCCGGCCCGGCCGCGTCGGCGAGCGCCGAGCCGCTGATGCCGGCGAACATCACCGACGTGAGCACGTTCACGTGGCCCATTCCGCCGCGGATGTGACCGACGACGCTCTGCGAGAAGCGCAACAGCGCGGTGGTGATGCCGCTGGCGGTCATCAGGTCGGCGGCGAGGATGAAGAAGGGCACCGCCATCAGCGGGAACGAATTGATGCCGTCGAAGACGCGCTGCGGCACCGACAGCATCGAGAGCTTGCCCTCCCAGGCGAGCGCGACCGTCGCCGAGGCGCCCATCACGAAGGCGATCGGCAGGCCGATCGCCAGGCCGACGGCGAACAGCACGAACAACGGCGTCGTCATTCGCCGGCCCCCGGTTCTTCGACGTGCTCGAAGCGCTGCTCGACGAACTCGCGCGCGAACACGACCAGGTGCAGTGCGAACAGCGCGGCGCCGATCGGGATGCCGAGATACGGAATGCCGGTGCGGATGCCGAGCATCGGCGTCTCCTGGTTCCACGAGAACGCGACGATCTGCCCGCCGTACCACGCGAGCGCCGCGAGGAAGGCGAGCATCATCGCGACGATCGCCCAGCGCAGCAGCAGGCGCAGCGACCGCGGCAGCGCGTCCTGCAGCACGTCGACCGCGACGTGGCGCCCCTCGCGCAGCGCGAGCCCGGCGCCGAGCCAGGTGATCCAGATCATCTGGTACTGGGTCAGCTCCTCGACCCAGACCATCGAGTGGTTGAACACGTAGCGCGAGACGACGTTCGCAAACACGAGCACGGACATCGTCGCCATCAGCGCGACGATCACGACCTGGTTCAGGCGCACCAGCAGCAGCTCGGCACGCGGAAGCGGCGATCGGTCGAGCGTGCTCGAGGCAAGGTCCATCGAATCTAAGATATCAGATATCGGATGGCGCGAGCAACACCGGAGACTCGGGGGAGGCGTGTGCCGCTCTATACTGGGGCCCCTTTTTCTGCCGCCCTGCCGGGCGGTTTCGCGCATTCCCAGGAGCCGACATGCCCAAGGCGATCCGCATCGAGAAGACCGGCGGACCCGAAGTGATGCAGTACGTCGACGTCGAGGTCGGAGCGCCCGCACCGGGCGAGGTGCAGGTGCGCCACGAGGCGATCGGACTGAACTTCATCGACGTCTATTTCCGCACCGGCCTGTACCCGATGCCGTTGCCGGGCGTGATCGGACTCGAGGCGGCGGGCGTCGTCACCGCGGTGGGCGACGGCGTCGATTCGCTGAAGGTCGGTGACCGCGTCGCGTACTGCGACCGTCCTCCGGGGTCGTACTCGCAGGTGCGCAACATGACGACGAAGTCGATCGTGCGCCTGCCGAGGAACATCGACTTCGAGACCGCCGCGGCGATGATGCTCAAGGGGCTGACCGTCCACTACCTGTTCCGCCGTACCTACCGCCTGCAGAAGGGGCAGACGATCCTCTTCCACGCCGCCGCCGGCGGGGTCGGCCTGATCGCGATGCAATGGGCGCGCGCGCTCGGCGTCACGGTGATCGGCACGGTCGGCTCGGAGGAGAAGGCCGAGCTTGCGCGGCGCCACGGCTGCACGCACACGATCCTGTACAAGCACGAGAACGTGGTCGATCGCGTACGCGAGCTCACCGACGGGAAGATGGTGCCGGTCGTCTACGATTCGGTCGGCAAGGACACCTTCCAGGATTCGCTCGACTGCCTGCAGCCCTTCGGCCTGATGGTGAGCTTCGGCAACGCCTCGGGACCGGTGCCGCCGATGCCGCTCACCGCACTGAAGGGCTCGCTCTACATCACGCGCCCGTCGCTGATGTCGCACCAGGCGAACCGGGCGAACCTCGAGGAGATGTCGGCGGAACTGTTCCGCATGGTCGGCTCGGGCAAGGTCCGCATCGAGATCGACCAGCGCTACCCGCTCGAGGAAGCCGCCCAGGCGCATCGCGACCTGGAGGCGCGCAGGACGACCGGCTCGTCGCTGCTGATGCCGTAGCCGCTTCCTGCACATGCAGAACCCCGAACTCCCGGTCTGCGCGCTGTCGCTCGAGACGATCGACGCGAGCGCGGCACTGGCAGAGCGCGACGATCGCGGCGCGGCCGGCGAAGCGGTCCTGCGCGACGAGGTCGTCGCGCGCGACGATCGTCGCCGTTTCGGCGGCGTAGGGCGCCTGTACGGGGACCGCGCGCTCGAGGTGCTCGCGCATTCGCACGCGTGCGTCGTCGGTGTCGGCGGCGTCGGCTCGTGGGCGGCCGAGGCGCTCGCCCGCTCGGGACTGGGCCGCATCACGCTGATCGACGCCGACCACGTGGCCGAATCGAACGTGAACCGCCAGGTCCACGCGCTCGATTCCACGCTCGGCGCGGCCAAGATCGACGTCATGCGCGCGCGCATCGCCGACATTGCGCCGCGCTGCGTCGTTCGCACCGTCGACGATTTCATCACCGCCGGCAACGTCGCCGATCTCGTTCCTGCCGGCTGCTTCGTCATCGACGCGATCGATGCGCCGCGCGCGAAGGCGGCGCTCGTCGCGTGGGCCGTCCGCTGCCGCCAGCCGATCGTCGTCTGCGGCGCGGCGGGCGGGCGCACCGATCCGCTGCGGCTGCGGCGTGCCGATCTCGCGCGAACGACGGGCGATGCGCTCCTCGCGTCGGTGCGCGCGCAACTGCGCCGCGAATACGGCTTCGAGCGCCGCCCCGGCGTGAAGTTCGGCGTCGCCGCCCTCCATTCCGACGAGCCCGCGCCGGTGAAGCGCCGGGTGGGCACGCCGGGGAGCACCGGCGGCGGTTTCGCGCTCTCGTGTGCAGGCTACGGGTCGATCGTCACCGTCACTGCAGCGATGGGCCTCGCAGCCGCGGCGTCGGCACTGGAAGCGCTCGTCGCGGAGTCGAGCCTCGCCTGATTCATGCAGGATCCCGGCACGGTCGCTGTCTACTTCGTCGCCTCTCCGCTGCAATACCTTGCTGCGCGGCGCATCGCACGGGATTTCGAGGCGGGGGCCCGGCAGGTGCTCGTCTGGTACAAGCCCGGCATGAAGGCCGTCGTCGATCCGTCCGAGTGGGACGCATGCCTGTACCTGCCGTGGCCGCGCTGGGAGCCGCTGCCCGGGCCTTTCGGCCGGCATCGACGCCTGCGCGAGAACATCGCTCTCGTCGCCGGGCGGGTCGGTCGGTGCGATCGGCTGGTGCTGCACAGCGCGGTGTTCGACACCGAGGCGATCAACTATTTCCTGCGCGCGCTGCCGGCGCGTTCGGGGGCACGCGAGATGCGTGCGCGTATCCTGCCCGATGGCCTGATCAGCATCCGCCGCTATCCGCTTTCCGCATCGCGGCGTGCGCTGCAGCGGGTGCGCCGGCTGCGGCGGCTGTTCGATCCGGAACTTTCGTACTGGTGCTTCTCGGGAGACCGCATCGGCTCCGATGCGCCGTTCTGCGACCGGATCTACGTCGTGCCCGGCCTGCCGCACGAGTATCCGGCCGCGAAGGTGCGCGTGCTCGGTCCGCTCGTCGAATTCGCCGCGCCGGCCGCTGCGGCGTCGCCGACCGTGCGACGCGCGCTCGTCGTCGGCCAGCCGCTGGTCGGCGCGGGCTTGCTGGCTGCCGCAGACCTCGCGGCGGTCACGCAGCGCGTGCACGATTGGCTCGCGGCACAGCGCTTCGACGAGGTCGACTACAAGCCGCATCCGAAGGATCCGCGCCGTGAGCTGCATCATCCCGACTATCGTGTCATCGAGCCGCGGTGCCCGCTCGAGCTGCATCTCGCGCGCACGCCCTATGCCGCGGTCGTCGGGGTTCGTTCGAGCGCATTGCTGTTCGCCCGCCAGATCTATCCGCGCAGCGTCCCGGTCGTCGCGTTCGGCTGGTCGAACCTGAAGTTCAAGTCTCGCGACGAAGGGCGGGACATGAAGAGAGCCTTCGAGCAATGTGGAGTGGTACTGGAATGATCGTCGCCGGGCGCGGGACCGCCCCGGTTCAGGAAGTGCAACCGATCGAACGTCGGCTCGCCGAGTGCTTCGTCCTCGTCGTCCTGCCGCTGCACATGTTGATGCCGACTGCGGGCGGCTGGCTCATGGTGCTCGCTGCACTGCGCGGGCTGGCGACGATCGTCCGTCGTCCGGCCTTCGATGCGCTCGATCGGCGCTATCTCGTCGCGTGCGCGCTGATCCCCGGCGCCTACCTGCTGAACATGGCGCTCGCCGGCTGGGATCCGTCGTGGCTTCATCGCCCGGCGCACCTGCTGCTCACCGGCGGCCTCGTGTTCCTGTGGATCGGCCGCGTCGGGCTCGGCGAACGCGCGCTGTTCGGCGGCGTCGTCCTCGCGTCGTTCACCGCGCTCGGGATCACGCTCTTCGACGTGCTGATGCACGGCAGCGTGCGGGTGTTCGGCTGGCGCAACCAGTGGAATGCCGTTCCCTTCGGCAACTTCTCGCTGCTGCTCGGATTCATGGCCTTCGCCGGCAGCATCGGTCCGATGTTCTCTGGCAGGCGCGACCGCGCGCGCGTCGCGATCGGCCTGGCCGCGACGGTCGCCGGCATCTACGCGTCGATTCTCACCGGCACGCGCGGCGGCTGGCTCGCGATGCCCGTGCTGCTCGTCCTGACGTCCTGGGCCGCGTTGCGAACGTACCGCGCTCGCGTGCTCGCGTCATGGCACTTCCTGCCGGCGATCGGCGCATTGCTGGTCTTCGCCGCGGCGGCGCTGCTGCTCTCGGAGAACGCGCAGCACCGCATCGAGATCGCCGTCGAGCAGGTCGAGGCGTTCCTCCAGGGTGCGCCGGGCAGCGCCGCGATCGACGGGTCCACCGAGCTGCGGCTCGAGATGTGGAAGTGGGGCCTGGAGCAGGCGACCGAGCATCCGCTGACCGGGGTCGGCCTGGCCAATTACGACGAAGCGCGTCGGCAGGCCGTGGAAGCCGGCCGGATGCCGGCGCCGTTCGTCGGCCTTGCGAACCTGCACAACGAGTTGATCTCGAGCCTGGCACTCGGCGGCATTCCGACGGCGCTCGCCGTCGTCGCCTTCTGGCTGCTGATGGGCTCTTTCTTCGCCCATCGGCTCGAGGACGAGACAGCGTTCTTCTTTGCAACCGGCGGACTGCTCGTCGTCGTCGCCACCTGCATCTTCTCGATGACCGAGGGCCTGTTCGGGACCAGCGCGGGAACCAAGGCGCTCGCACTGCTGCTGGCGATTCCCGGCGGGGCGCTGCGCTACCACGTGGCATTTCGCGCATCCCGCGAGTCACGGTCGAAGGGCGAACGTGGGCGCTGAGCCGGCCGCGGGCGATCGGCCGCGCACGCTCGTCGTGCATCATCGAAGCGGAATCGGCGACCTGATCTGGCACGTGCCCTACATCCGCGCGATCGCCGCCACCAGCCGCGGTGGGCGCGTGACGCTGATGGCGCGCCCGTCGTGCCGCGCCTCGGATCTGCTCCGCGCCGAACCGGCGATCGAGGAAGTCATCGAGTACGACTACCGCCCCCGACGCAGCGAGTGTCGACGTGGACGCGACGCGGGTCTGCGCGGCTTCCTGCGCATCGCGGCGCTCGTCCGTTCGCGCCGCTTCGATCGCGTCTACATCTTCTCGTCGCGCACGCGCTATGCGTTCCTCGCCTGGTTCGCCGGTATCCCGCGACGCGCCGGCTTCGGTTTCTCGCGCGTGCAACGGTTCGCGCTGGGCACCGGGCCGTACATCCGTCCGCATCGCGGCGAGGGCAACTGGGTGTACCCGGAGGCAACGGAGTTCGCCCGCGCGCACGGCTTCGTCCAGGGAGCGCTGGTGCCGCGCATCGACGTGCCGCAGGAGCTCCTCGCCGAAGCGGCGCAGACGTTGTCGGCGCTGCCTGCACGGCGCGTCGCGCTCGTCATCGGCACTTCCGAGCCGCGGAAGGACTGGGGCGTCGCCCGCTTCACCCGGCTCGCGCAGGCGCTGCTCGCGCGCGAGTGCGGCGTCCTCGTGCTCGGCGGGCCGACCGAAGCGGGCGCGGCCGAGCGCATTCTCGCCGGCCTCGGTCGCCCGCCGCACGCCGTTGCCGTGTGCCGCGTTTCCGTGCTGCAATCGGCCGCGGTCCTGAAATGCTGTCAACTGTGCGTCGGCAACGACACCGGTGCGCTGAACCTCGCTGCCGCGGTCGGCGTTCGCTGCGTGGGCCTCTTCGGGCCGACGCGGCCACTGCGGCACGACCCGGGCATCGAAGCGGTCGAGGCGGCGTCGATGGACGCCATCGCGGTGGACGACGTGCTTCGCCGGGTCGACGCGATCGTGGTCCCGCACGGAATCGAGCAGGGGAGGACGTCTTCTGCCTGAACGCATCCTGATCGTGCGCACCTCGGCGATCGGCGACGTCGTCTTCGCATCGCCTCTCGCGGCGGCGCTGCGCAGGACCTGGCCCGACGCCTGCATCGCCTGGGTCGTCGAACCGGGCATCGACGCGCTCGTCGCGAACGATCCCGCGATCGACGAATGCATCGTCTGGCCGAAGAAGCAGTGGCGGGCGTTGCTGCGCTCCGGGCGCCTGGTCGCGCTTGCGAGCGAGATCCGGCGCTTTCGCGCCCTGCTGCGCGAGCGGCGATTCGATCTCGCGCTCGACCTGCACGGGCTTGCGAAGAGCGCGTTCCTCGCGTGGCTGAGCGGCGCCCCGCGTCGCATCGGGCTCGGCGCACGCGAGGGCAGCGCGCATCTCGTCACCGAGGTCGTGCCGCGCGGCGGCGAGCGCGCGCGGATCTCGTCCGAGTACCTGCATCTCGCCCGATACCTGGGCCTCGACTGCGGGGAGTTCCTGCCCCGGTTGCAGGTGACGCCGCAGGCGTCCGCTGCCGCCGCCGCATTGCTGCACGAGTACGGTCTCGCGCCGGGTCGCCATGTCGTCTTCGCCGCGTTCACCACCCGTCCGCAGAAGCACTGGTTCGACGATGAGTGGCGCGATCTGTCGAAGCGCCTGCGCGCGCAGACCGGGCTCGTCCCGGTGCTGCTCGGCGGACCGGCGGACCGGCGGGCGGCGGAAGCGTTGGTCGCGTCCGCGCCCGACATCGTGAATCTCGCCGGCCGCACCGACCTCGCGCAGGCCGCGGCGCTCGTGCGCGACGCGGCGCTCGTCGTCGGCGTCGACACCGGTCTCACGCACATGGGCGTCGCGTTCGGCGTGCCGACCGTTGCGTTGTTCGGCTCGACCTGTCCGTACACGGTGACCGGCCGCGCGAACGCGCGCGTCGTCTGGCTGGGGCTCGCGTGCTCGCCCTGCCACCGCGCGCCGACCTGCGGGGGCTCATTCGACTGCATGCGCAATATCACCGCCGCCCGCGTGGCGCACGAGGCCGGCATCGTGCTCGGGCGCACCGCGGTCGTCGAGGCCGGCCGGTGAAGGTGCTGCACGTCGAGGGCGGCCGCCACTACTACGGCGGTGCGCGGCAGGTCGTCTACCTGCTCGAGGGGCTCGCACGACGCGGAATCGAGAACGTGCTCGTCTGCCCGCCCGAGGCGGCAGTGGCCGGGCCGGCAGCTCCTTTCGCCCGCGTGTTGTCGACACCGATGCGCGGCGACTTCGACCTCGGCTTCGTCGCGCGCCTGCGCGCACGCATCCGCGCCGAGCGCCCCGATCTCGTGCATCTGCACAGCAGGCGCGGCGTCGATCTCTGGGGGGGCATCGCGTCCCGGATTGCGCGCGTCCCGTGCGTCGTTTCGCGTCGCGTCGACAACCGCGAACGGCCGTGGATCGCCGCCTTGAAATACCGCCTCTTCGACCGCGTGATCGCGATCTCCGAGGGGATCCGCGACGTGCTGCTCGACGAAGGCGTGGCGCCGCAGCGCGTGCGCTGCGTGCGCAGCGCGCTCGATGCGCAGCCCTGGCTGCAGCCGGTCGATCGTGCGGCGTTGCGCCGCGAGTTCGCGCTCGACGACGACGCGCTCGTCGTCGGCGTCGTCGCGCAGCTGATCCGCCGCAAGGGGCACCGTCACCTCTTCGAGGCGTTGAAGCTCCTGCGTCCGACACGGCCGCAGCTGCGTGTGCTGCTGTTCGGCCAGGGGCCGCTGCGCGCGGAACTCGAGGCGCGGGCGGCGCGCGACGGGCTCGCCCCGATCGTGCGCTTCGTCGGATTCCGCGACGACCTGGCGCGCTGGATGGGCGGCTTCGACGTGCTCGCGCATCCGGCCGATCGCGAAGGTCTGGGCATCGCGCTGCTGCAGGCGCAGGCTGCCGGCGTCCCGGTCGTCGCCTCGCGCGCCGGCGGCATGCCGGAGGCGGTGCAGGACGGCGTCACCGGCCTGCTCGTCGAACCGGGCGACGTTGCGGCGCTTGCCGACGCACTGCGCCGGCTGGTCGACGATCCGGCGCAGCGCGAACGAATGGGCGCCGCCGCACGCGCGCGCGTGCTCGAGCGCTTCTCGGTGGACACGATGGTCGAGGGAAACCTGGCGGTGTATCGCGAGGTGCTGCAGGCGCGCACGCCTCAGCGGGCGTGATATCGGTTTTCGTCGTCGATCGCGACCCGCCGCTGCGCGGCAAGCTCTTCGAGGTGCTGCACGATCGTGCGCCGTTCGGCGTCGAGGATCCACACCTCGTCGTAGTCCTCGGGGTACAGCAGCCGCGACTGCGCCAGTTCCTCGAGCGTGCGCGGCCGATCGCGCACCATCTCCACCAGCCGCTCGCCGCGCTCGTCGATCTTCGCGGCATACGCACGCAGCGCGTCGAGGAACGCGGCGCGATCGGCATACGCGCCGCGGTGGTGCGACGTGATCCAGACGCTCGCGTCCAGCTCCGGCAGCCGGGCGAGCGTGCGCCGGAACGCGCCGAGATCCGAACTCGCGTCGCCGTAATACGGGCCGAAACCGCTGAGATCGATGTCGCCGATGAAGGCGACGCCCTCGGGCTCGACGACGAGCACGCAGTGGCCGGCAGTGTGTCCCGGCATGTGGACGGCACGCACGCGGACCGCGCCCAGTTCCCAGACCTCGCCGTCGCGGTAGCCGATCGCGTCGGGTCGCGGCGCGTAGTGGAACTCGCGCCGGATCTTGTCGTGCATCGCTTCGACCACCGGCCCCGACAGCCCGTAGTGCGCGGCGAGTCCGCTCCAGCTGCGCGCCGCTTCGACGTCGCTCTCGTGCGCGAAAACGCGCGCGTGCGGGAGTCGGTGCAGCCCCGCCATGTGGTCCTCGTGCACGTGGCCGAGCACGACCAGCTCGGCGGATTCCAGCTCCTCGCCGATGCGGTTGGCGACGAGCGGCGTGTCGAAGGCTGCGCGCGTGTCGGTGCCGCGCACGATCACCTGGTTCCCGTCGGGGTACTTGCCGTTCTTCTCGCCGAAGAACACCCGGACACGTCCGAAGTCGGCGTGCGGCGTCGCGCTCACGGCTCCGTCTCCTGCTGCAGCTGCGACCATGCGAGGCGACACGCGGCGAGGTCCCACAGCGCCTGCCCGACGCTCTTGAAGACGACGGGCCCGCGCTGCGCGCGTCGCGCCGTACCGGCGACGACGCGCTCGAGGGGGACGACCTTTGCCCAGTCGATGCACGCCCGGATCAGGTCGCCCGCTTCGCTGTGCGCCGCCTCGACGTCGTCGCCGAAGAGCGCCGCGCGGTGCAGCAGCGCCGCAGGAAGCTCGCACATCTCGGGGCGGTAGGCGCCGATCGCTGCGACGAAGCCGTCGAATTCCGGATCGTCGTCGAACAGCGGCGCGCGGCTCGACGTCGCGGTGACGACGAGGTCGTAACCGGCGATCGACGTCGGCGCGACGTCCAGGGCGCGACAGGGCAGGCCGCTCGCGTTCAGCGAATCGGCGAGCTTGCGTGCGTGCTCGGGAGTGCGCGACTGCACGGCGACCTCGCGGATCGGCATCACCGCCCGGAAGGCGTCGATGTGCGCGCGCGCCTGCACGCCCGAGCCGAATACGAGCAGGCGCCCGCGCTGCACGCCGGCCAGCTCGCGCGCGGCGAGCGCCGACAGCGCCGCCGTCCGCCGCGCCGTGATCGTCGGCGCGTCGAAGCGCGCGAGCACCTCGCCGGTGTCGGCGCGAACGAGGACGGCCTCGCCGATCAGCGTGGGCAGTCCGCGCGCCGGGTTGCCTTCGTGCAGGGTGGCGAGTTTCGTGCAGGCGAACTCGCCGTCGGTCGACGGCATCGCGAGCAGGACGCCGCCGGGCAATGGCATCGCGATCCGCTCCGGCGATCGGGTCTGCCCGGCGTACTTGCGCAGGAGCATCGCGCGCAGCGCCTCGACGAGCGCCGGCCAGGGCAGCGCCTGCTCGGTGTCCCGGCGGTCGTGGCTTCGTGCGTTCACGGTCCCGATCGTATCGTGACGAGCAGAACGATCGCCGAGACGACGATCGCCGCACCGAGCAGCTGCAGCGGAGCCATCGCCTGGTCCAGGATGAGCCATGCGAGCAGCAGTGCCGCGATCGGTTCGAAGTTCATGACTGCCGCGTTGTTCACCGCGCCGAGCCGTGGCAGCAGCACGAACAGCGCAGTGATCGCCGACGAGTACAGCAGCGTCAGCAGCACGAGCGCGCCCCATCCCGTCGCGTCGCGCGGCCAGGCGAACTCGCCACTCGTCTTGCCCATGAGAATCGCGACCGCGGCGACGACGAGCATCAGCACGAAGCTGCGAAGTCGCCCGTCGGTGTCGGAGAGCCAGCGCGTGGTGAACAGCAGGACGGCTGCGAACGCCAGTGCCGCGATGGCGGCGAACGAGACGCCGGCGGCCATGGCGGCTCGGTCAGGGCGCAGCGCCGCGCCGCCCGCCCATCCGAACGCGTCGAGTGCGAGCCCCAGGCCCGTGAGTGCCAGCGCCATCGCGATGAAGGCGTGTGGCCTGGGCCGGCCGGTTCCGGTGGCCCACGCGAGCAGCCCCAGCATCATCGGGAAGGTGTTGAACACCAGCAGCGCGAGCGCAACGGGTATGCGCGCGATCGCTGAGTACAGGCACAGGCTCTGGACCGAGAGCAGTCCGCCGATCACGAGCGCGCGCAGCAGCGTCGGCCGCGCCAGTCGCAGCGGCACGCGCGCATGACAAAGCAGCGACCAGACGAAGAGCGCTGCCCCGGTCGAACGTACCGCGACGGCCGTGGCGACGTTGGTGCCGTGATCGAAAGCGACGCGCGCCGCGACGTGATTGCTGGCGAAGGTGGTGGCGATCAGCAGCAGCAGCGAGGCGCCGAGCCATCGCGGCAGTGCGGGGGCGGACATGGCGACGAAGGATACCGTGTTGCAGGGCGGGATCGTCGTTTGCCGCCGCGCTTACCGGAGTGAGAACGCTTTTACCGAGCGCGTCGTCGAAATCGTGTCGCAAGTCCTTGATCTTCGGCCCGGACCGGTACTGGCACGGACCTTGCGACAACAGGGGTATTCGAAGCAGAACACCCAAGGAATTCCCCGCAATGCACGCACCCGGCTTGCAGCTGCGCGCCACGCAAGGCGCCGCGCTGTCCCAGCAGATGCAGCAAGGTCTGAAGATGCTGCAGATGTCCGCACTCGAACTCGAACAGGCCATCGCGCAGGCGCTGTCGACGAACCCATTGCTCGAGAGCGATGATGCGCTGGACGAGGCGGGTGCCGACGAGAACGAACCCATCGATTCGCGCGCCGGCGACGAAGAGGGCGAGGAGCCGGTGGACCCCGAGCGCGAGCTCACCTGGTCGACCACCGGGAACAACCACACGGGGGAGCGCTCGGCCGACGACCCCGTGCTGCTCGCGCCGGCGCCGCTGTCGCTGCGCGATCACCTGTTGCAGCAGGTGAACGTCAGCGGGCTGGGCGAACGCGACCTCACGCTGGCACGAGTGCTGGTCGAGGCGCTCGACGAAGACGGCTACCTTCGCGACACGCTCGAGGAAATCGCCGAACTCGTCGAACCCGGCTCACGCACGCTCGTGCGCGAACTGGAGGTCGCGCTGTCGTTCGTGCACAGCCTCGATCCCGCCGGGGTGGGTGCGCGATCGGTGTCCGAGTGCCTCACGCTGCAGTTGCGCGCCCTGCCTGCCGACACACCGGGGCTGGCGCTCGCGATGCGCATCGTCGAATCGCACCTGGGCCTGCTCGCGGCGCACGACACCGCGCGCATCACCCGGATGCTGGGCTGCAGCGAGCCCGAGTTCGCGCAGGCCAACCAGCTGATCCGCAACCTGGCGCCGCGGCCTGCCTCCACCTTCGGCTCGAACGAGCCGCAGCACGTCGTACCCGATGTCACGGTTCGCAAGGTGCGTGGACGCTGGGTCGCGTTTCCGAACAGTGCCGCGTCGCCGCGTCTTCGCATCAACCGGCTCTATGCCGATGCGGTTCGCCGCGACCGCGGCTGGTCGTCGACGCCGATGGGCACGCAACTCACCGAGGCGCGTTGGCTTCTGCGCAGCATCGAACAGCGCGCCGAGACGATCCTCAAGGTGGCCAGCGCGATCGTCGCCACGCAGCAGGGTTTCTTCGAACACGGCGACGTAGCGATCCGGCCGCTGCATCTGCGCGACATCGCTGCCGAAGTCGGCGTGCACGAATCGACGGTCTCGCGCGTCACCAGCGGCAAGTACATGGCAACGCCGCGCGGCCTCATCGAATTCAAGCATTTCTTCGGCAGCCGGCTGGTCAGCGAGGATGGCTACCGCATCTCGCCGCGCGCGATCCAGACGCTGATCCGCGACATCGTCGAGGCCGAGGACCCACGCCAGCCGCTGTCCGACATCCGCATTACGCGCCAACTCGAGCAGCGCGGCGCGAGCGTCGCCCGCCGCACCGTCACCAAGTACCGCGACGCGATCGGAATCCCGCCGGTGGAAGCCCGCAGGATGATCGCGATGGCGCAGCAGAGGATGTGACGGGTGAAGGGTGAAGGGTGCAGGGCACCCTTCACCCTTCACTTCTCTTCTTCCGCGTACCCCTTCAGCCGGTTGTACAAGGTCTTGGCGCTTATGCCGAGCATTGCGGCGGCGCGCTCGCGGTGGCCGCCGCAGTGTTCGACGGTGGCGAGGATCAGCATGCGCTCGGCTTCGGCGATCGAGGTTCCGACTCCGATGTCGAGCGGAAGGCGCGCGTCGTTCCGGCCGACGTGGTTCAGAGCGCCGGCGGCGGCGAGCGGTGCGCTCGAGGCGGCGGCGGGGGAGACCGCGCTCGGGGCGCCCGGCGC
>DASWVL010000075.1:0-4213 GCA_036406255.1 Zeimonas sp.
AACAGCGCCGCCGCTTCGCGCGGGTCGAGCTGCGGTTCTCCCAG
The DNA here is from genome assembly GCA_036406255.1 of Zeimonas sp. Classification (GTDB taxonomy): domain Bacteria; phylum Pseudomonadota; class Gammaproteobacteria; order Burkholderiales; family Burkholderiaceae_E; genus Zeimonas. The sequence continues at coordinate 45 of DASWVL010000075.1, forward strand.
CCGCGCGTGCAGCCGGTCAGGCGATTCGTCGATGCCCTGCGACTCCGCGACGGCACGGTCGCCCGGGTCGAGCTTGCCGCCGGGAAAGACGAATGCGCCGCCGAGCACGTCGGACTTCGCATGCCGGCGCAGCATCAGCACCTCGAGCCCTTCATCGCCGTCGCGCAGCACGACGACGGTGGCCGCCGCCCGCACCGGCGTCGTGACCGCTCCGGAGAATATCGCTCGGGACTCGCGCCCCGTGGTCGAATCGTTCATCAGCCTCCCTTGTTCACGCGCATTCTGCCCCAATGTATCGGTGGTCCCGGGCCGGTCCGACCGGAAGGTGCCGATTGTCGCCGCGTGGGCTACCATATGCGCACGACTCCGGCGCACGACTCCGCGTCCGGCCGTTCCTGCCGCCGCGTCGGCCCGCCGCCGCGCGGTCGCAAAGCGCTTTCCTTTCCTTTACCGGGCCCGTGCCGTTGCGGTGCGCGCTCGACGAACCATACGATGAACGCACCGATCGTCCGCATCGCGAAGCTGCACGCCGGGACGCCGCAAGGCGCCGCTGCGGGCCTGCGCGCGCGCGCGCCCGGTGCCCGGGCGCGAATCGAGGCGACCTGCCGATCGGGCATGTCCGCCTTCGATCGATAACCCGGCGATCCACCCTCGAATCCTCCGCCCCTTCGAGATCGCCGGGACCGCCCCGGGGGCTCGTCTCGCGCGACGCCCGCGTCGCACCTTGCGGAAATCGCCCGCGTTCGCCCTCCTCCACACGGAGTTCGCCATGACTCAAGCCTCGAACAGCTTTCGCCTGTTGAACGAACTGGACCACGTGCGCCTCGACCGGCTGCTCAGTCGCAAAGGGCAGGCCGCCGAAACGCTCAACGAATTGCTCGACGACGCCGACACCGTTCCGCCTCGGCAGGTGCCCGGCGACGTCGTCACGATGTACACACGCGTCACCGTAGTCGACCTCGCGGACGGAGCACGGCGAACGCTCACGCTGTGCTACCCCGAGGACGCCGATGCTTCGGCCGGTTTCGTGTCGGTGCTCTCGCCGATCGGAACCGCACTGCTCGGCCTGCGCGTCGGCGAAGAGACCGAGTGGACGACGCCGACCGGCGCCGTGCAGCGCCTTCGCATCGCCGAACTGCTGTTCCAGCCCGAGGCCAGCGGCGACTACACGCGTTGATCGCGGGCGATCGCGCGTAATGGCGCGGGCGCGGCCTCGACCCAGAGGTTCGGCCGGATCCGGACGCCACGGCACGCCGCCGCGGCGCGACCGGCAATCCCCGGCCGAACTTCCGATGGAGGCAAACATGGCCATCGACGCGGACCGCCTCGATGCCCTGATGGGCAAGCTGGTCAATGAATTCGGAGCCATCGCGAGCGCACCCCTGGTCGTACTCGGCGACCGGCTTGGCTTGTTCCGGGCGCTGTCCGACGGGGGTCCGACCTCGGCCGACGACTTCGCCGAACGCACCGGCGTGCGCGCGCGGTACGCGCGCGAATGGCTGAACGGAATGGCCGCCAGCGGATACATCGACTACGACGCCGACGACGACGCGTACTCGATGTCCGAGGAGGCGGCCGCGGTCTTCGTCGACGAGAACAGCCCGACCTTCCTGTGCGGCGGGTTCGAGATCTTCGCGGCACTCGCGCAGGACCTCGACAAGCTGCAGCGCGCGTTCACCTCCGGCAGCGGACTGGGCTGGCACGAGCACAGCGCCGGGCTCTATTCGGGAACCGAGCGCTTCTTCCGTCCCGGATACAACGCCCATCTCGTTCCCGAGTGGATCCCGGCGCTCACCGGCGTCGAGGCGAAGCTTCGCGACGGTGCACGCGTGGCCGACGTCGGCTGTGGATACGGCTCGTCGACGATCGTCATGGCCAAGGCGTACCCGAACTCCGAGTTCTTCGGCTACGACTACCACCCACAATCGATCGACGCCGCCCGTGCGCGAGCCGCCGAGGCGGGCGTCGACGATCGCGTGCATTTCGAACGCGCCGGCGCGAAGGACTATCCGGCGCAGGACTTCGACCTCGTCGCCTTCTTCGACTGCCTGCACGATCTCGGCGATCCGGTCGGTGCGGCGCGCCATGTTCGCGAGACGCTGGCCGACGACGGCAGCTGGCTGATCGTCGAGCCATTCGCCGCCGACACGGTCGCGGAGAACCTCAACCCGGTCGGTCGCGTCTACTACTGCGCATCGACGATGATCTGCACGCCATGCTCGCTGTCGCAGGAAGTCGGGCTCGGGCTGGGCGCGCAGGCCGGCGAGCGTCGGTTGCGCAACGTCGCCGAGCAGGCCGGGTTCGCGCAGTTCCGTCGCACCTCGCAGACGCCGTTCAACATGGTGTTCGAAGCACGCGCCTGAGCCGGGTGCGCTGCTCGTCGCATGCGCGCGCCCGCGCGCGCATGCGCTTCCGAGGCATCCGCGGCGCCGCTGCGCCTGCGTCTGCGCCGAATGACGGCATACTTCGGCAACGACGCGATCCGCGGTCGGCACGTCCCGCAAGTCCCCGGATGGAAAACTGGAACCCCGATTCCGGCGCATCGGCCGGAACCGACAAGAAGCCCTCCACGCTGCACGAACACACGCCCGTGATGCAGCAGTACCTGCGCATCAAGAGCGCGCACGCCGACCGGCTGCTGTTCTACCGGATGGGCGACTTCTACGAGCTGTTCTTCGCCGACGCCGAACGCGCCTCGCGCCTGCTCGGCATCACGCTCACCCGCCGCGGCGTCTCGGCAGGCACGCCGATCCCGATGGCAGGCGTTCCCGTGCATGCGGTCGAGCAGTACCTCGCGCGGCTGGTGCGCCTGGGCGAATCGGTCGCGGTCTGCGAGCAGATCGGCGACCCGGCGAGCACGAAAGGGCCCGTCGAGCGCAAGGTCGTGCGCATCGTCACGCCGGGTACCGTCACCGACGCGCAGCTGCTGCCCGAGCGCGACGACACCGTGCTGCTTGCCCTCTCGCCGTCGACCGCCGCGCGCGTCGCCGTGGCGTGGGTCGTGGTCTCGAGCGGCGAATGCTGGCTCGCGCAGCTCGAGATCGACGCGCTCGTTCGCGAGCTCGACCGCCTGCGCCCCGCCGAAGTGCTGCTCGCCGAGGACGCCGCCCTGCCCGCACCGCTTGCGCCGGCGCTCGACGCGGCGGCGATCGCGCGGGCCCCGCGCTGGCAGTTCGATCCGCGACGCGCGCAGCGCCGTCTTTGCGAGCTGTTCGGCACGCGCGATCTCTCGGGCTTCGGCGCGCACGGGCTCGATGCCGCGGTCGGCGCGGCCGGTGCGCGCGTCGAGCACGTCGAGCGCACGCAGGGCCGCACCCCCACGCACCGGCAGGGGCTGCGCGTGTTCGACGGCGAGGAATCGGTCGTCGTCGATGCGGTGGCGCGCCGCAATCTCGAGATCGTCGAGAGCCTGCGCGGCGACGACGGCCCTTCGCTGCTGCGCCTGCTCGATCGCTGCGCGACGAGCGCAGGCGCACGACTGCTGCGTCGCTGGCTGCTCGAGCCGTCGAGACGGCAGGAGGTCGCCGGGCAGCGCCAGCACTGCGTGCAGTCGCTGCTCGAATCGACGCCGGGCTTCGCCGCGCTGCTCGCCGAGCTGCGCGCGCTGCCCGATCTCGAGCGCATCGCCACGCGCATCGCGTTGCGCTCGGCGCGCCCGCGCGAGCTGGCGGCACTGCGCGATGCCGTTCCCGTGCTGCAACGCGTTCGCGCGTCGATCGCGACGCTCGACGGCGAGCCGTTCCTCGACGCCGCGCAGGCGCTCGAGCTTCCGGCGCACGCCTGGGAGCCGATCGCGCAGGCGCTGCTCGACGAGCCGGCTGCGCAGGCGCGCGACGGCGGCGTGCTGCGCGACGGCTTCGACGCGTCGCTCGACGAGCTGCGCGCAATCGATCGCGACGGCGATGCGCTTCTCGCCGCGATCGAGCTGCGCGAGCGCGAACGCACGGGAATCGCGAACCTGCGCGTCGGATTCAACAGCGTCCACGGCTACTTCATCGAGGTCACGCGCGGCCAGAGCGCGCGCGTGCCCGACGACTATCGCCGGCGCCAGACCCTGAAGAACGCCGAACGCTACATCACCGCGGAACTGAAGGCCTTCGAGGACAAGGCGGTGTCGGCGCGCGAACGCGCGCTCGCGCTCGAGCGCGCGCTGTACGACGCGCTGGTCG
>DASWVL010000076.1:0-6571 GCA_036406255.1 Zeimonas sp.
CGAGGCGTTGCTCGAGCAACTGCGGGCCGCCGGCCTGGGCAAGCAGTCGCCGGACGACGAGCTGACCGAGGTCGACAAGGAGCAGCTCCTGTCCGCGCTGCGCCGCGCGCACGGCTCGGAAGAGGGCTCGCGGCGCAAGATAACGCTCACGCGCAAGCAGACCTCCGAGATCAAGCAGGCCGATGCCACCGGCAAGGCACGCACGATCCAGGTCGAGGTGCGCAAGAAGCGCGTGTTCGTCAAGCGCGGGCCGGGTGACGGCGCTCCGGTCGAGGTGCCGGCGGCCGAGCCGGTGGAGGTTGCACCGCCGATGTCGGTCGTCGACGAGGAGCAGCAGCGGCTGCGCGAGGCCGAGGAGCAGCGCCAGCGAGAGCTGCTCGAGCGGCAGGCGGAAGAGCTGCGCGAGAAGCAGTTGCGCCTGGAGCAGGAGCGCGAGCGTGCGGCGCAGGCGGCCGCCGAGGCGCAGCGACGCGAAGAGGAAGCGCGTCGCGAGGCCGAGCGCGCGGCGAGCGCCGAGGCCGATTCGCAGTCGCGCTCCGAGGAGGCGCGCAAGCGCGCCGAGGACGAAGCACGGGCGGCCGAGGACGAGGCTCGCGCGGCCGAGGAAGCCGTGCGCAAGGCGGCCGAGGAAGCCGAGCAGCAGGCGCAGGCGCGCCGTGCCGTCGAGGCCGAGGTCGCCGAGATCAACCGGCTGATGAGCCTGCAGCGTCGTCCGCAGCCGAAGGTCGTCGAGGCGCCGCCGGCGCCGGCTGCCGCCGCGGCGCAACCGTCGGCGAAGGTGCAGCCCGCGCAGGCGCAGCAGCCGGCGCAGCCCGGTGCGAAGGCCGGGGTGCGCGGGACGCTGCACAGGCCGGCCGGGGGCCGGTCGGCGCCCGGGGCACCGAGCGGCGACGCCGCGAAGAAACACGTCAAGAGCGAGAAACTCTCGTCGACCTGGTCCGACGACGCCGGCAAGAAGCGCGGCATCAAGACGCGGGGCGACGCACCCGACAGCGGCTGGCGTGGCGGTCCGCGCGGTGGCCGTCATCGCGGCGCCGAGCGTCACGACGCCGGCACGGGTTCGTCGATGTCGAACGAGCCGATCGTGCGCGAGGTGCACGTTCCCGAGACGATCACCGTCGCCGACCTCGCCCACAAGATGTCGGTGAAGGCCGCCGAGGTCATCAAGACGATGATGAAGCTCGGCCAGATGGTCACCATCAACCAGATGCTCGACCAGGACACGGCGATGATCGTCGTCGAGGAGATGGGCCACAAGGCGCTGGCCGCGAAGCTCGACGACCCGGAGGCGTTTCTCGTCGAGGACGCCGGGCAGGCCGACGCGGCCACCGAGCCGCGCCCGCCGGTCGTCACCGTCATGGGTCACGTCGACCACGGCAAGACGTCGCTGCTCGACTACATCCGGCGCACCAAGGTCGCCGCCGGCGAGGCGGGCGGCATCACCCAGCACATCGGCGCCTACCACGTCGAGACGCAGGGCGGGGTCGTCACCTTCCTCGACACGCCCGGACACGAGGCGTTCACGGCGATGCGCGCGCGCGGCACGAAGGCCACCGACATCGTCATCCTGGTGGTCGCCGCCGACGACGGCGTGATGCCGCAGACGGTCGAGGCCATCAACCACGCGAAGGCGGCCGGCGTGCCGATCGTCGTCGCGGTGAACAAGATGGACAAGCCCGAGGCGAATCCCGATCGCGTCAAGCAGGAACTCGTTGCGCACCAGGTCGTGCCCGAGGAGTACGGTGGCGACGTCGCGATCGTTCCGGTGTCGGCGAAAACCGGCGCCGGCATCGACGGGCTGCTCGAGAACGTGCTGCTGCAGGCCGAGGTGCTCGAGTTGCGCGCGGTGCACGACGGCGCGGCCAAGGGCCTCGTCATCGAGGCGCGTCTCGACAAGGGGCGCGGCGCGGTGGCCACGGTGCTGGTGCAGTCGGGCACGCTCAAGCGCGGCGACATCGTGCTCGCCGGCTCGTCCTTCGGTCGCGTGCGCGCGATGCTCGACGAGAACGGCAAGCCGGTCAGCGAGGCCGGCCCGTCCATTCCGGTCGAGATCCAGGGCCTGCAGGACGTGCCCGCCGCCGGCGAGGAAGTGATCGTGCTCGGCGACGAGCGCAAGGCGCGCGAGATCGCGCTGTTCCGCCAGGGCAAGTTCCGCGACGTGAAGCTCGCCAAGCAGCAGGCGGCCAAGCTCGAGAACATCTTCGAGCAGATGTCGGGCGGCGAGGTGAAGACGCTGCCGCTGATCGTGAAGGCCGACGTGCAGGGTTCGCAGGAGGCGCTGTCGCACGCGCTGCTGAAGCTCTCCACCGACGAGGTGCGCGTGCAGATCGTGCACCAGGGCGTGGGCGGCATCAGCGAGAACGACGTGAACCTCGCTACCGCGTCGAAGGCGGTGATCATCGGCTTCGACGTGCGCGCCGACCAGCAGGCCAAGCGGCTCGCGGAGACGAACGGCATCGACATCCGCTACTACACGATCATCTACGACGCGGTCGACGACGTGAAGAAGGCGATGTCGGGGCTGTTGTCGCCCGAGCAGCGCGAGGAGGCGATCGGCCTGGTCGAGATCCGGCAGATCTTCCGCGTGCCGAAGATCGGCAACATCGCCGGCTGCATGGTGCTCGAGGGCGTCGTGCGCCGTGGTGCGAAGGTGCGGCTGCTGCGCGACCACACCGTCGTCTGGACGGGCGAGCTCGATTCGCTCAAGCGCTTCAAGGACGACGTTCGCGAGGTCCGCGAGGGCTTCGAGTGCGGGCTGTCGCTGAAGGGCTACGACGACATCCACGAGGGCGACCAACTCGAGGTGTTCGAGATCAAGGAGGTTGCGCGCACGCTGTGAGCGTGTCGCGCAGTGCCATGGCGAGGCAGCGTCCGGGCGGTAGCGGTCGCGGCGTGCGGGTCGGCGAGCAGGTGCATCACGAGCTTGCCGACCTCGTGCGCGGCGAGCTGAAGGATCCGCGTATCGGCATGGTGACGATCACCGGGGTCGAGCTGACGCCGGACTACGCCTACGCCACCGTGTACTTCAGCGTGCTGCCCGACGACGACGGCACCGTCGCCGAGACGCTCGCCGGGCTGCGCCGCGCCGCCGGATTCCTGCGTTCGCAGCTGGGGCGCCGCGTGCGCATCCACACGACGCCCGAACTGCGCTTCGTGCGCGACACCTCCACCGAACGCGGCATCGCGATGTCGAAGCTGATCGACGAAGCGAACCGGCGGCAGGCCGACGACTGAACAGCGGGGGCCGCGTGCACCCCGGTGCCCCGGCCCGCCCTTCGGCGGCGCTTTCGCCGCTCCCCGCCCCGCAACGATGAACATCCGAACGACGCCCCTTCGCGATCGCATCGACGGCGTCCTTCTCCTGGACAAGCCGTTGGGGCTCAGCTCGAACGACGCACTGGTGCGCGCGCGCCGGTTGTTGGGCGCGCGCAAGGTCGGCCACGGCGGCACGCTCGATCCGCTCGCCAGCGGGCTGCTTCCGTTGCTGTTCGGAGAGGCGACGAAGTTCGCGCTCGACTCGCTGGACGCCGACAAGACCTACCTCGCCGAGCTCATGCTGGGCGTCACCACCGAGTCCGGCGACGCCGAGGGGCGCGTGCTCGCCGAGCGCGAGCCGGTGCACGACGAGGCGCGGCTGCGCCAGGCCCTGTCGCATTTCGTCGGCGAGATCGAGCAGGTGCCGCCGATGCATTCGGCGCTCAAGCATGGGGGCAGGCCGCTGTACGAATACGCGCGCGCCGGCGTCGTCGTCGAGCGGGCCGCCCGACGCATCACGATCCGCTCGATCGAGCTGCTGCGTTTCGCGCCGCCCCGTGCCTGGCTGCGCGTCACGTGCAGCAAGGGCACCTACGTGCGTTCGCTCGCGATCGACCTGGGCGAACGGCTCGGATGCGGAGCGCACCTGAGCGGGTTGCGGCGCGAGCGCGTCGGAACACTGGACGTCGCCGACGCGGTGACGCTCGACGCCCTCGATGCGCTCGGGATGTCCGGGCGTCGCGCGCGCCTGCTCCCCGTCGACGCCCTGCTGGGCGGGCTGCCTCGGGTCGACCTCGATGCGCCGCTCGCCGCACGATTCCTGCAAGGCCAGAAGCTGCGCATCGCGCTGTCCGGCCCGGGCGCGCCGCCCGATGCCGAGCGGCCGCCCGATGCGGGCGCGCCGGCCCTGCGGGTTCGGGTCTACGACGCCGGGAAGCTTCTCGGCGTTGCCCTTCACGAGAGCGGCGAGCTGCAACCGCAGCGGCTCGTCGCCACCGATTCGCCCGGCCGAGACGCCGGGCCAGGAAAGCTTCGATGACCCTCGCCATCCGCAATATCGCCATCATCGCGCACGTCGACCACGGCAAGACGACGCTGGTCGACCAGCTGCTGCGCCAGTCGGGCACCTTTCGCACCAACCAGCAGGTCGCCGAGCGCGTCATGGACAGCGGCGACATCGAGCGCGAGCGCGGCATCACGATCCTCGCCAAGAACTGCGCCGTCGAGTACGAGGGCACGCGGATCAACATCGTCGACACGCCGGGCCACGCCGACTTCGGCGGCGAGGTCGAGCGGGCGCTCTCGATGGTCGACGGCGTGCTGCTGCTCGTCGACGCGGTCGAAGGCCCGATGCCGCAGACGCGCTTCGTCACGCGCAAGGCGCTCGCGCTGGGGCTCGAGCCGAGCGTCGTCGTCAACAAGGTCGACCGGCCGGGTGCGCGCCCGCACCGTGTCGTCGACGAGACCTTCGATCTCTTCGACCAGCTCGGCGCGAGCGAGAAGCAGCTCGACTTCCCGGTCGTCTACGCCTCGGCGATCAACGGATACGCGCTGGAGCGCCTGGAGGACCTGCCGGCCGGCGGCGTCGGGTCGCCCGCGGAAGCGGCGGCGGCGGGACTGTCGATGCGCCCGTTGTTCGAGGCGATCCTGCGCCAGGTGCCGGCGCGCGACGACGACCCGGAGGGCGCGCTGCAGTTCCAGATCTCGGCGCTCGACTGGTCGAGCTACGTCGGCAAGATCGGCATCGGCCGCATCGGGCGCGGCCGTGTTCGCAGCGGCCAGAACGTCGTCGTGCTGCACGGCGACCCGCAGATGGGCGGCGCCGCGCCGGTGGCGGCGCGCATCGGGCAGGTGCTGCGCTTCCACGGGCTGGAACGCATCGCCGTGCCCGAGGCCGAGGCGGGCGACATCGTCGCGATCACCGGCATCGACGCGATCGACATCGGTTCCACCGTTGCCGATCCCGAGGCGCCTGAAGCGCTGCCGACGCTGCAGGTGGACGAGCCTACGATGACGATGGAGTTCCTCGTGAACGACTCGCCGCTGGCCGGCCGCGAGGGCCGCTTCGTCACGAGCCGCCAGATCCGCGAGCGGCTCGAGCGCGAGTTGAAGAGCAACGTGGCGCTGCGCGTCGAGTTCGGCGACGACACCGACACCTTCGTCGTCTCCGGCCGCGGTGAGCTGCATCTGACGATCCTGCTCGAGAACATGCGTCGCGAAGGCTACGAGCTGGCGGTCTCGCGGCCCAAGCCGAAGCTGCGCACGCTGGACGGCGAACGCCAGGAGCCGTACGAGCGGTTGACGATGGACGTGGAGGAAGCGCACCAGGGCGCGGTGATGGAGCTGCTCGGTCGCCGACGCGGCGAGCTGCAGGCGATGCAGCCCGACGGCGGGGGGCGTGTCCGGCTCGACTACCGCGTGCCGGCGCGCGGACTGATCGGCTTCCAGAACGAGTTCATGAACCTCACCCGGGGAACCGGCATCGCGGCACACGTCTTCGATGCCTACGACGCGTGGGCGGGCGACATCGAGGACCGCCGCAACGGCGTGCTGGTCTCGCAGGACGACGGCGAGGCGGTCGCCTATGCGCTGTGGAAGCTGCAGGAGCGCGGGCGGATGTTCGTCGCGCCCGGCGAGCGGCTGTACGAGGGAATGATCATCGGCATCCATTCGCGCGACAACGACCTGGTCGTCAACCCCGTGCGCGAGAAGAAGCTCACGAACATCCGCGCGTCGGGCAAGGACGAGCACATCGCGCTCACGCCGCCGATCCGGCTCACGCTCGAGAAGGCCGTCGAATTCATCGCCGACGACGAGCTCGTCGAGCTGACGCCGAAGAGCATCCGGCTGCGCAAGCGGCACCTGAGGGAGCACGAGCGGCGGCGCGCGGCCCGCGAGTCCGAACTCGCGTAGGGCCTGCTCGCCCTGCCGCCGCGGCGCCCGGATGATCGCGGGATGCGCAGTCCCTCGCGGCGGTGCGTCGCCGATACAACACTAGCGACGCAGCGCGCTCGCTGCACGCTTGTTTTTGTTGGCGACCCGTGCAAGACAAGTCATGCTTCGCTCCTGTGGAGATGACGCGTTTCCCCTCTGAAAACGCGCCCTTCGAAACGAACACCGCACTCACGGATTCAGGAGAACCGAGTATGGCCACTGCCAAGAAGGCTGCGAAGACAACTGCTGCGAAGAAGGCGACGGCCAAGAAGCCGGCCGCGAAGAAGGTCACCGCCGCGAAGAAGGCGGCGCCGAAGAAGGCCGCCGTGAAGAAGACGGCGAACCGGGCCGCCGCGAAGAAGGCGCCCGCGAAGAAGGCTGC
>DASWVL010000077.1:0-1793 GCA_036406255.1 Zeimonas sp.
CCACGCCGCCGCGCGAAACGGTGGCTGAACGGCGCGTCCGCCTGGCGCGCGAACGCGAGGCGCGTGCGGCCACTGCCGCGCCCGCCGCGGGCGTCATCCGCCTGGCCGTCAGCCCCTGGGGCCAGATCGAGGTCGACGGCACGCCGGTGGGCACGGCGCCGCCGCTCAACGAGATCACCCTCTCCGAAGGCAGGCACCAGCTCACGATTCGCAATGCCGACTTTCCGCCGTACAGTGCGAGCATCAATGTCACGGCAGGCCAGCCGCTGACGATCAAGCACAAGTTCGGATCATGAAACTCCTGTCTGCCCTCGTCCCGCTCGCCATACTCTTGCTCGCGGGCTGCGTGCAGCCCCCCGCGGCACCCGTGGGCCTGACCGAGGTCGCCGAGCGCCCCGCCGAGAAGGCCTTGCTGGCCGGCATTCGCGCCTACGACGACGGGCAGTACGTCGAAGCCGAGAAACAGCTCGACAGCGCGCTCGCCGCCGGCCTCGGTTCGCCGCGCGACCGCGCCGCCGCGCACAAGCACCTCGCGTTCATCTACTGCACGAGCAACCGTCAGGCCGATTGCGAGCGGGCGTTCCGCGCGGCCAAGCAGGTCGATCGGGGCTTCACGCTCAGCAAGAGCGAAGCCGGCCACCCGCTCTGGGGCCCCGTCTACAAGCGTTTGCCCTGACAGGCCGAGAGCCGGCCGCCGGACCGGCGAAGCCGGCTTTCGAGCAGTGGCTCGATAATCGCCGGCTGATGGCTGAGTTCCGACACACGCTGCGCGTCTACTGGGAAGACACCGATGCCGGGGGCGTCGTCTTCTTCGCCAACTACCTGAAGTTCTTCGAGCGCGCGCGCACCGAGTGGTTGCGGGCGCTGGGTTTCGGCCAGGAACGGTTGCGAACCGACACCGGCGCGGTGTTCGTCGTCGCCGATACTTCGGTGCGCTACCTGAGCCCGGCGCGCCTGGACGACGAGCTGCAGATCAGCGTGCGCGTGGTCGACGCCGGCCGCGCCACGATGACGATCGCACAAGAGGCGTTTCGCGCGGGAGAACTGCTCGCCGAAGGCCGCATCCGCATCGGCTGCGTCGACGCCGGAACCTTCAAGCCCCGGCGCATTCCCAACGAACTCCTTCGAACATTGCCATGAACCAGGACTTGTCCATCGTCACCCTCGTGCTGCAGGCGAGCCTCGTCGTGCAGGTCGTCATGGCGGGCCTGCTGCTGACCTCGCTCGCGAGCTGGACCGTCATCTTCGGCAAGCTGTTCGGCCTGCGCCGCGTGCGAGGGGAGAACGAAGAGTTCGAGCGCGAATTCTGGGCCGGCAAGAACCTCAACGACCTCTTCAACGACGCGAGCAAGCGCGCCGAGCGCGCCGCGCCGCTGGAACGCATCTTCGCCTCCGGCATGCGCGAATTCCTCAAGCTGCGCGAGCGGCGCCTCGCCGATGCCGGCGCCCTGCTCGACGGCGCGCGCCGCGCGATGCGCGCGAGCTTCCAGCGCGAGATGGACGCGATCGAATCCCACCTGTCCTTCCTCGCGTCGGTCGGCTCGGTGTCGCCGTATGTCGGCCTGTTCGGCACGGTGTGGGGGATCATGCATGCCTTCGTCGGCCTGTCGAACATGCAGCAGGTCACGCTCGCGACCGTGGCGCCGGGCATCGCCGAGGCGCTGGTGGCCACCGCCCTGGGCCTGTTCGCCGCGATCCCCGCCGTGATCGCCTACAACCGCTTCGCGCGCGACATCGACCGCATCGCGATCCAGTCGGAGACCTTCATCGAGGAGTTCTCCAACATCCTGCAC
>DASWVL010000078.1:0-5485 GCA_036406255.1 Zeimonas sp.
GCGGCGCGACGCCGCCGTCGGCAGGTCGGGCGCCGCGGGCAGCAGCGAGCGCATGACGAGCGCATCCATCAGCGCCGCCGTGGGGCGCAACGGCTGCGCACGACGAGCGGCTTCGCGCGCGGCGCGTTCGGGCACCGGCGCACCGAGCAGGCGGTGCGCGAAGCGCAGCCCGTAGTGCAACGGGCGATGGAGTCCGTGACGCGCCGCCGATTCCGCCAGGCGGTCGTCGAAACCCGGCTCTTCGCCATGCGCCTGCAACATGGCGCCGAGGTCGAGCAGGTCGCGCAGCTGGTGCCACATGTCCGAATCCTCGAACAGGTGACAGCAGGTGTGCAACAACTGATCGTGCGGCGCGAGCACGCGAAACGGCGTCCCCGGCAACGCGACGGACGCTTCGACCAGCGCGTCGGCGTCGGGCCGCAGCCGGCTCGTCACCGGCAGGATCGTGTGGTGCAGGTCGACCGGCAGCGGTCGCTCGGGATGCATCAGCGGCGGCAGCTCGTGGCTCCATTCGCGGAAGTAGCGCTCGTCGTAGTCGCTGATCTCGCCGAAACGCCAACCCGCCGCCCGCAACGCGGCTTCCGCACGCCCGATCTCGGATGCGCGAACGAGCAGGTCCATGTCGCCGGTAGTACGGCCACGGCCCCAGGGAACGTTTTGCGCCACGTATGCGCCGCCCTTGAGCAAAATCAGTTCCGTGCCGAGCGGACCGAGCACCTCGGCCAGGTGCTGCAGGTTCCAGCGCGTCATTGCGATCCGGTATTCGGCGACCGCGCGCTCGCTTCGCAACTGGCGCGCAACCGGCTCCGGCAGCACTTCGAGCGCCCCGGCCGCCTCGTAGCGTGCGTGCAGCAGGCTCGCCACCGCGCCGAGCCGCGCGATGCGAACGAGGCGATCCCATTCCGCAAGCGTCGGCTGCTGCGGCTGCCGCGGATCGGCGAACAGCGACAGCAGGCGTTGCGCGTTCATCGGCGTGCGGCCTCGACCGGCAGTGCGACGCTCTCGCTCTCGGCGAACAGTGTGTCGATCCGTTCGAAAGCCTCGTCGAAGCTCGAATAACGAAGCTCGTAGACGCGGCACTGCGCGAGCAGGTTGGTGAGCGCGACGAAACCGGCTTCACCGAGCAACGCATAGTTGAACGCGTTGCCGGACAGCTTGACGAAGGCAGCCGTTGCGGCGATCGGCTCGAGCACTGCCGTCACGCCCGCCTCCCAGCGCGGGAACACGACGAACTCGGGCCTGGCGCTTCGCTTGCGCGCGGCGACGCTCGCCGGCGTCGGCGCCAGGTGAGCCACCGTTCCCTTGTGCGTTCCCTCGGTGCGCGGCCCGATCGGCCGCTCGGGCCAGCGTTCGGCGATGCGATCGATCGCATCGTTCTTCAGGCACACGGGACGCAGCACCGGCATGACGCTGCCGCCGACAGGATCGAGCGCGCAGAACTCGTCGCTGAGCAGGCGATAGCCGTGGCACATGAGAGCCGCCGTCAACGTGCTCTTGCCGATGCCGGAGAAGGCGGGCATCAGCATCGCTCGATCGCCGCGCGCGACGACACCCGCGTGCAACACGAGCCAGGCGTGCAGGCGGTGCGCGATCGTCCAGTTCAGCGCCCATTCGACCAGCGGCAGGTGCATCGGCAGCGGCAGGATCTGGAACGGCGATTCGCCGTCGATGTAGATCTGCGCCCAGCCGGGACCGAACAACGCGCGACGCGGACGCAGCGACACGGTGACGTCGGCGAAGCCCGCATCGGCCTCGATCGGGAAGGCGCCGTACAGCGTGCGAACCGCCTGCGCGAAGGGGGGATGCATCGAATGAAATCGAGCGGTGCAGGCGCCGAGGTCGAGCGCCACGCCGGGCCCGCCCATCCGCTGCAGGAGCAGGTCGGACGGAAGCTCGGCAACGGTCGGCGCGCCACGCATGAGGAGCCTGCTAGGCTGGGGTTGCCGGCGCGTCGGGGACGAATTCGATCAGCTCGCTGGCGTACAACTCCGAGAGCGCCTTGTTCACGAGTTGCTGCGTGTCGTCGCGTGAGAACTCCGGATCGGTGAGCTGGAGCGCGTCCGCGAGCGCATCGACCCGATGCGCACCGCGCTCGGCGAAAAGCGTGAGCAGCATCGCCGCGACGCCGCCGACCACGTGCGTGCGCCACGATCGGGAATCGAACACCGCCAGCGAATCCGCCGCCAGGCTCCGCCGTCGCAATCCCGGCCGGATCCGCGCCTGCCGCGACCCATAGAGACGCATGCCGACCGGTACCCCTGTCAGCCGAGCCCGAGCACGCGCCGGACGTACGCGCCGAGGCCGTCCCAGGTGCCGGTGTAGCGTCCGACGCCCGGATTCACGGACGCCCAGCAGGCGGCGGAAACCTCCAGGCCGCTCGCCGCCTTGGGCTCCCAGCTGTAACCCAGCGGCTCGCCGGTCTGCCGGTCTACCTTGATCAGCGCCCAGCGCTTCTCGACCGGCGTGGCTTCGGCGTTCGAGGTGTTCCAGTCGGCACTGAACGCATCCTTGGCGATCAGGTCACCGTCGCCGAGGCTCACGCGCGGCGTGCTCTTCGCCGACGCGATCATCGGTCCGACGCCGGCGCTGCCCGAATCGACGCGCCAATACGTGCTGCCGTCGGTTCCCAGCACGTACTTTCCCTCGATGAGGTTGTCCTGCAGGCTGTTCGCGTCGAAATCGATACGGCGCAGTTCGACGATGTCGACCTGCGCGCGCACCCATTCGTCGGCATCGGGCGCGGTGGCCAGCTTCTCGGCGGCCGCCGCCCGGGCCGCGTCGGCGGCGTCCATTCCCCTCTCGAGGCAATTCGTCGACAACGCGAACGATGCCCCGGGGCGCAACGTGAGCACCATGGGAGCGGCCGTGCCGAGGCGAAGCAGATTTCGACGACGTGCTTCGTGACTTCGCTGCGCGGGAGTCTTCTCGTTCGGATCAGCCATGGCTCGCCTCGAAAGTACGCAGGAAGGAGCTCCTGGATACCAGACCTGCAGCCAGTTCCACAGGAACTTGTGCCGTCTGGGGAAACTCCGGCAATGCTGTCGATACCAGCAAGCCGGGTGCCCTCCTGCACTAATGTACTGATTATGAAGGGATTATAGCCACCCACTGGCCAAACGTCGCAGGACTGTCAAGTTCTCCGACACCCCTGTTTCACGCGCGCTTCACCAGTGCCTCGACTGCAGGCAGCGTTCGCCCTTCGAGGAACTCGAGGAAAGCCCCGCCGCCCGTCGAGATGTAGTCGACGCGTTCGGCGATGCCGAAACGCGTGATCGCGGCGACGGTGTCTCCACCGCCTGCGATCGAAAAGCCGGGCGATTGCGCGATCGCCTCTGCGATCGTCCTCGTGCCGCCGGCGAACGCGTCGAACTCGAACACGCCGACCGGCCCGTTCCAGACGATCGTGCCCGCCGCCTGGAGCAGTTCGGCCAGCGTCGCCGCCGTGCGCGGACCGATGTCGAGAATGAGGTCGTCCTCGGCGACCTCCTCGACCGCCTTCGTCGTCGGCTGCGCGCCTGCCGAGAACTCCTTCGCACAGACGACGTCGACCGGGATCGGCACGCGCGCGCCGCGGGCCGCCATCGCATCCAGAACGGCCTGCGCCTCGCCGACCATCTCGCGTTCGGCGAGAGAGCGGCCGATCGGCAGACCCGAGGCCAGCAGGAAGGTGTTCGCGATGCCCCCACCGACGATCAGCTGGTCGACCTTCGCCGCGAGAGCCCGCAGCACGGACAGCTTGGTCGACACCTTCGAGCCCGCGACGATGGCGACCAGCGGACGGCGCGGCGAGCCGAGCGCGCGGCCGAGCGCATCGAGTTCGGCGGCCATCAACGGACCCGCGCACGCGACCCTGGCGGCCAGCGCAAGCGCGTGCGTCGTCGCTTCGGCACGATGCGCGGTGCCGAAGGCGTCGTTCACGTAGACGTCGAACAGCGCAGCCATGCGGCGGGCGAGTCCGGGATCGTCCTTCTTCTCGCCGACGTTGCAGCGGCAGTTCTCGAGCAGGACCACCTCTCCGCCGGCGACATCGAAGCCACCGTCGACCCAGTCGCGCACGAGCCGAACTTCGCGCCCGAGCAACTGCCCGAGGCGCTGCGCGACCGGAGCGAGCGAGTCCTCCGGGCGTACCGTGCCCTCGCTGGGACGCCCCAGGTGCGAGGTAACCATGACCGCCGCGCCGGAAGACAGGCAATGCTCGATCGCCGGCAGCGATGCGCGGATCCGCGTGTCGTCGGTGATGCGCAGCGCATCGTCCTGCGGAACGTTCAGGTCCGCGCGGATGAAGACGCGCTTGCCGCCGACGTCGATCTCGTCCAGGCGACGGAAATCCATGTTTCGATCCCTCCAGGCGGGAAACGGCGTCAGCGCGCTTCGTGCAGCTGCTGCTCGATCTCGTGGCGCTCGCCGTCGTCGAGCAGGTCGAGCGGGTTGGCGCCGTCGGTCATCAGCCAGTCGTCGAATCGGCCGCGGCGGCCGTCGGCCAGCCGCGCCGAGACGAGGTGGTCGAGCGTCGCGCTGTCGGCGAAGAAGACCAGCTCGGCGCCGCCCGCTTCGACCACGCACTCGCCGACGGCGATCTGCACCCACGGACGACGCGCATCGCGCAGCCGCAGCGTGCGCCTGCCGTCGACGATCTCGCGCAGCAGCGCCGCCGCCTCGTCGGCGCCGAGCCGTTCGCTCATCGACGCGCCCTCAGCGCGCGTTCATCCACGCAACCGTGACGTCGAGCATCCGGTTGGAGAAGCCCCACTCGTTGTCGTACCAGCTGTTCGCCTTGACCAGGCGGCCGGACACCTTCGTGAGCGTCGAATCGAAGATGCTCGACGCCGGGTTGTGGTTGAAGTCGACCGAGACGAGCTGCGCATCGTTGTAGGCGATGACGCCCTTCAGTTCGCCCTGCGCCGCCTCGCGCATCGCCGAATTCACTTCCTCCACCGAGGTCTCGCGCGAAGCGATGAACGAGAGGTCGACGATCGAGACGTTGATGGTGGGAACGCGCATCGCGTAGCCGTCGAGCCTGCCGTTCAGCTCGGGCAGCACGAGACCCACGGCCGACGCCGCACCGGTCTTCGTCGGGATCATCGACATCGTCGCCGAACGCGCGCGGCGCAGGTCGGTGTGATAGACGTCGGTGAGCACCTGGTCGTTGGTGTACGCATGGATGGTGGTCATCAGGCCGGTGTCGATGCCGATGCGCTGGTGCAGCACCTTTGCCATCGGCGCCAGGCAGTTCGTCGTGCACGAGGCGTTCGAGATCACCGTCTGGCTCGCGCGGAGCACCTCGTGGTTCACGCCGTAGACGACCGTGGCGTCGACGTCCTTGCCGCCGGGCGCCGAGATGATCACCTTCTTCGCGCCGCCCTTCAGGTGCGCGGAGGCCTTCTCCTTGCTCGTGAAGAAGCCCGTGCACTCGAGGACGACGTCGACGCCCAGCTCGCCCCACGGCAGCTGCGACGGGTCGCGCTGCGAGAGCACGCGGATGCGG
>DASWVL010000079.1:0-2124 GCA_036406255.1 Zeimonas sp.
CGCGGCGCGCGCAGCGGACGCGACCGGCGCGACGGCGAGCGTGGCGAGCGTGGGGAGCGTGGGGAGCGTGGGGAGCGCGGCGAGGGCCGTACACGTCGTCCCGAGCGCGAAGCCGGCGCCCCCCGCGAGGAGTCGGGACGCGGCCCGCGCGCGGAGCGCGGCGAACGCCCGGAGCGCGGCGAACGCCCGGAGCGCAGTGAGCGCGGTGAGCGTCGCGAGCGAACCGAACGTGGCGAGCGTGCCGAACGTGCCGAGGGAGAACGCGTCGAACGCACGGTGCGCGCAGACCGCGCAGACCGCGCAGAGCGTGCCGAGCGTGCGGAACGCCCCGATCGTGCGGAACGCGGCGAGCGCGCAGGCCGGGCCGAGCGGGGCGAACGCCCGGAGCGCGGCGAGCGTGCAGAGCGGGCCGAGCGATCCGCTCGCGCCGAACGCGCGCCACGCGCCGAACGAGGCGAACGCGACGAGAGCGCGCGCGAGCCCGCAGGCGCCGAAACCGACGCGACGATGATCGGCGCAGTCGCCGTCCCGACGGCCGTAGATGCCGAATTGCTCGCCGCTGCACCAGGGACGGAGGATTCCGCCGCGGTGGTCGAGCCCGGCGACGATTCGCGGCCGGGCCGCAGCCGTCGCCGTCGGGGTCGCCGTGGCGGTGCGCAGCGCGACAGTTCGCGCACGGGCGCCGAGGGCACCGAGGGCACCGAAGGCGCCGAAGGCGCCGAAGGCGAGGATCACGCCCTTGCCGCGGCACCCGTCGAGCCGGCGGACGAGACTCTACAGCCGCCCGTTTCAACTGCCGGATCCGCAGGCATCGAAGCGGCGGCAGCCG
Source organism: Zeimonas sp. (assembly GCA_036406255.1). Classification (GTDB taxonomy): domain Bacteria; phylum Pseudomonadota; class Gammaproteobacteria; order Burkholderiales; family Burkholderiaceae_E; genus Zeimonas. The sequence continues at coordinate 830 of DASWVL010000079.1, forward strand.
AGGCGGTTGCGCCTGATGTCGCGGGCCCCGAGACCGCGACGGCCGCGGCGGACGATGGTGCGGCACTCGCGCATCATGCGGAGTCGCCCCGCCCTGCCGTCGCCGCCGAAGAGCCACGGGTCATCCCCGAAAGCCTGCGCAGGCAGCCCGACGAGGCTGCGGAAGCCGAGGCGCCGAGCGTACCCGCGGTCTCGCCGAGCGTACCCGCGGTCTCGCCGAGCATGCCCGCCGCCGCGCCGAGCGAGGCGCTCGAAAGCGCGCCCGAAGCACCCGAGTCGGGCGACGACGGCGGCGTGCAGGCAGCCGGCCCCGATCGGGTCGCGCCGAAGGAAGCGACCGAGCCGATCGCGCCGGCGCCGCTACCCAGGGATCAGCTCGAGTCGATCGTCGAATCGGCCGGGTTGCAGTGGGTCGAGACGGCCCCGCATCCCGAAACCGCGCCGCAGCCCGAGGAAGTTCCGCCTCCGCGCACACGCCGGGCACGCAAGCCGCGCAGCACGCCGAACGCAGAGCCGCTCGAGCAGGTGGAAACGTCGAGGAAGTAGGAAGGAAACAGGAAGGAAATAGGAAGAGAAGGGGGAAGGGAGAAGGGGAGAACCGGAGCGATGCGACGATAGCCGCGCTCCGGTCTTCCCCTTCTCCCTTCCCCCTTCTCCCTTCCCTTCTCTCTTCAGTGAAACTGGCTGGGCAACGCCGCGGCAGTGGCGTCGTCGGAGCGACGCGCCGGGACCTTGCCCGAACGGATGTCGTCGTACCAGTAGCGGTGGTGCTCCCTGGCCCACGTCTCGTCGACGTAGCCGGACTGCATCGACTCGAGCGCGCCTTCCATCCCGATCGTGCCCAGGTAGATATGGCCGAACACGAGCGCGATGAACAGCAGCGCAGCGCCGACGTGGATCCACCACACCGTCTGCATCGTCGCGCGCGTCTGCTCGAAGTTCGGGAAATCGAGCACGAAGCCGGCCACCGAGACGATGACGCCGAGCACGACGACGCCGACCCAGAAGAACATCTTCTCGCCGCCGTTGAAGCGGCCGCTGGGTGGGTGCTCGCCGCGCTTGGAGAAGAGGCCGCCGGCCCGCGCCAGCCAGCGCAGATCGTACCCCTTGACCAGGTTGTCGCGAACGAAGATGGCGAACAGCGCGATCGTCGTTACGGCGAACAGCGGCCCGACGAAGTTGTGCGTCGTCTTCGAGATGATGCCGAGGATCGAGAAGATCGTGTAGCCGGTGATCGGCAGCAGGATGTGCTTGCCGAACAGCATCAGGATCCCCGTGAGCCCCAGCACGACGAAA
>DASWVL010000080.1:0-32204 GCA_036406255.1 Zeimonas sp.
CGCCGAGAGGTTGGGCGCTGCGTTTCGCCGGCCACGGAGCCGCCCCTTCGGGGTTCCCTGCGCTGCTCGCGATCGCGGGCGGCTGCGCAACTCGCCCTCATCGCGGCGCCCCTTCGGGGCTTGCGCTTCGGAACTCGAACAGTGCTCGCCGACTTCCCCCACGATCGCTGCGCTGCTCGGCGGCTCCGAGGCCGGCGAAACGCAGCGCCCAACCCCTCGGCGTCTCGATGCGTCGAGGCGTGCGGCGAAGACGCCACGCACGGGCTTCTCGCTCGAACGCGCCCGCTTGCCCGGGGTGTACACGACGTTCATGGCGTTCGCATTCGTCCTTTGCGTACCACAGTCTCAAGGCTGCGATGAGAGAGCGACGTCGGTTCGTTCATCGCGAGCGCATCGGTCGATCCACAACCGCTCGGCGATGCGCGTGTTCGCGAACCAGGCCGTCTCGAAGCTGCGACGGGCCGGCGTGCGGCGGGTACGGGCGGCTGCGCGCGTCTCACTGCCCAGGCACACGAATCACTGCTGCTTGTTGCGGATCGGGACGTCCATGTCCTCGGGCTTGATCTCCTTCACCAGCTCTGGAATGCCCCATGCGACGTTCGGGTCGACCTTGATCCGGAAGTGATACATCGACTGCATCGCCTGGTGGTCTTGCTTGCGGAAGGTCATCTTCCCTTTCGGCGTGTCGAAGCTCATCCCCTCCATCGCCTTGATCAGGTTCTCCGTCTTCGTGTCGCCGTTGGTTTTCTTCAGCGCATCGACGACCGCCATCGCCGCCGCCATGCCGCCGGCGGTGAAGAAGTCCGGCGGCGAGTTGAAGCGCTTCTGGTGTTCCTTGACCAGCCAGTCGTTCACCGGATTCTTCGGGATCTCGTAGTAGTAGTAGGTGGCGCCTTCCATGCCGGGAAAGTTCTTGTACGCGGCCATCGCCGGCAGGATGTTGCCGCCGGTGGCGATCTCGATGCCGTAGCGCTTCGGATCGAGGTCGGCGATCTTGAACGGGTTGCCCGCGCCGGCCCAGACGATCCAGATCACTTTGCGGCCCGGCTTGTCCTTCAGCGCGTCGAACAGGCGCTGCGCTCCGGCGGTGAAGTCGGTGGTGTTGGCCGGCAGGTATTCCTCGTGGACGACCTTCGCCTTCTTCAGCGCGTCCTTGAACGCCTTGACGCCGTCCCGGCCGAACGCGTAGTCCTGCGCGAGCGTGGCGATCGACGTTCCTTCTTCGTCGAGCGCGACGGCGTTGGAGATCGCGTCCTGCGACGAGTTGCGCCCGGTGCGGAAGATGTAGCGATTCCACTTGTCGCCGGTGATCGAGTCGGCGACGGCCGGTTCGACGAGCAGGATCTTCTTGTATTCCTCGGCCACCGGAAGCAGCGCGAGCGCGACGCCGGAGGAGGTGGGGCCGATCGCGAGGTCGGCCTTGTCGTCGCCGTAGGCGGCCTGCAGCAGCGACTTGCCGACGTCGGGCTTGCCCTGGTCGTCCTTCTCGAGCACGACGATCTTGCGGCCGTTGACTTCCATCGAGCCGTTGGTCGCGTACTCGAAGCCCATCATCAGCCCGGTCTGCGTCTGCTTGCCGTAGGCCTCGAGCGGACCGGTCTTCGAGTAGACGTGCGCGATGGTCACGTCCTTCGCGACGGCCGCGCCGGCGATCATCGCGCCGGCCACCAGCGGCATCGCGAGACGGCTCGCCTGCCGGAGCACCGAAAAGCAGTTCATCGACTCCCTCCTCTGTGGGTTGCGGTCGGTCGACCGCGCTCCCCGTCCGGGAACGCAACGACCATGCCATCGCGCGAGCGCGTTGCGCATCCGATTGATCCGAAAGGCGGGATGCGATCGCGTGCGTCGGCGAAGAAGATCCGGTTCGTCCGGAATCCGGACATGTTCCGGCGGGAATATGAACGAAAAACAGACATGAGCGAAGATCTGGCGTAGTTGTCCGTTTCGCGGACAGCGAGTGGAATGCGGGCCGTGCTTCAGTCGACGGAGGCGACGCCGTCGCGGCGCAGCGTCGCCCGGAGCGCCTCGAGCGAGTCGATCGGCGCCAGGCAATGCGTACCGTGGCAGACCCACGCGCGCGGCGCATCGGCGGCGGGCCGGGAAAGCGCCTGCGGCAGGCCCTCGTCCGACGCAGGCAGCGCAAAGACGAGCGCGAACCCGCCCGGCTCGCGCGCGAGCCCCTCGCTCCATCGCACGGTGTCGGCTTCCGCACCGGACAGCAGGACCACTGCCGGCGGCGCGACGTATTCGGCCATCGCCGTCACGAGCGTGGCGAAACCGTGCGGCATCTGCCGGGCTGCGGAGGCAAAGCACGCCATCGTGCGCCGCGCGGCCTCGAGGTAGCGCGTGTCGCCGACGAGATGGCCGAGCCGCTGCAGGTACAGCGCCGCAGCGCCATTGCCCGACATAGTCGCCGCGTCGATCGCCGACTTCGGGCGCAGCACGAGTTGCTCGTGATCATCGCTCGTGAAGAAGAAGCCGCCCGCGTCGCGATCCTCGAAGCGCTCGAGCAGCACGTCGGCGATCGCGCACGCAAAGTGCAGGTCGTCGGCGCGCAGCACGCCGTCCTGCATCGTCTCGAGCAGCGCACCGAGCAGGAACGCATGGTCGTCGAGATAGGCGTTCAGGTGCGCACGCCCGTCCTTGTACGTCGCCAGCAATCGTCCGTCGCTCCAGGCAACGCGGCGCACGAAGTCGAGCGCGCCGCGTGCGGAAGCGCTCCAGCGCGCCTCGGCGAACACGCGCGCGGCGAAGGCCATGCCTTCGATCATCAGCGCATTCCAGCTCGTCAGCACCTTGTCGTCGAGGCCGGGATGCACGCGCGTCTCGCGCAGCGCGAACAGCTGCTCGCGCGCATGCTCGATGCGCGTCGCGACCTGCGCCTCGGGCACGCCGAGCGACGCCGCGATCGCGTCGATCGGCCGGGCGACGTGCAGGTGCCAGGCACGGCCCTCGAAGTTCGGCGCTGCGTCCAGCCCGTAGCGGGCGGCGAAGACCGGGAAATCGGCGCCGAGCGCGCGCGCGACGACATCCCGGTCCCAGACGTAGAAGCGCCCTTCCTCGCCTTCGGAATCGGCGTCGAGACTGCTGTAATAGCCGCCCTCGGGCGACTGCATCTCGCGGATCGCCCACTGTGCAGTGCCTGCGCAGACCTCCCGAAAGAGCGGCCGGTGCTCCCGTTGCCACGCCTGCGCATACAGGCGCAGCAGCGGGCCGTTGTCGTAGAGCATCTTCTCGAAGTGCGGGATACGCCACTGCGCATCGACGCTGTAGCGGCAGAAGCCGCCGCCCAGCTGATCATGGAGGCCGCCTTCGGCCATGCGAACGAGCGTCTCGGTCACCGCGTCGCGCGCTTCAGGCTCGCCGTTCGTTTCGGCCTCGTGCAGCAGCGCGGCGAGCAGCGACGGCTGCGGGAACTTCGGCGCGGTGCCGAAGCCGCCCCATTGCCGATCGTAGGCCGGCATCAGCGCGGCGCGCAACGCACCGCCGGCGACGGGCGCGAAGGCGTCGAGCGCGGTGGCGAACGCGCCGTCGTCGCCCGATGCGGCGACCTTCCGTTCGTCGTCGTCGGCGCCGCCGGCGGACTCGACCGATCGAAGGAAACGCACGACCTCGTCGCCGTGCGCGACGAGTTCGTCGCGCCGCTCGTTCCACAGCTGCGCGACCCGCACGAGCAGCGCGTCGAAGCCGGGCAGGCCGTGGCGCGACGTGCGCGGGAAATAGGTACCGCCGTAGAACGGCCTGCCGTCGGGCGTGAGGAACATCGTCAGCGGCCAGCCGCCGCCACGCTGCGTGATCGCCTGGTGCGCCGCCTGGTAGATCCGGTCGAGGTCGGGGCGCTCCTCGCGGTCGACCTTGATCGCGACGAAATGCCGGTCGACGATCGCCGCGACATCCGGATCCTCGAAGGACTCGTGCGCCATCACGTGGCACCAGTGGCACGCCGAGTAGCCGATCGACAGCAGGATCGGGCGGTCGGTGCGGCGCGCACGCTGGAGCGCCTCGTCGCCCCACGGATACCAGTCGACCGGGTTGTCGGCGTGTTGCCGCAGGTACGGGCTCGTCTCGTGGGCCAGCCGGTTCGCCATCACCCTCTGCGCTCCTGCCGCTCGTTCGCTCCTGGTCGACGGTACCCGCATCTGCCGCGCCCGGCGCGAGTACCCTGCTCGTTCGAACCGGCGGTGTCCTTGTCCAGGAGGTCCTCGATGAACCAGCGGGTGTTGGTGACGGCCGGCGCGTCCGGCATCGGCCGCGAGATCGCGCGCGCCTTCGCGGCGAAAGGCGCGAAGGTGTTCGTCTGCGACATCGACGGGAAGGCGCTCGCCGCGCTGTCGAAGGAGACGCCCGGCATCGAGACGATGCGCTGCGACGTCTCGAAGCGCGCCGAGATCGAGCAGATGACGGCCGCGGCACTGCAGTCGCTCGGCGGCCTCGACGTACTCGTCAACAACGCCGGTGTCGCCGGCCCGACGGTGCCGGTGGAGGAAGTGTCGCCCGACGAATGGGACAAGGTCGTGCAGATCAACCTCACCGCCACGTTCGACGTCACGCGATTGGCGATTCCGGCATTGAAGCAGTCGTCCGCCGGCGTCGTGATCGTGATGTCGTCGGCGGCCGGGCGCTTCGGCTACCCGAACCGCGTCGCCTACGCGGCGACGAAATGGGGCCTGGTCGGCTTCACGAAGACGCTGGCGATGGAACTGGGGCGCTTCGGCATCCGCGCCAACGCGATCCTGCCGGGCACCGTCGAGGGCGAGCGCATCCAGCGCGTGTTCGAAGGCCGCGCGAAGATCTCGGGCCGCAGCGTCGACGAGGTGCGCGAGGCTTCGATGCAGAACCAGTCGCTGCAGGCGCTCGTCGATCCTCGCGACATCGCGGCGCTCGCCGTGTTCCTCGCGTCCGACGCGGGTAAATCGATCTCGGGACAGGCGCTGGCGATCGACAACGACATCCAGCGCCTGTAGCAGCGCGACGGCGAGATCAGGACGGCCGCCGCCAAGCCCCCCGCGCACGGAAGCGTGCGCCGCGCCGCGCTCATCCGCGCTCGAGCACGACCGCGGCGATCGGCGGCAGCGACATCGAGATCGTCTGCCAGCGCTCGCCGCCGTCGGCGCTCGCCCACAGCGTGCCGGTGGTCGACCCCATCATCAGCGTTCGCCCATCGCCGCCGACATCCAGGCAGTGCCGGTAGACGAGGTCGTAGCAGTGCGACTGCGGCAGTCCCTCGCGCAGCACGCGAAACGTCTGCCCGCCATCGTCGGTACGCAGCACGGCGAACGCGGCGTCGACCGGCACACGACGCAGATCGGCGACGGCCGGCGCGAACCAGGCGCGCTGCGGGTCGTTCGGGTCGGCCGCGACGGCGAAGCCGAACGACGACAGCGGCACGCCGGTGATCTCGCGCCACGTGCGCCCCGCGTCGGTCGAGCGGAACATCCCGTTGTGGTGCTGGCACCAGACGACCTCGGGCTGCGCTGCGCACGCGGCGAGCCGATGCACGTCCTGTGCAATCTCATCGTGCGCGCGCTCGGGCGGCATGTACTCGGCGCGCAACCCCCTGCCGACGAGCGTCCAGCTCGCGCCGTCGTCGTCGCTCGCCCAGACGCCGCCGGTGCTCACGCCGACCAGCATGCGCCGGCCGGGGCCTTCGCCGCGCGCGTCGAGCACGATCGAATGCAGTCCGGGCGCGTCGTAGCCGCCGCCCATCCATTCGCGCCGGCGCGGATCGTTCCACAGCGCCTCGTTCAGCTGCCACGACTGCCCGGCGTCGCGCGAACGGAAGAGCCCACCGGGCAGCGTGCCCGCCCAGACGTCTTCGCCCTTGCCCGCGAGCGCCCAGATCTGCTGCAGCTTCCACTCGACGTCTTCGCCCGCGCCGGCCGGCTGCGCCGGATAGACGGGTGCGGCAACCTCCTGCCAGGTCTCTCCCCGGTTGGACGATGCGTGGCACTTCACGCCGAAGTGGCCGAGGTTCAGCGCCGCGATCATCGGACGCGAGGGCGCCGCGCGATCGGGCGGCAGTACGGCGGTGACCGGCTCCCCGAGAAAGTGGACGGGGCCGATGCGCCAGCCGTCGGCCGCGCGGCGCAGCTCGAACAGCCCCTTGCGGGTCGCGACCCAGGCTCGATCGCTCATCGTCATCCTCCGGAAAGCGACTGGAAAACGTGGACGGTGTTGCCCGGCGCGAGCGGCACGTCGAGAGGCTCGCGTACGTGCAGCCGCCGGCCGTCGACGAAGACGACGACGTGCCGGCGCAGGTGCGACTGGTCATCGAGCACGTAGCCGCGCAGCCGCGGGTTGGCTGCGAAGGCCGCCTCGAATGCCTGCGCGAGCGTCCCCGCGTCGGCGTCGATCTCGGGCACCTCGGTGAAGCGGGCGAGCTGCTGCGTGAAGATCACGCGGGGCATCGGTTCGGCACCTGCCGGCCGGTCACGACGAGGCCGGGTTCGAGAGGATCATCCAGCCTACGCCGAAGCGATCGGCGACCATGCCGAAGCGCGACGCGAAGAAGGTCTGCGCGAGCGGAACCTCCACCTTGCCGCCGGCCGACAGCGCGCCGAACAGCTGCTCGGCGTGCGCATCGTCGCGCGCCTGGATCGTCAGCGCGATGCCGTCGAAGCGCGGCGCCCCGGTGCAGCGTCCGTCGGACGCCATCAGGCGCGTGTCGCCTACGGTGAATTCCGCGTGCATCACCTTGTCGCCGGTGACGGCGGCGGGCATCTCTCCGCATCCACCCGCGTCGGGCGCCTGGGGACCCTCGCTGAAGCGCATCAGCGCGGCGGTCTTCGCGCCGATCGCGTCGGCATAGAACTGCAGCGCCTCGTCGCAGCGTCCTTCGAAACACAGGTACGGCGTCACTTGCATCGCGGATCTCCTCGGGAGTGCATCGGGGCACGGAACGGCGCCCCCACGTAGCCATCGTGCCGCAGAATGTGTACGATGTCCACAATACACCCCCTGCGGCGAGGGGCTCGATGAACGAGCCCGCTTCGGCGGTGACGCGGGTCCTTCCGCGGATGGCGCTTGTGTACCCTTGACCGATGGACTCTGCCCCGCAGCCGCGAAGCGCTTCACGCGCCACCTATCGCCACGGCGACCTTCGCCGCGCGCTGATTGCCGCCGGCGTACAGCTCGCGCGCGACGGAGGTCCGCAGGCGGTCGTGCTGCGAGAGGCGACGCGCCGCGCAGGCGTCGTCCCCAACGCCGCGTACCGGCATTTCGAGAGCCGGCTCGACCTGCTCGCCGCCGTCCGCTCGGCCGCCATCGCCGAGGTGGCGGTCGCCATGGAGAAGGAATTCGTGCGTGCGCAGCGCAGGATGCGGACGGCGCGCCGCGCAGACGACGACGGGCGGATCGCGCGCGAGCACCTGCGGGCCGTGGGCGTCGGCTACCTGCGCTTCGCCTTCGCGGAACCGGGGCTGTTCCGCACGGCTTTCGCTTCGGCCGCCGCGGCCGAAGACGCGCCCGGCGGCCATCGCAGCGCCGATCCGGAGCGCGCCGGCGCGAGCGGCCGCAACCCCTTCCAGCTGCTCGGCGATGCGCTCGACCGCTACGTCGAAGCCGGGCTCCTGCCGCCCGAGCGGCGAACGGGCGCGGAGTACCTCGCCTGGTCCGCCGTGCACGGCCTGGCGATGCTGGCGCTCGACGGACCGCTGCGCGGCACGCCGCGCACGCAGCTGCGCGCACTCGGCGAGCGCATCGTCGAGATGGTCGAGCGCGGGCTCTGAGCACGCTTTCGCGCGGCGCGGGCCAAAGCCCCCGCGCGCGCTCGCCGTCTCGAGGCCGCGGCCGGGGGGCGCGGGTAGCATCGTCCGACCATCCGGAAAGGAGAGCGCGATGAAAGGATTCGTCGGCGACATCGAAGATCTCACCGAAGGCAACGAGGCGTTCCGCCGTGTGCTGTACACCGGGAAGAACCTGCAACTCGTCCTGATGTCGCTGAACCCCGGCGAGGAGATCGGCGAGGAGGTGCACGACGATCGCGACCAGTTCTTCCGCATCGAGGAAGGCAGCGGCGAAGTCGTCATCGACGGAACCGTGAACCCGGTCGAGGACGACATCGCGGTCATCGTGCCGGCGGGCGCGCTGCACAACGTGCGCAACACGGGCGACGTTCCGCTGCGCCTGTACACGATCTACGGCCCGCCCGAGCACGTCGACGGCACCGTTCACGCGACGAAGGCCGAGGCCGACGCCTCGCACGAGCACTTCGACGGGAAGACGACCGAGTAGCGGCGAAATCCGTGCCGGCGGCATGCGTTCGCGCATCGTCGTCTTCGGCGCCTTCGACCGCCACAACCTCGGCGACCTGCTGTTCGCGCACGTCGCGCAGGCGCTGCTCGACGATCGGGAGTGCCTGTTCGCCGGAATCGTCGAGCGCGACCTGCGTGCCTTCGGCGGACACCGCGTCCGCGCGCTCGCCGAAGTGGCGCGCGAAGCGCACGAGGCAGGCGAAGCGCTCCCGCTGCTGCACGCCGGCGGCGAGATTCTCTCGTGCGACGCGTGGCAGGCCGCGGTCATGCTGCTCGATCCGGTCGAAGCGGCGCGCATCGTCGCGCGGCTCGACGCGAAGCCGCGCGAGCGCGACGCGTGGGCGCGGCGGACATTGGGGCAGGCACTGCGCGTCGACCCTGTCGACGTGCCCCTCGCGCCGTATGTCGTCGCGTCGTCGTCGATGCCCGGACTCGGGGACGCCGCCTTCGCGCCGGTCGGCGGAGTCGAGCTGCCGTCGTGCGACGCGTCGCTGCGCGGCGAAGTGCTCGAGGCGATCCGCGGCGCGCGTCCTGCATCCGTGCGCGACGCGATCACGCACGCTTGCCTTCTCGCGGCCGGCATCGACGCCGCGCTCGTCCCCGATCCCGTTGTGACGATCGCGTCGCTGTTCGGCGAGCGGATCCGCTCGCACCACGCGCGCTCGCCCCGGCTCGCGCGCGTGCATGGCGCCTTCCCCACCGGCTGGCTCGCCGCGCAGTTCAGTGCCGACTTCGGCGACGACGCGACGCTCGCGACGATCGCCGCGCAGCTCGACTCCGTGCACCGCGACACCGGCCTGGGCGTCGTGCTCTTTCGCGCCGGCGCAGCCCCCTGGCACGACAGCCTCGAGGTGCTCGAGCACATCGCCAGCCGGATGCGAAAGCCGGCGCTCGTGCTGGAGTCGCTCGATGCCTGGGATCTGTGCGCACTGATCGCAGGAAGCCGCGGCTTCTGCGGCAGCAGCCTGCACGGGCGCATCGTCGCGTCGGCTTTCGGGCTCGCTCGCGTGAACGTCGCACATCCTTCCGTTTCCGCGCAAACGACCAAGCAGCACGCGTGGGCGGCAACATGGGAATGCAGGGGACAGCCCGGCGTCGTTCCCGTGCAGGCGATCGGAGCGGGCGTTCGGGCGGCGCTGTCGGTGGACCGGTCGGCGCGCGAACGCCGGGCAGCAGCGCTCGCCGCACGATGCCGCGAGTACTTCGCGTCGATCCGCGGGGCGCTGGACGCACGGTGACGGTTTCCGGATAACGACAGCACGATCGCGCATGTGGCTGCGCGGCTCGTCTGTCCGTCCGATACTGCCCGGTCCACACGCTGACCATTCCGGACGAACTCCCGATGAAACGCTTGCTCGCCGTCGCGGCCCTCGCCGCCCTTCCCTTCGTCGTCGCGCCCGCTGCAGCCGAAGGTTTCGCACCGTACGGCACCGCGAAAGTCGACATGCATGCGATGCCCGTGGAGCACGTCGTCTTCGACGTCAACTACGACGACCCGCGCAAGCTCGCCCTGCTGCCCGCCTTCGTTCGCAACACGACGAAGGAGACGCACGGCAAGGTCGTCGTCGTGACGCACGGCCCGGAACTGCGCGCGTTCGCCAAGGAGAACTACGAGAAGTACCAGGGCATCGTCGACAAGCTCGCCGAGCTGGCGAAGGAAGGCGTCGAGTTCAAGTTGTGCAACAACGCGATGCGCGCAGGAGGCTTTCGCGCCGAGGACATGCACGGATTCGTTACCGTCGTCCCGGCGGGCTTCGCGGAGATCGCGTACTGGCAGGGCAAGGGATACCGTTACATCAACCCGATCCCGCTGCCGGTGAAGGACGTCCGCTACCTCGACCAGCCCGACCTTCGCAAGCAGCAGTAGCGAAGAAGGATTCGATCGATCGCGCGCGACACACGACTTGACGGCTTCGCGCGAATCCGTACAAGTCGACGATCATGAATCCGCTCTCTTGCCCCCTCGCCGCGCGCCGCCGGTTCACCGGCCTGCTGTTGCTCGTCCCGATCACCGTCGCCGCTCGAACCGGTGCCCCGTGGGGCGGTGCCGACGACATCGAGCGCCGCTACGCGCCGGCGAAAGTGGTCTACGACGTCGACGCCCGCGAGGCCGCCGCGCTGTCGCGCGTGCTCGATCGCATCAGCTACCTGAACAAGGTCTACGAGGCGAACCCGTTCGAGTCGTCGATCGTCGTCGTCGTGCCCGGCGACGCGATCCCGCTGTTCGGCATTCGCGACTTCGACCGCCATCGCACGGTGATGGAACGTGCGTACAGCCTCACGCAAAGCGGCCCGATCGAGTTCCGCGTCTGCCGTGCCGATGCGGCGATGCGTGGCTATGATCCCTCGGACATCCACGGCTTCGCCCGCATGGTGCCGATGGCCGACGCGGAGATCGTGCGGCTGCAGAACGAGGGGTACGCCTACATGCGGTGAATCAATGGGTCTTTCGTCGCCGCGCTGCGGAACGAGACGACGATGGCGAAGAAAAGAGCGAAACGAAAACGCGAATCCGTCTCGCTCGCGCTTGATGTTGACCCGCGTCAAGCTAGCGGCTCGCGTCATCCCTTTCCCCCACCATCCCCCGATCGGGTTACTACACCATGCTTGCCGGCGCACAAGCGTCGGGCGTACTTTAGTTGCACAAGAAAGTGGTTCTCACGGGGGGCGTAAATGTTCCAGCAAACACTGGTCGCGGCTGCAGCCGCACTGGCCTTCGTCGCCGGAAACGCGAACGCGCAGGTCGACGAAGAAGCGGCCAAGGCACTCGCCAAGCAGAACAAGTGCACGAAGTGCCATTCGGTCGACAAGAAGAAGGACGGCCCCTCGTTCAAGGAAACCGCGGCCAAGTACAAGGGCAAGCCCGACGCGGTCGACAAGCTCTACACGCACCTGACGACGACCCCCGAGATCGAGGTCGACGGGAAGAAGGAAGAGCACACGGCCGTCAAGGGCAGTGATGCCGAAATCAGGAACCTGATCGCCTGGATCCTGTCCAACTGACCGGACGCGCGGCGCCGCGCCGGTCGGCCGCAGCCGCGCGATTCCGCCCTCGATCGGGGAGTGCGCGACCGCCATGTCCGATTCGCCACGTATCAGTTGGAAGACGCTGCTCGGCCTGGGCTTTGTCGGCGTTCTCGCCGGCGTCGTGCTCGTCGTCGGGGGTGCGGCCGGCCTCGCCTGGACGAGCACCGAGTCCTTCTGCATCGGCTGCCACGAGATGAAGGACAACGTCTACGCCGAGTACAAGGGAACGGTGCATGACGCCAACCACAGCGGCGTACGTGCGATCTGCACCGACTGCCATGTACCGCGCGAGGTGGGGCCGCTGCTGCTGCGCAAGGCGCAGGCGACGTTCGAGGTCTTCCACAAGCTCACCGGGAAGATCGACACCCGGGAGAAATTCCTGATGCATCGCGCGGATCTCGCCGAGCGGGTCTGGACGCGCATGCTGAAGACCGATTCGCACGAATGCCGCAACTGCCACGTCGAAGCGAAGTTCAGCGAAGACCTGCAGACGGAAAAGGCGTGGGCACGGCATCAGAAGGCGCGCGCCGAGGGATGGACGTGCATCGAGTGTCATTACGGCATCGCGCACGAAGAACCCGAGGGCGACGGGCCGGTGGAGTTGCGCGCGAAGCTGAAGCTTCCGCGGCAGCCGGCAGCGGGGGCGGCATCGGCCGCCGCGTCCTCGAACAAGGTGGGCCTCAGGTAACGGCAGCGGCTGCGCATACAGGGGCGGCAATCCCGTCAGGGGGAGACGATCATGGCGTCGGCATTCGTTCGATTCGGTGTGGCGTCGGTTCTCGTGCTCGGTCTGGCAGCCTGCGGAGGCGGGGATGGCGGCGGCGGCGGCGCACCGCCGCCGACCGGCGCAAGCGTGAAGGACGCGATCGCCGCGGCGGCCGCCGACCCGGCGAACGACACCTCGTCGAACTCTTCGGCGTCGTTCACGGTGCTGCAGAACGCCGGTGTCCCGGCGGTCACCGTCCACAGTCCGCCGAAAGTGAACTTCACCGTCTTCTCCGACCGCGCGGTGCTGCGCACGCTGACGCTGAGCAACATGAGCTTCGTGATCGCGAAGCTGGTGCCGGGCCAGAACGGCGACATCGACCAGTGGGTCAACTACATCTACCGCACCGAAACGCCCGCCGCCGGCTTCGGTCCCGGCGGCAACCCGGCGTTGCCGAGCGCCAAGCAGGCGACGTCGGACCCGAAGACGGCAGCGACGCTCGTCTTCAACGAGGACGGCTACTACACCTACACGTTCACGACCGACATCACCGACCCGACGAAGACCAACGGCGTCGAGTTCGAACCGGGCCGCACGCATCGCATCGCCATCCAGCTGAGCTACACCAATTCGGCGGGCGAAACGGTTCGCGTCAATCCCAATTTCGACTTCACGATCGATGCCAACGGCAATTCGGTGCCGGTCACCGATCCCGCGCAAACGCGCAAGATGGTCGATTCGTCGTCGTGCAACGGCTGCCATGACCGGATCTCGTTTCACGGCGGGGGCCGCGTCGACACGCAGTTCTGCGTGATGTGCCACAACCCCGGCACCACCGACGCCAACAGCGGGCACCAGGTCACGCTGATGACGATGGTTCACAAGATCCACGCGGGCCGGCTGTTGAAGACGAAATTCGACGCGGGACTCGGCGGCGAGATCTTCAAGATCTGGGGCTTCAACAATACCGAGTTCGATTTCTCCGAAGTCGGCTTCCCGCAGGACCTGCGCAACTGCACGAAATGCCATTCGGGCGACAACCCGCTGACGCCGCAGGGCGACAACTGGAAGACGCGGCCGAGCAAGGAGGCGTGCCTCACCTGCCACGCGAACCTGCCCGGATCGGATTGGGACACGCGCCACCAGTCGTTCGCGCAAACACTCGTCGTCGATCCGAAGCTCACCGCCGACGGAATCCAGGCGCGCGACCTGTCGAACGCGCAGTGTGCGACGTGCCACAAGGTCGGCTCGGCGATCTCTCCGGAACGCGTCCACTGGAACCAGAACGAGGAGAACGCGGCCCGGTACAAGATGAACATCGAGAGCGTGGCCTACGACGCCGCAGCGCGCGTCGTCACCGTGAAGTACTTCCTGTCCGATCCGACGAACGGCAACGCCGCGTACAACCTGGTGACATCCGACTGCACAGGCGCAGCGGACCGTCCGTGCGGCGCCAACACGAAGTTCGGCAACCTGCAGCTGCGCGTCGCATACCAGAACCTCGTCGGGCAGCCGACCAACGTGACCGAATTCACCGCGTACAACAACGGGGGGAACAACGTCTACGCGTACGCCCACATGGGGACCAACGACGGAAACAACCACTACACGGTCGGCATCCCGATTCCGCCCGACAGTGAATTCGCCGCGGCCGCAGGCACGGCGCGCGTCGTGAGCATCGGCCAGGTCAAGGAGCCGCTGCTGCAGGTGAAATCGACAACCGACCCGCGCCCGGAGGTGGTGCCTACCGTACTGATCAACACGGTGGTGCAGAACGCCTTCCAGGACTTCGCGATCAGCGGACCGCTGAATCCACGGCGCACGATCGTCGCCACCGAGAAGTGCAACGTCTGCCACGGCGCGCTCGGCACGACCTCCGGTTCGAACACGCTGGCCAACGCGTTCCACGGCGGAGCGCGCAACATCGTCCAGGCGTGCGTCGTCTGCCACGACCCCGGCCGGGTGTCGTCCACGGTGATGACCAACGGTCTGTCGCTGAACGAGTCGTATCAGTTCAAGCGAATGATCCACGGCATCCACGGCAACGGTACGCGTGATCCGACCACCAGCCCGCCTACGGCCACGGTTCCGTTCACCCACGGCAACCGCGTCGTCGCCGAGTTCGACCTGAACGGCAAGCAGTTGACCGACGGCCGCAGACTCGACGACGGGACGCCGGTACCGGCCGGAACGCTGCTGACGGACGCGGCGAACGGCGGCCCGAGTGCGGTGAACTTCGCCGCCGAGGTCCACTGGCCGGGAATGCTCGGCATCAACTGCA
Source organism: Zeimonas sp. (assembly GCA_036406255.1). GTDB lineage: Bacteria > Pseudomonadota > Gammaproteobacteria > Burkholderiales > Burkholderiaceae_E > Zeimonas. The sequence goes on from DASWVL010000080.1 coordinate 14,267, forward strand.
ACGCCTGCCACGTCGACAATTCGTACAAGGTCGACCGCGGGCAGATCGGGGCCGTCGTCTCGAAGCTGGTCGACCCGGCCGACGGGACGAGCGGCAACCGTCCCGATCCGAAGACCTGGCTCGTGATCACGCCGAAGGCCGCCACCTGCACGGCCTGCCACGACTCGGGCAAGGCGATCGGGCACGTCGCGAGTTTCGGCGGAGCGAGTTTCGGCAACATCACGCAGGCGCAGAGCTGGAACACGACCGAGATCTGCGCGGACTGCCACTCGAGCGGCGGCATCAAACCCGTGGATGCCGTCCACGGACAGAAATAGGATTTGCGACGCACGACGAATGGGGGCGCCTCGGTGGCCCCCATTTTTTTCGCTTCCGGGGGTACGCATGCGATGGACGACAGCACTGGCGATCGGCGGGCTGTGCCTGTTCGGGATCTTCGGGCCCGCCGCGGCCGACGTGGGCGACGCGCAGGCGTCGGAGAAATGCGTCGAGTGTCACGACGAGGAAGACCTGCCCGACATGAGCCGCAGTGCGCATGCCGTGACCGCCGATCCGCGCACGCCGAGCTGCGTCACCTGCCACGGCCCCAGTGAGGCGCACCTCGAGCGCAAGGGCGGCAAACGGGCGCCGCCCGACCGCGTCTTCAGCCGAACGGGCGGCGCGCTCGCCGCCGATCGCAGCCAGGCCTGCCTCGGGTGTCACGACCGCGACATGAAGCGCGCGCTGTGGCCGAGCAGCCAGCATCCGGCGGCCGACGTCGCATGCACCAGCTGCCACCGGATCCACACCAACGAGGACCGGGCGCTGGTGAAGACCGAGCAGGCCGATCTCTGTTTCGCGTGCCACAAGGAACAGCGTGTACAGGTGCGGCGCCCGTCGCACCACCCGATCCCGGAAGGCAAGATGGTCTGTTCGGACTGCCACAACGTGCACGGGTCGGTGGGGCCGAAGCTGGTCGCGCGCGACAGCACCAACGACACCTGCTACACCTGCCACGCCGAGAAGCGCGGGCCGTTCGTGCACCCGCACGACCCTGTCGTGGAGGACTGCTCGAACTGCCACAACCCGCACGGCAGCACGGTGGCGGCGCTGCTGGTTTCTCGCCCGCCGATGCTCTGCCATCAGTGCCACACGCCCCATGCCACCGGCAACGTCGGTGCGCTCGGCGGCCAGCCTGGTGTGTTCGGTCCCGCGGAAGGCGGCATCGGACCCCAGGTGAACGCATCGACGGGCGGCAAGAACGTCCTCAACGTCTGGCAGGGGCGCAGCTGCATGAACTGCCACACGCAGGTCCACGGCTCCAATCACCCGTCGCCGACCAATCCGACGCCGCAGTTCCTGTTCCGCTGAGCCACGGAGCGACATCATGAGAACGACGTATGGGCACCCGGGTTCGGCGCACGCGTTGCTCGCGGTGGCGTTGCTCGCGCCGGTGGGGCTGGCGCAGGCCGAAGACGAAAGCGTCGTCGAAGGCTCGGTCACCGCGGGTGTCGGCGTGGTCAGCGGCGACGACAAGGACCGCGCGCTCTTCGGCCAGTACAACGGCCTGCGGCCCGACCGGGGCTACGGCCTGCTCGATTTCGGCTACTACCGGCGCAACGACGCGACCGGTACGGTGACGCGCTTCCAGGGCCTCGGCGTGCTCGGCGAGAACCGCGAGCTGCATTTCCTCTGGAAGCGACAGGGAAGCTGGAAGTTCGCCACCGACTACGGCGAGCTGGTGCGCCGCGAGCCGTACACGATCAACACCGGCCTTCTCGGAGCCGGCACGACGACGCCGCAGGTCGTGCATCTCGGCGGCGGTCCCGGCAGCGGGCGCGATTTCGACCCGAAGACCAAGCGGCAGGCGCTCGGGCTCTCGTTCTCGAAATGGCTGTCACCGGCGATCGAATTCCAGGCGAGCCTGAAGAGCGAGAACAAGGACGGTTCGCGCCTGTTCGGCAAGGGGTTCAGCTGCCCGACGCCGGTGGCGCCCGGCTGCGCGCCGCACACCGCCGCGAATCCCGGCTGGGCCGTGCTGATGCTGCCCGAGCCGATCGACTCGAACCACAGCCAGCTCGAAGCGCGGATCAACTACGCGGGCGAAAAACTGCGACTGAGCGGCGGCTATTACGGCTCGTTCTACAACAACTCGGCAGGCACCCTGGCACCCGGTGTACCGGGCAGCCTGAACAATCCGGTAGGCGTACTGCAACCACTGAATACCGGGCTGCAGCCGATCCTCGGCCAGCCGCTCGCGCTGCCGCCGGACAACCAGGCGCATCATGCCGACGTCACCGGCGTCTACGTGTTCACGCCGACGACGCGCGCAACGTTCAAGCTCGGCGTCGCGCGCGCGACGCAGGACCAGGGCTTCGCTGCGTCCGGATTCGCCGGCCCCGTCGGGGCGACGGACCTCGACGGCCGCGTCGACACGACGCTCGCGCAACTCGGCTTCGCGTCGCGCCCGATTCCCAAACTGTCGCTGCTCGCCGACGTCCGTCATGACGACCGCGACGACCGAACGCCGCTGGCGCTCTACAACGTCATCGGACAGGAAGGAACGTCGACGTTCATCACGTTCACGAACCGCCAGCGCGATTACACGAAGACTCGAGGCAGGCTGCAGGCGAGCTACCAGTTCACCAGCGACTACCGCGGCACCTTCGGCGTCGACTACGAGGAAATCGATCGCGGCACCTTCGCGCCGAGCAGCGCGGCGTTCGGCGTCAGTGCGTTGCGCCAGAAGACCGACGAACTCGGGTGGCGCGCCGAGCTGCGCAGGCGCATGACCGAGACGTTCAGCGGCGCCATCAGCTTCGTGACCAGCAGGCGCGAGGGATCGGGCTGGTTGCGGCCGGTCAGCGGCGGAACCGGCGTCGTTCCGTTCGGCGATCCGGGCGCCGTCGTCACCCGCACGGCAACCTTCATGCCGACGCTCGCCGACCGCGACCGCGACAAGGTGCGCCTGAATGCCGTCTGGCAACCGAGCGACGCCCTGACGCTGCAGTTCAGCGCCGACTACGGGCGCGACGAATTCAGCGCGCCCGGCACGCAGGGGTTGCGGCGCACCGACATGCGGCTGTACAGCTTCGACTGGGACTACGTGCTGTCGCTTCGCTGGCGGCTCAACGGCTACGTCTCGCTCGGCAGCCAGACGCTGGACCAGACGCGCCCGGCCGGCTACGTGATGGCCTTCGACAACGACAACACCGCCCTCGGCGTCGGCACCGTCGGACGCGTCGGTCCGAAATGGCGGGTCGGCGGGACGCTGTCGTGGTTCGACGATCGCAACCGGTACTCGCAGGCGCTCGAGCCGAGTGCAGACATCGCCAGCACCTCGCTGCTTCAGGCGACCGGCGGACTGCCCGACATCGTCTTCCGCACGACCGAGTTGCGACTGTTCGGTCAATACCCGGTGACGAAGGCCTCGTCGGTGCGCGTCGACCTCATCCACTACCGTGCGCGCTTCAACGACTGGAGCTACAACTTCGACGGAACTCCGTTCCTGTTCAGCGACAACACCACGGTCAGCCAGCTGCAGCGGCAGAACGCCACCTTCGTCGGTCTCACCTATACCCATCGGTGGCAGTGACATGCCGCGAACCGCCATCGAGCGACTCGGCGTCGCGCTGATCCTGGCGATCCCGCTCACGATCGTCGCGCTGTACTGGTGGCTGTTCGTCGCGCCCCTGCAGACCCCTTCGAGGACGGCGCGAATGCCGGGCGCGGCGCAGCTCTCGGCGCAAGCACGGCGCCCGTCCGAAGCCGCCGTCGACATCGAGCGACTCGCCGATCGGCTCGCGCAGCGGCTCGAACGCGAGCCGGGCGACGCGAACGGATGGCGCACGCTCGCGCGCACCTACTACGTGATGATGCGTTTCCCCGAAGCGGTCGCGGCCTACGAGAAGCTGGAGGCGCTCGGTTCTCTCGATGCCGACGTTCTCGCCGACTACGCCGATGCAGTCGCGATGGCACAGGGACGCCGCCTCGAGGGCCGACCGATGCAGCTCGTGCGGCGAGCGCTCGACGCGAATCCGGGGCAATGGAAGGCGCTGTCGATTGCGGCAACCGACGCGTTCCAGCGCGGTGACGTACGCGCCGCGATCGACGCCTGGCAGCGCGCGCTCGGTGCCCTTCCGGCCGATTCCGGGATGGCCGATTCGATTCGCAGCAGCCTCGCGCAGGCACGGAAGTCGCTGCAGGCCGGCGGCGCCGGCGGCGCCATCGGCGAAAACGACGCGGGCCGCTGAAGCGGACCCCACGCCAGCCCGTCAGGGCCGTTGCGCAACTCCGCCGGCGAGCATGGTCCGCACGAACGCACGGGTGTATGCGCCGTATTCCTGCATCAGCGGAACGAGCGCCCGAATCATCGCGCTGCGTGCATCGGGCACGGTGTCCCCGAGAAGCGCGTGCAGGTCGACACCCCTGGCGTCGACACCGAACTCGAAATCCGGATCGTCGACGAATTTCGACGGCAGCGCGTGCGCGACCGCACGGTCCAACGCATCCGCTGCCTGCGCCGCGCGTTTCGCGACCCCTTCGCGCGGATCGTTCCAGGCGAACACGGGCTGTGCGGTAGCGCCGGCGCCCACGCCCGGCGCCGCCGCCACGTGATCGCCCCCCGCGCCCGCTAGTGCGCGAAGCAGCGGAGAGGCGCTCGCCGGAGCGTCGAGCGCAGCCACGAGCGCCGTGCGCTGGAAGTTCTCGAGCGCCAGGTGCCGGTTCGACACGAGCGTGATCGCGCGGCTCTTCGCGTCGGGCCAGCCCGCGAGGTCGAGCGCGTTGATCCACAGCATGCGCACCGTGCTCACCCCGGGCAGCACGCGGGCGTGGTACGGCTGCGTGAGGTCCTGGATGTAGTGCATCGCCCAGCCGGCAAAGCGCCAGCCCCAGTACTCGTGTCCGGTGCGCATCGCGTGCAGCGCCAGGGTCCGGTACAGGTGGATCCGATACTCGGGGTACGTCCGCTTCAGGAAACCGGCCGCCGCGTAGACGATCGGCGACTCGTACCAGAAGCCCATGTGGAACGGCGCCTGCGATCCGAAGGACAGCGCGGGATTGCCGAAGGGTTGCCTGCCGAAGCCGTACCTGCGCCCCTGCGGCGTCCCGTTGTCCTCCCACAGGCCGACGTCGAGCCCGTAGTCGGGCTCGTCCGACGCGGTCGCGACGACCGCGAGCGGCGAGACCGACTCGCCTTCGCGCAGCGCGACGAACGGCGACAGGCCTGCGAGGTCCTCGCCTTCGTCGTCCGCCAGCGTGCTGACGCGACTGCGCGCCAGTGCGGGCCGGGCCGGGTCGTCGTGCGGTGAAACGCGCTTGAGGAACAACGCGAGCCGCGCGTCCGGCGCGATCCGCAGAGCGGAGACGAAGCGCGCGCGCAGCGCCTCGGGGGTGTTCGCCCCCGCCGCGACGAAACGAAGCGCATCGGGGCGCGGCGGATAGGTGGGCACGTGCTCGCGCGACCAGGCCTCCTGTGCGTCGAGCACCGCCTCGAGCGCATCGCCCTGCGCAACGAGGAACGCATCGAGCGACTCCACGCGCACGGGTTCCCGATGCGCGAGTTCCGGAACGTCCTTCAGCGCCGCCCACGCGCCCAGTGCATGGTTGCTCCAGGCAAACGCAGGCGCGGCGTGGATCGCGACGAGCACGGCCAGTGCAGCGCCGAGCATCGCGGACGCACGCCCGCGAAGCGTGGTGCAACGGCGGACGCTAGGATCGGTGTACATCGACAGAGGATACCGTCGGGCCGCGCCGGCTCAGCCAGTGCGCTTCATGCCTCGGGGTCGAGCACGTCGTTTGCTGACGCCAGAGGTTCACCCCCGGCGCGCCGCGTCACGAGGGACATGCGCGATGAACGACAAGGAACGAGACGGGCGCTGCAAGACGGGAATCGCCGGACTGGACAACGTGCTGCACGGCGGGCTGATCGCCAACCGGCTCTATCTTCTCGACGGCAACCCCGGAGCCGGAAAGACCACGCTCGCACTGCAGTTTCTGCTCGAGGGCATCCGGCACGGCGAGCGATGCCTGTACGTGACGCTTTCGGAGACGCGGGCGGAACTGGTTGCGGGCGCGCAGTCGCATGGCTGGTCGCTCGACAGCCTCGAGATCGCCGAGCTGGCGGGCGACGACGAGGAACTGAACGTCGATTCGCAGCTCACGCTGTATCACCCTTCGGAGGTGGAGCTGACGGAGACGACGCGGCGCGTGCTCGACATCGTCGAGCGTGCGAACCCGGACCGCATGGTCTTCGACTCGCTGTCCGAGTTGCGCCTGCTCGCACAAGGTTCGCTGCGCTACCGTCGCCAGATCCTCGCGCTGAAGCAGTTCTTCTCGCGGCGCAAGTGCACGGTACTGCTGGTGGACGATCGCACGTCGGAAGGACCCGACATGCAGTTGCACAGCATCGCCCATGGCGTGGTTTCGCTGGACCAGCATGCGCCGGCCTACGGTTCGATCGCCCGCCAGCTTCAGGTGATCAAGTTCCGCGGCAGCGACTTTCGCAGCGGCTACCACGATTTCCGCATCCTGCCTGGCGGTCTCGAGGTGTACCCGAGGCTCGCGTCGGGGGAGCATGGCGTGGTCTTCGAGCGTGCGTCCGTCGCCAGCGGTGTCGTCGCGCTCGACCAGTTGCTCGGCGGGGGCATCGACCGGGGCACGTGCACGCTGGTCTCCGGCACGCCGGGCACCGGCAAGTCGACACTCACGCTGCAATACGCGGCGGCCGCCGCGCAGCGCGGAGACCATGCGGCCATCTTCGCGTTCGATGAGGCGCCCGCGCTGCTGCTGCACCGCGCAGCCGCGCTCGGCATCGCGGTACGCGAAGGGACGGGAGCCGGCGAGGTCCGAATCCGGCAGGTCGATCCGGCCGACATCACGCCGGGCGAGTTCGCGCACATCGTGCGCCGTTGCGTCGAGCGCGACCGTGCACGCGTCGTCGTCATCGACAGCCTGAACGGCTACCTGAACGCGATGCCCCAAGCCAGCTTCCTCACGGCCCAGTTGCACGAGCTGCTCGCGTACCTGAACGGCCAGGGCGTGGCCACGTTCCTGGTGCTCGCGCAGCGTGGTTTCGCGTTGAAGGACGGAGACTCGGTGATCGACTCAAGCTACCTCGCCGACACCGTCATCACCCTGCGGATGTTCGAGCACTCGGGCGCGGTGCGCAAAGCGATCTCGGTCCTCAAGAAGCGAAGCGGTCCGCACGAGGATTCGATCCGGCGCATCTGGTTCGACTCGACAGGCGTGCACCTCGGCCCGCCGCTCATGCAGCTGCGCGGCATCCTGACCGGCGTGCCGGTCGAGAGCGGTGAGCCGGGCGTGAGTGACGCGTTCCTGGCCGAGCATGCGCGTGGCGACTGAAGCGTCGGGACTCGACGCGATGCGCGTGCTGATTGCCGCGCCGACCCGGCGCGACGTCGACGTCACCGTCCACCTGTTGCAGAAGGCCGGCGTGCGCTCGGTTGCGCTGGAGCAGGACACCGATGCCATGGCGCGGCAGCTGCGCACCGACGTCGGCGCCGTCCTGCTCGCCGATGCCTCCCTCGATGGACGGCGCATGGACGCGCTGCTCGACGGACTGGCCGGCCAACCAGCATGGTCGGACGTGCCGGTGGTGCTCCTGACCCGCGACCGCGAGCGATCGCCCTCGGCCGCGCGCGTGGTCGCCGCGCTCACGAACGTCACGCTGCTCGATCTGCCGGTTTCCACGGCCTCGATGGTCAGCGCCGTGCTCGCGGCACTGCGGGCACGCAGGCGGCAGTACGAACTGCGCGACCAGCTGGTCGCGCAGCTCGAGGCAGAGCAGGCGCTGCGGGATGCCGATCGCCGCAAGGACGAATTCCTCGCCACGCTCGCACACGAACTGCGCAATCCACTTGCCCCGATCCGCACCGGCCTTCAGGCACTGGCGTGGCTCCCTCCGGGGGAAGAAGCCCAGGCCGCACGCCTGCGCGAAATGATGGAACGCCAGATGCGAATGCTGGTGAAGCTCATCGACGACCTGCTCGATGTTTCCCGAATTTCCACGGGCAAGGTCCGCCTCGAGCGCGAGCGCGTGGACCTGCGTGTGGTCGTCGAAGCCGCGCTCGAGTGCAGCCGCCCGGCGCTCGACGCGGTATCGCACGAGCTGTGCGTGGAGCTGCCCGATGCGCCGATATGGGTTCTCGGCGATGCCCAGCGACTCTCGCAGGTCGTAAGCAACCTGTTGACGAATGCCGCCAAGTACACGCCGAGCGGCGGATCGATCCGCGTCTCGGTAGGCGCCGAGGGTACAGACGCGGTCGTGCGCGTGTCGGACAACGGCGTGGGAATTCCGCCGGAGATGCTCGATCGGATCTTCGATCTTTTCGCACAGGTCGACCGCACGCTGGACCGCGCGCAGGGCGGCCTGGGCATCGGACTCTCTCTGGTGCGCAAGTTGATGACCCTGCATGGAGGGTCGGCGATCGCCGAGAGCCCCGGCCTCGGACAGGGGAGCACGTTCACGATCCGGCTGCCCGCGATCGAAACCGGGCGGGCGATGTCGTCGGCGGCGCTCGCGTCCGCCGACGGCGCCCCCGGCGTGCGGCGCCTGCGCATGCTGGTCGTCGACGACAACACCGATGCCGCCGACACGCTCGCCCTGCTGCTCGAGGCCTCCGGACACGAGATGCGAACGGCCTACAGCGGCGCGGCCGCACTGCAGATCGCCGGGATATTCCGGCCCGACGTCGTGCTGTGCGACATCGGCCTGCCCCGCATCAACGGCTACACCGTGGCGTCGCGCTTGCGCGGCGACCCGCACTTCGGCTCGACCGTGCTGGTCGCGGTCAGTGGCTGGGGCACCGAGGAAGTCCGGCGCCGCGCGCGCAACGCCGGGTTCGATTTCCACCTCGTGAAGCCGGTGGACCTCGAATCGGTGAACCGGATCCTCGAGCGGCTCTGATCGCGAAAGCGCCGGCGCGACTGCATGACGGTGAGGTCGCAGTCGCGCCGGACGAATCAGTCGGACATGCCGATGGCCGCGCGCGTGACACGTTCGGCCCGGCCCTCGCTGACCTCGCCGCTGCGTGGCGCGACGGCCAGCTTGACCCGCTGCCCTTGCGCAGAGGTCGCCTTCGCCTCGTAGCCGTTCCGTTCGCGTTCGATCTCCTCGATGTCGCGATAGCCCATCGCTTCGAGCTTGACCTGGACCTGGTGGAGCGTCAGCCAGGAGGCTCGATCGACCTCGGTGCGCTCGACCCTGCTGCGCCGGACTTCGGCATCGAGAACGTCGCCATGGACGGGGTCCACGGCGAGATCCACGCGACGGCCTTGCGAATCGGTGGCCTTGATCCGGAGCCGGTCGGGCTCGCGCACGATCTTGGTGAGCTCGCGATAGCCCATGGCCTCGAGCCGCAGCTGCACCTCGTGCAGCGTCAGCTGGACCACATCGGGGGCGGCGCCGCGGACGACGCCATTGCTGGCGAAGGTCTGGGCAAGCGCCGGCAACGACATCGTTCCGCCGGCGAGGATTCCGCCGCCCAGTGCGAGAGTGGCGATGAGGAGCCTGGCACGCATGATGATCTCTCCTGTAGCGGTCTTTCCTTCGACCGTGGAGCCATCGTGCGGCGCGGGCATGAACCAGCGCTGAATCGCGCGTTCATTCCCGATTCAGGTTCCGTGTGAGGCGGCCTCAGCCGCGTCGCGCCGCCTCGATGGCCGCGACGTCGATCTTCCTCATCTGCATCATCGCGTCGAACGCGCGCTTGGCCGCTGCGGGATCGGGATCGGCGATCGCCTGCGTCAGCGCGATCGGCGTGATCTGCCACGACAGTCCCCATTTGTCCCTGCACCAGCCGCAGACGCTCTCCTCGCCGCCGTTGCCCACGATCGCATTCCAGTAGCGGTCGGTTTCGGCCTGGTCGACCGTGGCGACCTGGAACGAGAACGCCTCGCTGTGCTTGAACTCCGGTCCGCCGTTGAGTCCCAGGCAGGGAATGCCCATCACGGTGAACGAGACCGTCAACACGTCGCCGGCCTTCCCGGCGGGATAGTCCCCCGGTGCGCGGTACACCCCGTCGACCGAAGAATCGGGGAAAGTCAAGGCGTAGAAGCGCGCCGCTTCCTCGGCGTCTCCGTCGTACCAGAGGCAGACCGTATTCCTCGCCGGATTCTGCATATCACCCTCCATCGAGACGAGCCGCCCTGCAAGTATCCTCGAGCGGCGGCAGGGAAACCATGGTCGATGCCGTCAGAACGGGATTCGTACCGTCGCCCGCTCCCACGATGCCACCGGTCCGGGTCTCCGGCGGAACAGCGGGTGGCAGGTCGGCGTCACCACCGTGGCCCACCGCGCGAGGACATCCGGACTGCGCACCGCAAGCTTTCGCTGCAGGTGACCCCACTCGTGCGCCAGCTGGCCCGACGACACCGATATCGACTGTACTTCCCTGACCCGCCCGACCTTCGAGCGATCGAACCGGTACCCGCGCCGCGTCGCCTCCTCGTGCACCGCCGCCAGGTACGAGTCGATGGCCAGGCGGGGATGAGGATGCGCCTTGAACCGCTCCAGCTGCGGGTGTTCGCGATAACCCCGCGTGGCGCCGCACAGCACGGCCTTTGCGAGCAAGGCTTCACGCCACAAGGCGACGAGCCCTTGCGGATCGAGATAGCCCGGGTGGAGGGACCAGAGACGCATGCAAAGTCGCCCTCGAACCGTCGCGGGTCGCTGGATCCGCTCGATCGGCGCTTCAGCCGGCACCCCGGCTTTCGAGGTGAAGCTTCATGCCTTCGTGCGAAGCGACGAAGCCCAGCTGCTCGTAGAAGCGGACCGCATCGGCACGCGTCTTGTCCGACGTGAGCTGGACCATGTGACAGCCCCGATCGCGGGCCCGCTCGATGGCCCACGACAACATCTGCCTGCCGACGCCGCCGGACCGGAACACGGCTGCGACGCGCACCCCTTCGATGAGTGCACGCCATCCGCCCTGATGCGTGATGCACGGAATGAACGTCAGTTGCAGCATGCCGATGACGCGATGGCCCGGTGCGTCGACCACCACGAGTTCGTTGTTCGGATCCCGGTCGATCGCGGCGAACGCGTCGTGGTAGGCCTGCGGCAATGGATCGACGAAGCGCTCGCGCCGGGCCCCGAGCGGGTCGTCGGCGAGCAAGGCGACGATCGCCGGCAGGTCCTCCGGGGTTGCGCGGCGAAAAGCGAGGATGTGATCCACGGGGTCGATTGTGTCGCCTGACGTGCAGCCGAATTGCGCAAGCGCGTCAGTGACTGCCATGGAACACCGCCCACTGCGCGTCGAAGGCGCGCCGGAAGGCCGGCCGCGCTTCACCGCGGGCGACATAGGCGCTGAGCATCGGATATTCCTCGAGCAGGCCCGATCCGGCGAGCCTGCGCAACACTTGCACCATCAGCAGATCGCCGGCACTGAACGCGCCGTCGAGCCATTCGGCCTTTCCGAGCCGATGGGACAACTCGCCCAGCCGGGTACGAATCCGATCCTCGACGAGAGGCAGACGCTGTTCATACCAGGACTTGTCACGCTCCTGGTACCTGACGACGTCGAGTTGGACGATCGGCGGCTCCACCGTGTCGAGTGCGGCGAACATCCACATGATCGCGCGCGCCCGCGCAGGCGCATCCCGGGGCAGGAGGCCCGCATGCCGTTCGGCGATATGGAACACGATCGCCCCCGACTCGAACAGGGCGAGATCGCCTTCTTCGTAGGTCGGAATCTGCCCGAAGGGATGAATCGTTCGGTGCGCCGCTTCCTTCATCGCGCGGAACGAAACCGGACGTACCTCGTAGGGTTGGCCCACCTCTTCGAGAGCCCAGCGGACCGGCATGTCGCGCGCCAGCCCCTGGCCCCGATCGGGCGAACGTTCGAAGGCTGCGATCGTGGGGATCATCGGAAGCACCTCTATCACGAGACGGGCGGACACCGCATAAGATGAAGGGGAAGGCGCACTCGCCCGCGCGGGAATCGGCGCAGCGGCGGGCGCGCAGGCGGCTATGAGCGCGCGCTCTCCGGTGCGCGCGACGCGGCGCTCGGCGACATGATCGCCGCCGCTCGCGAGCGAGGTGCCGACGGTATCGTCGGAATCGATTTCGACTACGAGGTACTCGGCGAGAACAACGGGATGATGATGGTGTCAGCCAGCGGGACGGCGGGGAAGTTGGCGAAGCGGTAGCTCCGCCGTGCACCCCGAAGGCGGGCAAGCCACCGCGGGCTGCGTCTTCGCGCGAAAGCGCCTGTCTTCGCGATCCGCCCGTAAGCTCGGGCCCGTACCGGCTCCAGGCAGACTCTGCGCACATGTCCACCGCTCCTGCACCCTCGCTGCGAAACCGCGTCTACGAAGTCCTGACCGGCGACGACGTCGATCGCGTCTGCCTCGACATCCCCGAGGAGAGCTGCCGCGAGCAGCCGCGCAACTTCGTGCTGCACGTCTCGGCACTGTCGACTTCGAAGACCGCCGACGGACTGCTCGATCCGAAGATCGTGCTCGCGTGGCTCATGGGCGCGATCGGCGCGCCGACCTTCATGCTCGGGTGGCTCGTGCCGATCCGGGAAGCCGGCGCGCTGCTGCCGCAATTGGTGATCGCTGCGGCGATACGCTCGCTGCCCATCCGCAAGTGGGTGTGGGCGATCGGCGCCGTCGTGCAGGGCGCCTGCATGATCGGAATGGCACTCGCCGCGCTGCTGCTGGAAGGTGCCGCGGCCGGCTGGGCGATCCTCGCGCTGCTGACGGTACTGTCGCTGGCACGCAGCGCCGGCTCGATCGCGCACAAGGACGTGCTCGGCAAGACGGTCCGCAAGTCGACGCGCGGCACCGTCTCCGGCACCGCAGGCACGGTGTCGGCGGTGCTCGTGCTCGCCTTCGGCGTGCTGCTCGGCACCGGCATCGTCGAACGCTCGATCGCGACGATCGCGGCGGCACTCGTCCTGGGTGGCGTGCTGTGGATGGTCGCGGCGCTGTTCTTCGCGTCGCTCGCCGAGGAGCCGGGCGCCACCGAGGGCGGCGGCAACGCGCTCACGGTGGCGATCCGCCAGTTCGCTCTGCTGCGCGAGGACCCGCAGTTGGTGCGCTTCATCGCGGTGCGCTGCCTGCTGATGGCCACCGCGCTGGCGCCGCCCTTCGTCGTCGCGCTCGGCGAGCGCGAGTCGGCCGGCACCGGAACGCTCGGCCCCTTCGTCATCGCCGTCGCGCTCGCGACGATCTCCAGCAGCTACGTCTGGGGACGAATGTCCGACGTGTCGAGCCGGCGCGTTCTCGTCATGGCGGCCGGGATGGGAGCGGCGTGCATCGCGCTCGCCGCGGCGATCGGCGCGGGCTTCGCCCGGGGAATCGGCATCGACGCGGACTCGGCGATCGTGCTGCCGGCGCTCGTCTTCGTCGCGACGATCGCCGACCAGGGCGTCAAGCTCGGACGCACCACGCACGTCGTCGACATGTCGGGGGCGACCGAGCGGGGCGCGTACACGGCGCTGACGAATACGATCGGCGGCGTCGTGATGCTGGGCGCCGGCGCGTTCGGCTTCATCGACCAGCGTTTCGGTGCGGTGACGGTGCTCGTGCTGCTGGCGCTGATGTGCTTCGTCGCGATGCGGCTCGCGGGGGGGCTCGAGGACGTGCAGCGGATCGCGCCGACCGGTACGCCCGCGGGCAGCGCGTAGACGCCGGCGTCGGGTGGCGCAGTTCCGCGGCGGAGCGCCGCTCCTCTGCGCGGCGCTCCTGCGGCAGAAGCTTCAGCGGCTCCGGCCCGCTGCGAGTTCGGGGAATTGCGCGAGCTTCTGGTAGAGCGTGGCACGCGCGATGCCCAGCCGACGCGCGGCGCGCAGGCGGTTGCCCCCCGTCTCGCGCAGCGCTTCGGCGATCGCCCGCCGCTCGAGCTCCGCGATGCGAGCGGGAAGCGGTCGGGTCGAAGCGGAAGCGGGTGCCGGAGCGGTATCGGGCGCCCGGGCGGGATCCGGCGCCGGAGCGGTAACGGGCGCCGTCGACGCATCGTGCGCCGGTGCGGCCGGCGACACCCGGGCGGCATCCGCCCCGAAGGTCGAGCCGGACTGCATCGCCTCGTACCCGTTCGATGCCGGCAGGACGGCCCCCCGATCGATCTCGGGCAGAACCGCGCGCAGCGCGTCCGTCGTCAATCGCATCCCGTCCCACAGCGAGCATGCACGCTCGAGAACGTTGCGCAGCTCGCGCACGTTGCCCGGCCATGGCATCCGCGCGAGGGCCTCGAGCGCGTCGCGCTCGATCTCCTTCGGCAGCATCTCGTGCTCGAGCGCGATCTGCTCGAGCAGGTGCTCGCACAGAGGTTCGAGGTCCTCGACGCGCTCGCGCAGCGGCGGCAGCCGGATCGGCAGCACGTTGAGCCGGTAGTAGAGATCGGCGCGAAAGCGCCCGTCGGCGACGAGCGTCGCGAGATCGACGCTGCTCGCCGCGATCACGCGCACGTCCACGCGCTTCATCGTGTTCGAGCCGAGCGGCTCGACCTCGCGCTCCTGCAGCGCGCGCAGCAGCTTCGCCTGCAGCGCGAGCGGCATGTCGCCGATCTCGTCGAGGAACAGCGTTCCCCCATCCGCGAGCGCGAACTTGCCGTCGCGCCCGCGCCGGTCGGCTCCGGTGTACGCGCCGGGTGCGACGCCGAAGAACTCGGCCTCGAGCAGCGTCTCGGGAATCGCCGCGACGTTCACCGCGATGAAGGGTCCGCGTGCGCGACGCGACGCTGCGTGGATCGCCTGCGCGAGCAGCTCCTTGCCGGTGCCCGTCTCGCCGAGGAGCAGCACCGTCGTGTTGAGCACCGCCGCGCGGCGCGAACGGCTCTTCACCTCGAGAGCGCGCTCGCTGTTGCCGACGAAGTTCGAGAACGTGTAACGCGTGCGGCGCTGGCGCGCGAGTTCCTTCTGCGCCTGCGCCAGCTCGCTCTGCAGCCGGCCGAGCTTGCCGATCAGCGGCTTGAGCGACTCGATCTCGTCGTACAGGATCAACCCGACCGCACCGATCACCGCGCCGGAGTCGTCCCTCAACGGAAAGCGCGAGACGAGATAGGTGCCCGCCTTGTTCTCGAGGATGTCGAGCAGGATCGGCCGGCCGGTCTCGACGACGTGACGCATCAGCGTGTTCGGCACCACCTCCTCGACCGGCTTGCCGATGATCTGGTCGATCGACGAGAAACCGAGGCTGGTCATGTTGCGCTGCCAGCGGTCGTCGGTCCAGACGATGCGCGACGACGCGTCGACGACGAGGATGCCCTCGCACTGCTCGGAGAGCTGGCCGAAGAAGGTCTCCGCGGCCAGGCGCAGCACGCGCTCGGAATCGTGGAAGGCCTCGAGCGTACGCACGGGGAACGGCGGAGGACGCGCGTCAGCGCACGTTGATCACGCGCATGCCCTGCAGCCGGCCGTTCGGCGCATCGAGCACGCGGATCGTCGTCTGTCGCGCCGTGAAGCCGTCGGGCAGCGGCAGCGTCCCCTGCAGGTGCTCGTACGAAGCGAGATTCACGTCGAGCGGGTCGAGCGTGACGGTGGCGTTGGCGCCGCTCGCGCGCGAGCCCGAGACGACGAGCTGCATCACGCCGCGAAACGGTTTCCCAGCCTTCGTCTCGCGCGTGAGCAGCACGTGATAGGCGAGGCTCCCGTTCTCGTTCGAGAACCGCGCCGCACGCACGCCGATTGCGCCGTCGCGAGGATCCGGCGGCAGCACGTCCTCGAAGAGCGCGATGTCCTGCTGCAGCTGCTGCGCCTGCTCACGCGCGGCGACCAGTTCGGCCGACAGGCGCTTCGTCTCGGCCTCGCTCGCACGAGACTTCGCGGTGGCCTCGTCGAGCGACGACTGCAACTGGACGCGCTCGGCTTCCAGCTCCGAGACGCGCGCCTGCAGCCGCTGCGATTCCTCGGGACTCAGGCGCGCGGGGAGATACTCCTCCTGTACGTACAGCAGGCCTCCGGCGCCGAGGGCGATGCCCAAGAGCAGCAGGACCAGCCAGCGCGGGATGCCCCATGAGCGTCGCTTGCGATACCCGTAGGGCTCGAAGACGACCGGTCCGCCGCGTCCAAACAATGCCATCGCGCGCTGATTCCTCCCCCAGAAGGGGCGAAGAATAACGCGTGAGGCGCCGCGGGTCTCGCTTTCGACAGGGCGAAAGCGGCGATCCGGCTCAGCGCGTGCGCGGGTCGGCGGCCTTGCGCGCCTGCACGAACACCGGCCCCCAAAGCGGGTGGCCGGCCTCCGCCGGCTGCAGTGCGAAGGTCGAATCGAGCGCCAGCACGCGATCGAAGGCCGTGCGGCACAGCGTGCGCCGATTCGTCACGCAGTAGGTGAACGCCAGGTACTTTCCGGCCTCGACGCGCGTGGCCCGGTCCGATTGCTCGATCTCGGGTGCGTTCAGCGCACGGATCGCGCTGACGAAATCACCCGCCTCGTAGCGTTCGACGCCCTCGGCGAGCTTGCGCCGCCCCATGTCCGGGTCGGATGCCACGGCGGGCGCATCGGCGCCGCGAACCGACTCGGGCCAGTCCTGCACCGATGCGCAGCCGCCGATCAGCAACGCGAGCACGAGCGCGCTCGTCGTCGCGAACGGCCGGCGCCGGGGATGCCGGGATTCGTTCTTCATGGGAAGCGATGGGTGATGGTGGTTCGCGCGCCGGCGACGACGTCGACTTCCTTCGTCCACGTCTTGCCCGCCGGATTGCGGATCTCGATACGGTGAGAGCCGGCATCGAGCGTGAGCTGCTTCAACGGCGGCGTGACGCCGCGCGAGGCGCCGTCGACGAACACTTCCCCCCAGGGAGCCACGACCAGCCGCAGCGTTCCGGTGCCCGTGGCCGGCGCCGACGTGGCTGGCGCCGAGGGCGCCGGTGCGTCCGAAATGGGTGCGGCCCGCGCGCCTGCGCTCGGCGCCGCGGCGACGCCGCGCGGGGCGGGTGTGGTGGACTGCGCGCCACCCGCGCGCGCCTCGCGAAGGCTCGACGAAAGCGACGCATCGGTCGCCGCCGTCGGTTCTGGAACCGGCACGGGGTCGACCAGTGCCGGATCGGACAGGCGCGGGGCGCTTGCCGCCCCCGACGAGGAGAGCGCGGGCGCGGTTTCCGCCGCGACGGAAGCTGCCGGTGCCGGGTCCTCGCCGAGCGCGAGCCAGACGCCGGCGGCGACGAGCGCTGCGGCGACGATGCCCGCGGACCGCGCAAGCCTCGATCTCGGTGCCGGCGTGCGCACCGCGTCCGCGCGAGCGGGCTGCGAATCGCCGTTGCCGCGACCTCGTACGGCACCACTGCGGGCCTCGGTTCCCGCGATGTCCTGGTCCGGAGACGCCGCGAAGAGCAGCGAGCGGAACTCTCCGACGGTACGCGGCCGCTCTTCGGGGCGTATCGACAGGCCGCGGTCGATTGCCTCGAGAAAGCGCTGGCTGTAGCCGGAGGGCGCGAGCGACGCGAGCGACGGAAGCGAATCGTGCATTACGCGGGACGCCGACGCCGGCGGCATCCGGTTCGTGATCGCGAAATGCAGCACGGCCGCGACCGCATAGACATCGGTCCACGGTCCCTGCCGGCACGCCGGATCATCGGCGTACTGTTCGATCGGCGCGTAGCCCGGCTTGAGCATCACCGTCAGCGCGCGGTCGCTCTCGCCGATCACCCGCCGCGCGGCGCCGAGGTCGAGCAGCAACGCCTTGCCGTCGTTGCGGATCAGGATGTTGTCGGCCGAAACGTCGCGGTGATAGCAGTCCTCTCCGTGCATGTGCTCGAGCGCATCGAGCACCGGCCGGATCACCGCCTTCAGCCATGCCTCGGTGACCTCCTGCGGGCCGTTGGCGAGCACCTGGTCGAGGGTTCGCCCCTCGTAGAACGGCATCACCATGTACGCGGTGCCGTTCTGCTCCCAGAAGTGCAGCACCTCGAGCAGGCCCGGATGGCGGAACTGCGCGAGCAGGCGCGCCTCGGCGAGGAAGCTGCGACGGCCCAGCTCGAAGGTCTTCGCG
>DASWVL010000081.1:0-8979 GCA_036406255.1 Zeimonas sp.
CGGCGGAAAATTCTTCATGCCGCTGTTCGTCCGGCTGAAGGCAGGCGCGGCGCTCGACGATGCGCTGGTCGCGCGCATCGGCGAGTGCCTGCGCAGCGCGTGCACGCCGCGCCACGTCCCCGACAAGGTCTATCGGGTCGACGCGATCCCGATGACGCTCACCGGCAAGAAGATGGAGGTGCCGGTGCGCAAGATCCTGCTCGGCGTGCCGGAGGCCGCGGCGGCGAACCGCAGCGCGATGGCCGACCCGAGCGCGCTCGACTGGTTCGTGCGGTACGCGTCGACGCAGCGCGACTACGTACCGCCCGCGGGCTGACGGCCGAGGGGCGCTACGAGCCTCCTGCGCCCGTGCCCTGCCTTGCCGCCTTGGCCGCCGCCTGCTGCATCTGGTCGTAGGCCGCGCGCGCCGCTTCCATCGACTTCGAGATGAAGTCGAATGCCCCGCCTGCGCCGCCCGGTGCATTGCGTGCGAGCGTCTCGACCGCCTCGGCCAGCTGCTCGTTGCTGCGCGCGACTTGCTGCTCGACGAGCGTGCCGATGTCGACGCCCGTTTCCTGCGCGATCGTGTAGACCGCGTTCGCGTATGCAGCGAACTTCTCCGGCGGCAGCATCGCGAAGCTCGTGACCAGTTCGGTCAGCGTCTCGGTGTCGCGCGCCTCGAGCAGCGCCCGGATCTGTTCGCTCGATTGTTCGAGCGACGTGCGCGCGGTCTGCATGTTCAGCTCGGCCAGCCGTCGGAAGCCCTCGATCGTCTTCGCGGCGGCCGCGCCGGTGAACTCGATCGTCTCGCTCTGCAGTTTCTGCAGGTCGGCTCCGCTGGGCAACGGCTTGGGCATGTTCGCGCTCCTGTTCGGGGTCGGGTTCGGGAAGCGCCCGGCGACAGGACGACCTGCGGCCGGGCCGTGGGGGGTCGTGGGACGATCGTCGCCGCGGCGCGGTTGCACGTCAAGGGGCCGCGATGCAGGCACGCTCGGGCGCTCGCGCCGAGCGCCGCGGAAAGGCGCGTGTCGCGCGTTGCGGACGCCGAATATCCCGTTTTTCGGGACAACGACCACCCGGGCGACGCCGGCATCACAGTCGGAGGAAAATCTACGGCGAAGCCGCGGCTGGCCCAGGCGTTCCCCGCAGGAGGCCCGTTCCCATGCAGCGTCTCTTCATCGTCGTCGGACTGCTCCTCGTCGCCGTCGGGCTGCTGTGGCCCTGGCTGTCGCGCTTTCCGTGGGGACGGCTGCCCGGCGACGTCTCGGTCGTGCGCGAGAACTTCAGCTTCCACTTCCCGATCATGACGTCGATCGTCGTCTCGATCGTCCTCACGCTGATCATCTGGTGGCTGCGCAAGTAGCCGGCAGGACCACTTCGACGATTTGCTCCCGGCGCGGGCAAGTTCTGTAACGGATCCACGGCAAGACGGAGGAAGCGATGCAGCGGCGACGTTTTCTGGGTATCTCGGCGCTGACGCTTGCCGCCGCGGCACGCCCCGCAGCCGCCGTCGCGCAGGCGCAGCAGGAGAAGCGCAGCCGACTCGTCCTGCTCGGGACGAAGGGCGGTCCGCGCGTCGGCGGTGCCGGGCGTTCGAATCCCGCGAACCTGCTCGTTGTCGACGGCGTTCCCTACGTGGTCGACTGCGGCTACGGCGTTTCGCGCCAGCTGGTGCGTGCCGGCGTTCCGCTCAATACGCTGCGCTACATCTTCTTCACGCATCTGCATTCGGACCACGTCCTCGAGTACGGACCCCTGCTGTACAACGGCTGGGCCACCGGCCTGAAGCAACCCGTCGACGTGTACGGACCCCCTCCGATCGAAGAGGCGACCGAGGCGTTCATGCGATCGATGCGCTTCGACATCGAGACTCGAATCGGCGACGAGGGCAAGCCCGACCTGCGAAAGCTGGCGGTAGCGCACGAGATCGCCGGCGACGGCGAGGTATTCCGCAACGATTCGGTTCGCGTCACGGCAATGCGGGTGAAGCATCCGCCGATCCGCGATGCCTATGCGCTGCGCTTCGACTGCCCGGACCGCGCGATCGTCTTCTCGGGCGACACCGCATACCTGCCGAAACTCGCCGGATTCTCGCGCGGCGCCGACGTGCTCGTGCACGAGGTGATGTACCTGCCGGGCATCGATGCGTTGATCAAGCGAGTACCGAACGCGGCGACGTTGCGCGAGCACCTGCTTGCGAGTCACACGCTCACCGAAGACGTAGGGCGGATCGCACAGGCGGCCGGCGTGCAAACGCTCGTGCTGTCGCACTTCGTTCCGGGCGACGATGCCTCGATCACCGACGAGATGTGGGCCGAGGGCGTGCGCAGGCACTTCGGCGGCCGCATCGTCGTCGGCGCCGACCTGATGGAGCTGTGATTCGTCAGCCTGGAAGCAGTCGGCGGAACTGCAGCGCGAGCGCGCCGAGCCCGGCCATCATTGCGACGAAGGCGATCCAGCCGCCGACCCACGGCACGCGTGCGAGGAAGGCGAGCAGCACGACGGCGAGCGCGGCGGCCACCACGCGTGGCGCGACCGCGTTACCGGAGGATGGCAGCTGCGCGGCGAACCAGTCTCCGATCCCGATCGCCGCGGCGATCCATGCAAGCGGCAGCAGCATCAGGTAGACGAGCAGCGCGAGCAGTCCGAGCGGGATGCCGATCACCGTGACGAACGACAGCACGACCGCGATCGGCGTGCAGACGAGCACGACGAAACCGAGCAGCAATGCGAAGCCCGGACGCTCGCGCAGCGCCTGCGAGATCGAGGCGCTCGCGCGCGGCACGAGCGCGACGACGATCGCGGCGAGCAGCGTCAGGCCGATCGTCCAGAGCACCGCGAAGACGGTGCCGACCCAGCGCATCGGCCGCTCCTCGGACTCCTCGGCGAATTCAGGGCCGAGGCGCTCGACCGTGCCCGACACCTGCGCCCCGGGATCGCGCTGCAGCGCTTCGCTGCTGCGGTAGCGGAAATCGCCGGCGATGCGCGCCTTCGGGCCGAGCTCGATGCTGCCGGCGGCAACCTCGACGTCGCCGCCGATCGGTGCGTCGATCAGCACGTGTCCGCCCGCCGCTCCGACCGACCCGTCGGTGGCGCCGCGCAATTCGATGCGACCGGCGGTGACCGTGAGGTTGCCGCCGATGCGCGCGTCCGGCTCGACCTGCACCTGGCCGCCGGCCAGGCGCGCGTTGTTCTGCACGTGACCGACCAGCGACAGGCGGCCGCCCGCGGCATAGACGGAGTCACCGACGTCGGCGCCGAGCCGCACCGTGCCGCCGGCGACGACCGCGTCTCCGGCCACTGCAGCGTCGACGTCGACGCTGCCCGCGGCGGCGAACAGGTCGCCTTCGACGGGCGCTCGTTCGGTGACGGTGGCCCCGGCGACGAAGCGGTCGGCGCCGCTGCTGGCCGCGGAAACCGGAAGCGCAAGGAACGCGGATGCGACCGCAACGAGCACGACGGCGACGATCGCGCTTCCGCGCGGGGCAGCGACGCGGCGTTCGGCTCCCGGTGCGCCGCCGCGTGCGACGCCAGGCAGCGGGCCGCTCAGTGGTCCGCTCAGTGGCCCGCTCAGTGCGCCGCTCAGTGCGCCGCTCCCGCGGCCGTGTCGCCCAGCACGTAGTGCAGGCACTCGGCGACGCCGGACGGCGAGAGCGGCTCGCCGGTGCGCGAGATCATCGTCAGCACGGTGACGTCGCCCTCGGTTCGGGCCTCGCACTCGCCGACACGGGCGCATTCGCCCGACGGGCACGACCACCAGCTCAGCGCCCGGCACGCGTGGACGGCCTCGACGACCTCCTGCGCTTTGTGCGAATCGTTCTCGATGCGCACCTGCAGGTGCACGCCGTGGTCTTCGATCCGGAAGCTCATGACTCCTCCCCGCACCCACCGGCGTACCGGCATCCCGATACGCGCCACTCTAGTCCGATGCGACGTCAAGTCAATCGTTGCCGAGTGCCGCCCGGCGTGCCGGAGCGGGGAATCGTCACTCCGACGCGATCACGCCGCACGCCACCCGGGCACCCGAGTCTCCTGCCGGCTGCGAGCGCAGGTCGTCGCGCTGCGCGTGCACGACCACCGCACGGCCGACCAGGTTCGTCGCGCCGCCGCGCAGCGAGGCGCCGCGGATCGTCGCGTTCAGCCGTGCGTTGCCGTTCGCGTCGGCTTGCAGCATCGGCAGGTCGCCGAGGTGATGTTCGCCCTGCATCGGGTCGCCGTGCTGCCTGCCGGTGGGATTGAAGTGTCCGCCGGCGCTGGTCGCGTCGGCGGCGCTGCAGTCGCCTTTCTCGTGGATGTGGAAGCCGTGCGGGCCGGGCGACAATCCGGTGAACGACGCGGCGAGCACGACGTCGTCGCCGCGCTGCGTGAAGTCGACGGTGCCCTTGGCGGTGTGCCCTTGCGTGGGCGCGGCGTTGGCCTGCGCGCTCGCGCGCGACGAGCCGCTCCACGGCATCGACGAACAGCCTGCGATCAGCACGACGGTGGCGGCGGCGGCCGGGATGGCGACGATTCTCATGGGCTGCTCCTGTGCTTCGTTCGGGAAGCGCCGTAGTGTGTCAGGCGCCGCACGCGCCCTCGGACGATCAGCCCTCGACGATGCGGGTTTCCGGGACGGCTGCGAGCTCGCAGTCGACATCGGTACCGCGTCGCTCGAGCACGACGAAGTCTCCGTCGGCGAGCGCGAGCAGCGGGTGATGCCAGATGCCACGCGCGATCGTGACGCCCGAGCGGCCGTCGACGCGGAAGGCGCGCATCGACGGCGGCTCCGGCGCGCTTGCGCCCCACGCGACGACGACGGCGAAGGGCGCGCCCCCGAGGGGTACGAAGGTCTGGCTGCCGAGGCGGTGCCGCTCGAGCGTGCGCAGGACGAAGGGAAGTGCCGTGCGCCGCGCGCGGAACACGGCGAGCGCCGCTCGTCCGCCGTCGCAGTCGACATCGGGGTCGGGCAGGTCGAAGCGTTGCGAGGTGCCGTCGTTGATCGGGCGGCCTGCGTGCCCGTCTGCAGCGACGATCGAGCCGTACCGCTCGAAGGCTTCGGGCACGAGCGGCTGCAACACCAACGTCCGGCTCGGTGGAATTCCCATGCGAATGCCCAGCTCGGCGCCGATCAGAAGTTGATCCCGAGCCACTCGCGCACCTGCGCGTGCAGGTCGCCCGCGAAATCCGCCGGCGTTCCTTCGGCCGTGATCTCGCCCAGGCTCATCACGTACACGTGGTCGGACATCGCGACGACGCGCCGCACGTTGTGGTCGACGAGCAGGATGCCCATGCCGGAGCGCGCGAACGCGTCGATCCACTCGAAGACCTCGGCGGCCACGCGCGGCGCAAGGCCGATGCTCGGTTCGTCGATCAGGCACACCTGCGGCTGCACCATGTACGCCTTGGCGAACTCGAGCGACTTCTGCTGGCCGCCGGAGAGGTCGCCGGCCTGCGAAGACAGCTTCTCCTTCAGCACCGGGAAACGCGCGAGCGTGTCGGCATAGCGCTGCTCGAGCACGTCGCCGAAGCGCCGGCGCCGGCCCTCGAGCGCGAGCCGCAGGTTGTCGGCCACCGTCATGTACGGGAACAGGCTCGACTCCTGCGGGATGTACCACAGCCCGTCGTCGATCATCGTGTGCGCGGGCCGGCCCGAGAGGTCGCGGCCGCGCCAGGTGACGCGCCCCGACTTCGGGTGCAGGAAACCGCAGATCGTCTTCATCAGCGTCGACTTGCCGGCGCCGTTCAGCCCGATCAGGCCGCTGATGCGTCCGGCCCGCACCGACAGCGACACGTTGCGCAGCACGTCGATGTCGCCGAGATAGCCGGCGGTTACGTTCTCGACGGCGAGCAGCGTGTCGGAAACAGCCGCCCCGGCCAGGCCTGTCGGCGCCCCGACCGCGGTGCGCGTCGCATCAACCATGATCGACCTCTTCGGCGGCGTGTTCGCCCAGGTAGGCCTCGATCACCGCCGCATCCTGCAGCACGTCCTGCGTGCGCCCTTCGGCGAGCACCTTGCCGGCATTCATGCAAACCGCGCGCGGGCACAGTTCGACGACGACGGGCATGTCATGGCTCACCAGGACGAAGGTCTGGCCGCCTGCGCTGCGGCGCCGGATGAACGCCGCCATCGTCTCCTTCATCACCGGGTGCACGGCGGCGAAGGGCTCGTCGAGCAGCGCGAGGCGCGGCGGCACCATGAAGCACATGCCGAATTCGAGCAGCTTCTTCTGGCCGCCCGACAACTGGCCCGCGTCGAGGTGCATCACGTGCGTGAGCTGCAGCTCCTC
Organism: Zeimonas sp.; assembly: GCA_036406255.1. Lineage (GTDB taxonomy): Bacteria > Pseudomonadota > Gammaproteobacteria > Burkholderiales > Burkholderiaceae_E > Zeimonas. The sequence goes on from DASWVL010000081.1 coordinate 6,246, forward strand.
GAGCAGTTCGACCGCGCGCGTCGACGCGGACCGCTCGTCGAGACCCATCGCGAGTCCGCAGACGACGAGGTTGTCGAAGGCGCTCACGCGCGCGAACACGCGCGTCATCTGGAACATGCGCAGCACGCCCAGGCGCGTGAGCCGCGCCGGGTCGAGCCCGAGCACGTCGCGCCCGTCGAGCCGAACGCGTCCGGCGTCGGCGCGCATGTGCCCGGAGAGCAGGTTCAGCAGCGTCGTCTTGCCCGAACCGTTCGGGCCGATCAGCCCGAGCAGTTCGCCTTCGTCGACGTGAAGGCTGGCGTCGTCGACGGCGCGCAGGCCGCCGAAGCGCTTCGTCACCGATTCGACCTCGAGCAGCGCCATCACGAAGCCTTCGGTGCGGTTGCCGCGCTCGCGCGACGTCGCGACGAGGCGTTGCGCACGAGGCCCCACAGACCCTCGCGGAAGAAGCGCGCGAACACGATGACGAGCAGCGCGAAGACGATCATCTGGATGTTGCCGACGTCGCGCAGCATCTCGGAGGCGACGTAGACGAGCACGGCGCCGATCAGCGGTCCGACGAGCGTGCCCATCCCGCCGATGACGACCATCGCGATGACGATGCCGGTCTGCGCGATCAGCCCCAGTTCGGGGCTGACCAGCTGCGCGAAGGTGCCGTACAGCCCGCCGGCGAAGCCGCAGATCGCGCAGCTGACGAAGAACGCGATCGTCTTCGCGCGCACGACGTCGATGCCGCGGCTGGCCGCGCCGATCTCGTCGTCGCGGATCGCCTGCAGGTAGCGGCCGATCGGCGCGCGCAGCATCGCGTAGACGACGACTGTCGAGCCGACGAGCGCGGCGAGGAACAGGTAGTAGTTCGCGACGTGCGTCTCGACGAGCGGCGGCACGTTCAGGCCCTGATCGCCGCGCGTGAAGCCGATCGAGTTGTAGATGACGAGCCGCACGATCTCGGCGAAGGCGAGCGTCGTCAGCGCGAGATACGGGCCGGACAGGCGCAGCACGATGCGTCCGAGCACGAGGCCGATCAGGCCCGGCGCGACGATCGACATCGGCAGGCCGATCCACAGCGGGACCTGCCAGTGCCACGCGAGCAGGCCGGTGGTGTATGCGCCGAGCATCGCGAACGCGGCGGGCGCGAGCGAGAACTGCCCGGTGTAGCCGGCGAGCAGGTTCCAGCCGACCGAGAGCATCGCGAAATACATGCTGACGATCAGCACGCCGAGCCAGTACGGCGACGAGATGCCGATCGGCAGCAGCGCGAGCACCGCGAGGACGACGAGCGCGAGGCGCAGTTCCTGCGCGAGCTTGTCGCGCAGGAAATTGGGGTGCGCGGGCACGGCCATTCGGTTACACCTCCCGGACGCGTTCGCCGAACAGCCCCTGCGGGCGGAGCAGCAGGACGAGGATCAGGAACACGAGCCCGAAGGTGTCGCGATAGTCGTACGACAGGTAGACCGCGCCGAAGCTCTCGAGCACGCCGAGCAGCAGCGCGGCGACGATGCTCCCGGGGATCGACCCCATGCCGCCGATGACGACGATCACGTACGACTTGATCGCCGGGAAGATGCCGACGTCGGGCGAAGGATTGATCACCGGTGCGAGCAGCGCGCCGGCGAGCGCGGCCAGAACGCCCGAGGCCATGAAGACGATGCTGCTCGCGCGCGCTGTGTCGATGCCGGCGATCGACGCGCCGAGCCGGTTCTGCGCCACCGCCTGCACCTGCCGCCCCCACAGCGAGCGCTTGATGAACAGCGCCAGGCCGACGAGCAGCACGATCGCGACGATCGCGGTGATCAGCTTCTGGCCGCTGATCATGAACGGTCCGATCGACATCCGGGTGACGTCGGACAGCGAGGGTCCGCGCATCGGGTACGGGCCGACGACCTTGTCGACCAGGTTGATCAGCAGCAGCGACAGTCCGAAGGTGACGACGACGGCGTATTCGTCCTTCATCAGTCCCCACGAGCCGTAGCCTTCGTAGAGCGGGCGCATCAGCCAGCGCTCGGTGGCCCAGCCGAGCAGCGCCCCGGAGACGGCTGCCAGCGGCAGCGCGAGCCAGGGCGGCACGCCGACGGCGATCGACACCAGCGTGTAGGTGTACGCGCCGATCATGTAGAACTCGCCGTGCGCGAAGTTCACGATCTTCAGGATCCCGAAGATCATCGTCAGGCCGACGGCCATCAGCGCGTAGAACAGGCCGATGATCAGGCCGTTGACGAAGAGGTCGAGTGCGAGCAAGGGTGTCTCCGTCCCCGCGCCTCGCGAGCGCGCGGGCGCGGGGGATCGAAGCGGGGATCGACGTCTGCCGCGACGGCGCGCGGCCCCGGACGCCGACGCCGACAGCCGTCACTTCGACGGCTTCTGGATGCGATCGACGTGCAGCGGTTCGCCCGGCACCTGGATCAGCGTCGTCTTGCTGAGCGGCTGATTCACCTCGGTGAGCTGGTAGGTGACGTACGGGATGTCGACCCACTGCTGGAACGTGTAGCCGGGCTCCTTCGAGAACGAGAACCTGCCGCGCGTTCCCTCGAAATCGATGTTCTGCAGCGCCTCGATGATCTTCGCGCCGTCGGTCGACTTCGCCTGCTCGATTGCGCGCGCGATCAGCAGCACCGAGTCGGCGGCCTGGAAGATCAGCCGGTTCGGCTCGTTGCCGCGTTGCTTCTGGTAGATCTCGCCGACCTGCTTGCCCAGCTCGGGCATCGGCATCTGCGGGTGGTACAGGCCGAAGGCG
>DASWVL010000082.1:0-8526 GCA_036406255.1 Zeimonas sp.
GGGCATCGCGATCGTCAGCGGATTGACGTTCTCGCCGCCGACCATGAACTCGTAGTGCAGGTGCGGCCCCGTCGCCATGCCGGTGGCGCCGACGTAGCCGATGACCTCGCCCTGCGCCACCTTCGTGCCGACCGAGAGATCGCTGGCGAACTTGTGCAGGTGGGCGTACAGCGTCGTGATGTCGTTGCGGTGCCGAACGACGATGACCTTGCCGTAGCCGCGCTGCTGGCCGATGAACTCGATGACGCCGTCGCCCGAACTGCGCACCTTGGTGCCGATGGGCGCGGCGAAGTCGACTCCCTTGTGCTCGCGCGTGTACTTGAGGATCGGGTGCATGCGCGCCGGCTGGAACCCCGACGAGATCCGGCTGAACTCCACCGGCTGGCGCAGGAACGATCGCTTCAGGCTGCGCCCGTCGAACTTGAAATACTCGCCGTGGCCGCCGCCGCGGTCGAACCAGACGGCCTCGTGGACGCTGCGATCGTTGTCGAACTCGAGCGCGAGCACGCGCCCGACCACCGGCGGATCGAGGCTGTCGGACTCGCGGATCATCTCGTAGAGCACGCGCAGTCGGTCACCGCGGCGCAGGTCGCGCGTGAAGTCGACCTCGTCCTCCAGGATGTCGGCGATCTGGCTGGCCACGGCATCGGGGATGCCGGCGGCGTCGATCGCCGAGAACAGCGACGACTGGATCTCCGCGACGCCCATTGCCACCTGGCGCTCGATCGGCACCGGTTCCTCGGTGACGTAGAAGCCCGCATCGTTGCGTTCGACGGTGAGGCGTCGTGCCGGCTGGGCGGAATTCGGGTCGAGGCTGCCGAAGCGGTACTGCAGCGATCGGACGCGGCCGGCGGCGTCGATGTCGGCGGTCACCGTCCGGCCCGACGGGAGCTGCAGCAGCTTGCGGGCGAGCGGGTTCGAGGCGACGAACTTGTGGAAGTCGGGATCGGTGGCGCCGAGCCGATCGAGCAGCGAAGCGAGTGTCTCGCCGCGCTGGATGCGTTCGGTTCGCACGAAGGTCTCGTCCTGCTCGCCTTGCGGCGACGGCAACGAAACGGGCAGCGAATCGACGACCGTGCGAAGCGCGGGCGCCTCCTCGGGGTGGCGCAGCGGCGCGGTGGCCAGCGCGGTGACTGCTACCAGAGCAGACGTGACGGCGACGGCCGTGGCCACCTTCGGGAAATTGGAGCGGAGTGGGTGGCTCATCGCGCTGATCGGCTCGTCCGGTCTGGAGTTTCTTCGTCGCGGGCGCTTCCGGCCCTCGGCTAGAATCTGGCCCTTCACCCCGGCGACAGCCCCGGCACGCACCAATTCGGCGAGGTCCCGGGTCCGGCAGGAGTGGCGCGGATTCTACCGGATCCCTAGTGGAAAGCACCTACCCGATGACGATGAACGGCGGCAGTTTACGGGACGAAGCGCAATCGGCGCCCTCCGATACCGCCCGCGAGGCACTCGCGATCACGCTGCGCGGCGCCGACGAGCTTCTCGTCGAGGGCGAGTGGATCGCCAAGCTGGCCCGCAGCGAGGCGAGCGGCAAGCCGCTGCGGATCAAGCTCGGTCTCGACCCCACCGCCCCCGACCTGCACCTCGGCCACACCGTCGTCCTGAACAAGCTGCGCCAGCTGCAGGACCTCGGCCACACCGTCATCTTCCTGATCGGCGACTTCACCGCGATGATCGGCGACCCGTCGGGCCGCAACGTCACGCGCCCGCCGCTCACGCGCGAGCAGATCGAGCGGAACGCGCGCACCTATTTCGACCAGGCGAGCCTGGTCCTCGACCCGCAGCGCACCGAGATCCGATACAACTCGGAATGGTCCGACGCGCTCGGCGCGCGCGGCATGATCCAGCTCGCGGCCCGGCACACGCTCGCCCGCATGCTCGAGCGCGACGACTTCGCCAAGCGCTACCGCGAGGGCCTGCCGATCTCGATCCACGAACTGCTGTACCCGCTGATGCAGGGCTACGACTCGGTCGCGCTGCACGCCGACCTCGAGCTCGGCGGCACCGACCAGAAGTTCAACCTGCTCGTCGGCCGCGAGCTGCAGCGCGAGTACGGACAGGAGCCGCAGTGCATCCTGACGATGCCGCTTCTCGAAGGGCTAGATGGCGTCGAGAAGATGTCGAAGTCGAAGAACAACTACGTCGGCATCACCGAGTCGCCCGACGAGATGTTCGGCAAGCTGATGTCGATCTCCGACGACCTGATGTGGCGATACTTCGAGCTGCTGTCGTTCCGGCCGATGCGCGAAGTGCAGGCGCTTCGCGACGAGTGCGCGCAGGGACGCAATCCTCGTGACGTCAAGGTGCTGCTCGCGCAGGAGATCGTCGAGCGCTTCCACTCGCGCGTCGACGCCGAGCGCGCCACGGCGGGCTTCGACGCCCGTTTCCGGCTCGGCGCCGCGCCCGCCGACATGCCCGAAGTCGTGCTGACCGGCGCGCCGGTGGCGCTCGCGCAGGTGCTCAAGCGCGCGGGGCTCGCGCCGTCGACGAGCGAGGCGAACCGGAGCATCGACCAGGGCGGCGTGCGCATCGACGGCGAGCGGGTCTCCGACCGCGCGCTCGAACTGTTCCCCGGCACCTACGTCGTGCAGATCGGCAAGCGTCGTTTCGCGCGTGTGCGCATCGAGGCGGCTGGTTCCGCGGCGGTGAACTGAGCACGGCGAAGCAGGCGCGGGGAGCCAGGGTGATCGCGCTGCTGCAGCGAGTCGCGCGTGCGCAGGTCGACACCGGCGGCGAGACGATCGCCGCGATCGACCGAGGGCTGCTCGTCTTCTACTGCGCCGAGCGCGGCGACGACACCGATGACTGCGACCGCCTGTTCGGGCGCGTGCTGCGCATGCGCTGCTTTCCCGACGATGCCGGTCGGATGAACCGCAGCGTCGTCGACGTAGGCGGGGCGCTTCTCGTCGTTCCGCAGTTCACGCTGGCGGCCGACACGTCGAGCGGCACGCGCCCCGGATTCTCGGCGGCAGCGGAACCGGACGAAGGCGAGCGCCTGTTCGAGCGTTTCGTCTCGCTTGCGCGCGCCTCGCAGCTGTCGGTGCAGGCCGGCCGCTTCGGCGCCGACATGCAGGTGCAGCTCGTGAACGACGGACCGGTCACGCTGTGGCTTCGCACGAACGGCCGACCTCGACGACAGCCGGCGGGTGCCGAACCCGCTCGCGCTTGACTGCGTCCGAGCCGGCAACCTACGCTGACATGCGACACTCGAGGCAGGGAGGTCCTTTCGAATGAAACTTTCCAGCGAATCGTTCGCCGACGGCCAGCCGATTCCCCCGGAGTTCGCGTTCTGTCGAATCGATCCGAAGTCGCACGTGGCACTGTCGTCGAACCGGAATCCGCAGCTCGCGTGGTCCGACGCACCGATCGGAACGCGTTCGTTCGCGATCGTCTGCCACGACATCGACGTGCCGAGCAAGCCGGACGACGTGAACCAGGAGGGCCGAGAGATTCCGGCGACGCTGCCGCGCGTGCACTTCCATCACTGGACGCTGATCGACCTGCCGATCGGGTTGCACGCGATCGCGGAGGGTGAGTTCTCCGACAGGGTCACTCCGCGCGGCAAGCCGGGCCCGACGGCGAAGCACGGCGCGCGCCAGGGCATCAACGACTACACCGGGTGGTTCGCCAACGATCACGACATGAACGGCGACTACTACGGCTACGACGGCCCGTGCCCGCCGTGGAACGACTCGATCGTGCATCGCTACACGTTCACCGTGTATGCGCTCGACGTCGAGCGGCTGCCGCTGATGGGGCGCTTCGGCGGGCCCGATGCGTTGAAGGTCATCGCGCACCACCGGCTCGGACACGCGTCGATCACCGGCACCTACACGCTGAACCCGAGGCTCGCCTGAAGACCGAACTCGTTCTCGTACGGCACGGCGTCACTGCCTGGAACCGCGAACGACGCTTCCAGGGGCAGCTCGACACGCCGCTGGACGAGCAGGGATTCGAGCAGGCCCGAAAGACCGGCCGACGCCTCGCCGCGTGGCCGCTCGCCGCCGTCTATGCGAGCGACCTGCTGCGCGCGCGGCAGACGGCCGAGGCGATCGCTGCGCCGCACGCGCTCGAGGTCCGCATCGAAGCGCGCCTGCGCGAGCGGCACTACGGACGCTTCGAGGGACGCACCTACGAGGAGATCGAGCGCCTCGACGCGTCGGCGTATGGTCGCTGGCGCGCGCGCGAGCCGGCGTTCGCGCTGCCCGGGGGCGGCGAGACGCTGCTGCAGCTGCACGAGCGCGTCGAAGCGGCGCTGCGCGATCTGGCGAGGCGGCACGAAGGCGAGACGGTCGCCGTCGTCACGCACGGAGGCGTGCTCGACTGCGCGTTTCGCGTCGCCACCGGGCTTGCCATCGAGGCCCCACGCACGCACGAGCTGCTCAACGCGAGCCTGAATCGCATCGCGTGGCGCGACGATTCCTTCGCGCTGCTCGCCTGGGCCGATGCAGCGCACCTGGTCGAGGCGCTCGACGACGCGGCCGAGGCGCGCGGGCACCCGTAGCGGCCGCGCGCAGCGATTTCATTGCCGGCCGCGCGCAGCGATTTCCGTACCGGCCGGGCGCAGCGTTTTCCGTACGGGCCGCGCGTGCCGGCGGGCGTCGGTGCGGCGCCGGCGAGGATCGGCGAGCTCCGTGCTCGATCGGCATCGTGCGCGATCCTTTAGAATTCGCACGCCGGCCACGCATTCGCCCGCCCGACCCCCGCGCCTTCTTCCGCCGCCGCCCGTCGCGCCTTTCGCCGAGGTATCGCCATGTTCGACCGCAGCATCGCCCTGTCCCAGGTGGATCCCGAACTCTGGAACGCCATCCGGCTCGAGAACCGGCGACAGGAAGCGCACATCGAGCTGATCGCTTCGGAGAACTACGCGAGCCCGGCGGTGATGGCAGCGCAGGGCAGCCAGCTGACGAACAAGTACGCCGAGGGCTATCCCGGCAAGCGCTACTACGGCGGGTGCGAGCACGTGGACGTCGCAGAGCAGCTGGCGATCGATCGCGTGAAGGCGCTCTTCGGCGCCGAAGCCGCGAATGTGCAGGCTCACTCGGGCGCGCAGGCGAACGAGGCCGTGTTCCTGGCGTTCCTGCAGCCGGGCGACACCATCATGGGGATGAACCTCGCCGAGGGCGGGCACCTCACGCACGGCATGGCGCTGAACATGTCGGGCAAGTGGTTCCGTGTGGTTTCCTACGGGCTGAACGAGGCCGAGGAGATCGACTACGACGCGATGGAGCGCAAGGCGCACGAGCACAAGCCGAAGCTGATCATCGCCGGCGCCTCCGCATACAGCCTGCGCATCGACTGGGCGCGTTTCGCTAAGGTCGCGCACGACGTCGGCGCGCTGCTGATGGCCGACATGGCCCATTACTCGGGGCTGATCGCCGGCGGCGTCTACCCGAACCCGGTCGGACACGCCGACATCGTCACGTCCACCACGCACAAGAGCCTGCGCGGGCCGCGGGGCGGCTTCATCCTGATGCCGTCGACGCACGAGAAGGCGATCAACTCGGCGATCTTTCCGGGCCTGCAGGGCGGGCCGCTGATGCACGTGATCGCGGCCAAGGCGGTTGCTTTCCACGAGGCGCAGCAACCGGCGTTTCGCGACTACGCGAAGCAGGTGGCGGCGAATGCGCAGGTGCTCGCGCAGACGCTGATCGAGCGCGGGCTGCGCATCGTCTCCGGGCGCACCGAGTCGCATCTGATGCTGGTCGACCTGCGCGCAAAGCGCATCACCGGCAAGGAGGCCGAGCGCGTGCTCGGCGAGGCGCACATCACCGTCAACAAGAACGCGATCCCGAACGATCCGGAGAAGCCCATGGTGACGAGCGGCGTCCGGCTCGGTACGCCGGCGATGACGACGCGCGGGTTCCGGGAGGAGCAGGCCGAGCAGGTCGGGCACCTGATCGCGGACGTGCTCGATGCACCGGAAGACACGGGGCGGATCAAGACGGTGCGCGAGAGGGTCGAGCAGTTGACGGCGGAGTTCCCGGTCTACGGGTAGGGGGCGGTCTCGGCGGCCTGAGGCGCGGCTCGAGCATCGTGCCGTTGGCGCTGCAATTGTTGCAGTGAGGCTCGACGGCGCGCGCGCTACCAAAAAGCGCGTTTTCGCTCGTGGAATGCGTTTCACGTGCGATAGCGCTCCATTTTGTAGCGGCGACCGAGCGCTGCCGCGGGTGAACGTGAGTCGATTCTGCGCCCGCGTGGCACGCGCAGGCGGCAGGTGTGGGCAGGCAACGCAGTGTCAACGCCGGGCGCCGGGCGCCGGGCGCAACCGCCGCGGCTGGCGAGCGCGCATGCGGTGAGCCTCCCCGGGGCGGGTCCATCGGGCAGGCGCACGCGTCGAGCGTCCTGCCGGCTGGCGCTGAAGCCGCCTTGGTGAGGGTCGATAATGCGTGCGCTATCAAAGAGAGCGCTTTCGCTCGTGGAATGGATTCCACGAGCGAAAGAACTTCATTTTGTAGCGGCAACAGCGCCTCTGTGGGTGAACGTGAACCGCCGCCGAGCGCACGTGGCCAGCGCAGACGGCAAATGTCGACGGCAAACGCAGCAACGCCGACGCTGACGCCGACCACGTCCGCCGCAGCCCTCGGAGCGCAACCCCCGAGCGCAGCCCTCGAGCGCACGCAACCTCCGAGTGCAGATCACGAGTGCAGATCACGAGCGCAGGTCCTGAACGCAATCCCCGAGCGCAACCCCCGGGCGCCGAGCGCGCAGGCGATGAGCCCTCACCGGCGCGCGCTCCTGGGCCGGCGCACGCGCCAGGCGCACGCGCTCTGCGTCCAGCGTCGTGCCGGTTGCATTCTCGAGCCGGCGTAGTCAGGGTCGATGGTGCGTGCGCTACGGCGCATTTCTGCGGGTGAGCGCGAGCTGGCGGCCGAGCCCACGCCGCAAGCGCAGCCCCCAGCACACCCGCACCCGCCCCAAGCGCGCTCCGCCCCCAAAACCCCACCGCGCCCCCAACCCGCGTTCATTTCCCCCGAATGCCGTCCAACGTGGCGTTCGGCGTGATCGCCTGCGGGTCCACCTCGAGCGCAACGACGGCGGGACGCCGCCGCCTTCGCGCGTGCTCCAGGGCCGCCCGCATGGCCGGCTCGAACTCGGCGGTGGTGCGCACGTGCGCGCCGAAGCCTCCGTAGGCCTCGCCGAGCTTCGCGAAATCGGGGTTCGACAGCCGTGTGCCGAACACGTGCCCCGGATACTCGCGCTCCTGGTGCATGCGGATCGTCCCGTACATGCCGTTGTCGAAGATGATCGTCACCAGCCCGGCCTCGTATTGCGCGGCGGTTGCCAGCTCCTGACCGTTCATCAGGAAGTCGCCGTCACCGGCAAAGCAGACCACCGTGCGCTTCGGCTCGGTGATCGCGGCTGCGACCGCCGCCGGCACGCCGTAGCCCATTGAACCGGCGGTCGTCGACAGCATCGTGCGCAGTCCGGCGTATGGCCAGAAGCGGTTTGCCCACGTGGCGAAGTTGCCCGCGCCGTTCGTGACGATCGCGTCGGGCGGCAGCAGGCGGCGCAGCGTCTGCACGACCTGCCACAGGTTCAATTGCGGCGGGCTCTTCGCGCGCGAGTAGATCGGCGGCTCCTGCTGCCACGCTTCGTATTCGGCACGCGCGTCCTCGACCGAACCCGCCCACGCCCGCGAATCGACGACGAGTTCGCGCAGCGCGGCGGCGATCTGCGGCATTCCGGAGGCGATCATCAGCTCGGCCTGGTAGACGCGGCCCGGCTCTTCGATGCCGGCGTGCACGTGCACGAGTCGCTGCCGGGGTTGCGGCGCCTCGATCAGCGTGTAGCCCGAGGTCGTCATCTCGCCCAGGCGCGGACCGATCGCCAGCAGCACGTCGGCGTCGCGCACGCGCGCGGCGAGCTTCGGATTCACGCCGATGCCGACGTCGCCCGCGTAGTTCGGATGCCGGTTGTCGAACAGGTCGTGGCAGCGGAACGCACAGGCCACCGGCAGCCGGTTCCGTTCGGCGAAGACGCGAAGGTCGTCGCATGCCTCGGGCGTCCACCCGCTTCCGCCGAGCAGTACGAGCGGATGCTTCGCATCGGCGAGGATCGCGCGCAGGCGCTCGACCGCTTCGATGCCCGGATGCGCCTGCAGCGGCGAATGCCTCGGCGCATCCGCAACGGTCGACGTCGCGGCGAGCACATCCTCGGGCAGCGCGAGCGCCACCGGCCCCATGCGCCCGCTCGTTGCGGTCTGGAAGGCGTGCGCGACGTACTCCGGAATGCGCTCGACGCGATCGACCTGCGCGACCCACTTCGTCATCGGGCCGTACATGCGGCGGTAGTCGATTTCCTGGAAAGCCTCGCGGTCGACGAATTCGCCTCCGACCTGGCCGATCAGCACGACCATCGGCACCGAATCCTGGAAGGCCGCGTGCACGCCCACCGAAGCGTTCGTCGCGCCGGGGCCTCGCGTCACCATGACGACGCCGGGACGGCCGGTCAGCTTGGCGTAGGCGTCGGCCATGTAGGCGGCGCCGCCTTCCTGCCGGCAGACGACGAAACGGATGCGAT
>DASWVL010000083.1:0-4985 GCA_036406255.1 Zeimonas sp.
CGCTACGTCGCCGTGCGCGCGACGCAGGGCGCGGCCGGTGCGCGCAATGCCGGCTGGCGCGCGGCGCAGGGCGAGATCATCGCGTTCACCGACGACGACACGGTGCCCGACCGCAACTGGCTGCTCGCCGGGCTGCGCGCGCTCGCCGGCGGCGCGAGCGCCGTCACCGGTCGCGTCGAGATGCCGCTGCCCGAGCGGCCCACCGACTACGAGAAGGACGCGGCAGGGCTCACCCGCGCCGAGTTCGTCACCGCGAACTGCTTCGTGCGGCGCGACGTGCTCGAGCGGATCGGCGGCTTCGACGAGCGTTTCACTTCGGCCTGGCGCGAGGACTCCGACCTGCACTTCCGCCTGCTCGAAGCGGGCTGCCGCATCGAGCGCGCGCCCGACGCCGTCGTTGTGCACCCGGTGCGCAAAGCGGGCTTCGGCGTGAGCCTCGCGCAGCAGCGCAAGGTCGTGTTCGACGCGCTGCTCTACCGAAAGCATCCACGACTGTATCGGCAGCGGATCCGCCGCGTGCCGCCGATCGAGTACTACGTCGCGGCGGGTTCGGCGCTCGCCGCGACGATCGCCGCAGTCACGGGGCATCCGCGCGTCGCGCTCGGCGCACTCGCGCCGTGGCTACTCGTCACGCTATACCTCACGATGAAGCGACTGCGCGGAACCACGCGTTCGCCGCGCCACGTCGTCGAAATGGCATACACGTCGGCGATGATCCCGCTCGCTTCGGTCTTCTGGCGAAGCGTCGCGTCGATCCGGCACCGCGTGCTCTTCCTGTAACGGATCGACGGCGAACGGAGAGCGACGATGGCAATGCGGATCGACGGTGCACGAACGGATCGCCTGGCGGGTACCGGCACGGGCACGGGCCTGCGCAGCGCACGCCGCGTGCTCGTCGCCGGCGGCGCGGGCCTGATCGGCTCGCACGTGTGCGCGCGCCTGCTCGACGCCGGCGATCGCGTGCTGTGCGTCGACAACTTCCGCACCGGCTCGCGCGCGAACGTGCGTCCGCTCGCCGCGAACCGCCGCTTCACGCTCGTCGAGCACGACATCGTCGAGCCGCTGAAGATCGATTGCGACCTGATCCTGAATCTCGCGTGCCCCGCCTCGCCGCGTCATTACCAGGTCGACCCCGTCTACACCGCGAAAGTCAACGTGCTCGGGGCGCTGCACCTGCTCGAACTGGCGCACCGCCTGCGCGTGCCGATCCTGCAGGCGTCGACGAGCGAGGTCTACGGCGATCCGGCCGTGCACCCGCAGACCGAAGCGTACTGGGGCCACGTGAATCCGATCGGACCGCGCGCGTGCTACGACGAAGGCAAGCGATGCGCCGAGACGCTGTTCATGGACTTCCACCGGCAGTACGGCACGCCGATCAAGATCGCGCGCATCTTCAACACCTACGGCCCGAACATGCATCCCGACGACGGGCGCGTCGTGTCGAATTTCATCGTGCAGGCGCTCAGCGCCGAACCGATCACGCTGTACGGCGACGGAACGCAGACGCGCTCGTTCTGCTACGTCGACGACACCGTGGTCGCGCTGCTTCGGCTGGCCGACGCGCCGCTCGAGCTCACCGGGCCGGTCAACATCGGCAATGCGACCGAGACGACGATGATCGAGCTTGCGCGCACCGTGCTCGAACTCACCGGGTCGGCCTCGCCGATCGTCTTCGAGCCGCTCCCGGTCGACGATCCCGTGCAGCGCAAACCCGATCTCGCCCGCGCACGCGAAATGCTCGACTGGCAGCCGAGCGTTCCGCTGCGCACCGGCCTTGCCCGGACGATCGAGTATTTCGATCGGCTGCTCTCGGGCCGGCCCGCCGCCCTGCGCACGCCGCGTCCCCGCAGCGCTCGGACCTCCGCCTGACGATCATTGCAGCGCCGCAGCGGCACGCCGATTGCTGCGGCGCGCGCATCCTCGGCAACCAAGAGCCTTCGATGCAGCAACCGACGCGGCGCCGCTCCGCGTTCCGTGCGCCGTCTGCGAAAGACGTGCCGCACGCCGCGCCGGAAGCGCCGTTTCGTTCGTTCTGGATGGGCGGCTACGAGGGCGCGGATCATCGCAACGGATCCGGCACCGCCCTCGACATGGCGGCCTCGAACGCGCACATCGATCGGCTCGACGAAGACTACGCGGCCGCCGCGCGGCACGGCATCCGGACGGTGCGCGAGAGCCTCGGGTGGCGCCTCTGCGAGCCGCGCCACGGACACTTCGACTGGCGCCGGCTGCATGCGATCCGTCGCGCCGCGCGCCGCAACGGCGTGCAGGTGCTGTGGACGCTGATGCATTACGGCACGCCCGACGACGTCCGCCTGCTCGACGACGCGATGATCGAGCGCTTCGCGCGTTTCGCCCGAAGCGCGGCGATCGAGCTCGTCCGGCACGGCGAGACCGGCGCGTTCGTCACGCCGATCAACGAGATCGGCTTCCTCGCCTGGGCGGTGTGCGAGTCGAAGCTGCTGCATCCGTACTGTCGGACGACGTCCGCCGTCGAAAGCAGCCGCGAGAGCGGCTATCGGGTCAAGCGCAGGCTCGTTCGCGCGGCGTTGCGCGCGATCGACGAGATCCGCGCGATCGATCCGGGCGTGCGATTCCTGCACGTCGAGCCGCTCGTGCACGTCGCGGCACCGGTCGTCGACGACCCCAATGAACGGACGCAGCTCGCCGCGCTCGCCGACGAAATCGGCTCGTACCAGTGGCAGGCGTGGGACATGCTCTGCGGGCGGGAGGCGCCCGAGCTGGGCGGCTCGCCCGACGCGATCGACTGGGTCGGCGCGAACCACTATCACACGAGCCAGTGGGAGATCGTCTCCGAGAAGCGCCTGTCGTGGAGCGAGCGCGATCCGCGCCGCGTACCGCTCTCGGCACTGCTCGGCGAAGCGTGGCGACGCTACCGGCGCCCGCTGATCGTCGCCGAGACCGGCCACATCGGCGTCGGCCGCGCCGACTGGCTCGACGACGTCGGCACCGAAGTCGTCCGCGCGCGCGAGAACGGCGTGCCGGTGCACGGCCTGTGCCTGTATCCGCTGGTGAACCGTCCCGACTGGGACGACGCGGACCACTGGCACGACAGCGGACTGTGGGACGTCGTTCGCGACCGCCGCCGTTTCGGCGAGCGCCCCGATGGATTCCGGCTGCTGAACCACGAATACGCCTCTCGACTGCGGCACTGGCAGGCGCCGCAGCACGTGCAACAACCCACGGAAAGCAACATGCCGCACCTGATCGTGTTCTCGCATCTGCGCTGGGACTTCGTCTACCAGCGCCCGCAGCACCTGATGTCGCGCCTCGCGCAGCGCTACCGCGTGCTGTTCGTCGAGGAGCCGGTGCATCGCTCCGATGGGCCACGGCTCCAGGCGACGAGCGGCGGGCCCGGCATCCAGGTGCTGCGGCCCTGCACGCCGGTGCCGGCGGCCGGGTTCCACGACGACCAGTTGCCGGTGCTGAAGTCGCTGATCGCCGGGTACCTGAGCGAGCGCGGCATCGACGACTACGTGGCCTGGTGCTACACGCCGATGGCGTTGCCGCTGCTCGGCTCGATGCGCCCGCGCGCGCTCGTCTACGACTGCATGGACGAGCTCGCGGCCTTCGCCGGCGCGCCGCGCCAGCTCGGCCAGCGCGAGGCGGCGCTGCTGAAGGCCGCCGATCTCGTCTTCACCGGCGGCCCGTCGCTGTACGAAGCCAAGCGCGCGCTCGGCCGCAGCGTGCACTGCCTGCCGAGCGCGGTCGAGGCGCTGCATTTCGCGCCACCCCCCGAAGCCTTCGATTCCGAGGAGGCGCGCGACGCGGCCGAGCTGCAGCGCGACATTCCGCACCCGCAGCTCGGATTCTTCGGCGTCATCGACGAGCGGCTCGACCGCGACCTGCTCGCGCAGCTCGCCGACGCGCACCCCGAATGGCACGTCGTGATGGTCGGCCCGGTCGCGAAGATCGACCCCGCCTCGCTTCCGCAGCGCCCGAACGTGCACTGGCTCGGCATGCAGTCCTATGCGCGCCTGCCGTTCCTGCTCGCCGAATGGGATCTCTGCCTGCTTCCCTTCGCCTCCAATGCGGCGACCCGCTTCATCAGCCCGACGAAGACGCTCGAGTACATGGCCGCCGGCAAGCCGATCGTGAGCACCGCGGTGGCGGACGTCGCTGCGCTGCACGGCGACGTCGTGTCCGTGGCCGGCGACGCAGCCGCCTTCGTGCGCGCCTGCGAAGACGGGATCGCCGAGACGCCCGCGATGCGCGTCGAGCGGCAGCAGCGCATGGCGCGCCGCGTCGCCGAGTACTCGTGGGACCGCAGTGTCGATCGCATCGACGAACTGCTGCGCGAGCACCTGGCACACGGGACGACGCCGGTGGCGATGCGTGAGCTCGCCGGCCTCGTCGACGACACCGGCAGCGACGCCGAGCCGCTGGGCGGAGCCACACGTGCGCCGAGCCGGCGTGCCCAGCGCGACGTGCGCCATCTGGTGATCGGCGCAGGACCGACCGGCCTTTCGGCGGCGTACCACCTCGGCGCCGCAGGCGAGAGCGACGTGCTGCTCGTCGAGCGCGGCAAGCGCGTGGGCGGCTGGTGCCGCTCGGTCGAGGAAGGCGGATTCGTCTTCGATTACGCCGGCCACATCCTGTTCTCGAACGATGCGTACGTGCTCGAGCTGTACGAGCTGCTGCTCGGCGAGAACCTGCATTGGCAGAACCGCGAAGCGTGGATCTACAGCAAGGGCGTGCACACCCGCTATCCGTTCCAGGGATCGCTGCACGGGCTGCCGCCGCAGGTGCTCGAGGAATGCCTGGTCGGCGCGATCGAGGCGCGTTTCGGCGCGATCGACGGCAACGGCCCTGCGCAGCCGGCGCAGCCGCCGGCGAACTTCCTCGAATTCATCCACCGCGTCTGGGGCGCGGGCATCGCGAAGCACTTCGCGGTGCCGTACAACGAGAAGCTGTGGGCGGTGCCGCTCGACGAGATCGAGACGTCGTGGCTCGGCGGGCGCGTG
>DASWVL010000084.1:0-8960 GCA_036406255.1 Zeimonas sp.
CGTAGCGGTAGAAGCGCTCGATGTCGTTGCCCTTGAAGGTGCTGCCGTCGCCCCAGATGTCGACGTTGTCTTCCTGCATCGCTGCAACTAGCATCGTGCCGGTGACTGCGCGGCCCAGCGGAGTCGTGTTGAAGTAGGTGACGCCGGCGGTCGAGATGTGGAACGCACCGCTCTGCAGTGCAGCGATGCCTTCGGCGACCAGTTGCTCGCGGCAGTCGATCAG
The DNA here is from genome assembly GCA_036406255.1 of Zeimonas sp. Lineage (GTDB taxonomy): Bacteria > Pseudomonadota > Gammaproteobacteria > Burkholderiales > Burkholderiaceae_E > Zeimonas. Next base: position 224 of record DASWVL010000084.1, read on the forward strand.
GCGAGCCTGCTCTGCGCCGTACTGTTTTGCCTTCTTCGGAATGGCTTCGTAGTCTGGTTCATCGGGCTGGCCGAGGTTAGCCGTGTATGCATACGGAATGGCGCCTTTCTGGCGCATCCAGTGCAGTGCTGCGCTGGTGTCGAGGCCGCCAGAGAAGGCGATGCCCACTTTCTGATTGACGGGAACGGATTGAAGTATGGTCGACATGATTTCTGCCTAGCTTGCTGAGATTGTGATTTCGGGGAGACGGTGAAGAACGGGGCCAACCCAGGTTAATTGAGTTTGCCCAGTACCAGGTATTCGAGTAGCGCCTTCTGGACATGCAGCCGGTTCTCGGCTTCGTCCCAGACGACAGATTGCGGACCGTCGATGACTTCGGCGGAGACTTCCTCGCCGCGATGCGCCGGCAGGCAGTGCATGAACAAGGCGTCTGGGCGCGCGCGCTTCATCTTTTCGCCATCCACGATCCAGCCGGCGAAAGCCTTCAGGCGCGCTGCATTTTCTTCCTCGTAGCCCATGCTGGTCCAGACGTCGGTGGTGACGAGGTCGGCACCGGCACACGCCTGCATCGGATCCTCGAACTGCTCGACGCGGCCGCCGAAGCGGCCGGCGCGCTCGGGCTCGATCTCGTAGCCGGGCGGCGTGGAGACGCGCACTTCGAAGTCGAGCAGCTCGGCCGCCTGCAGCCAGCTGTTGCAGACGTTGTTCGAGTCGCCGATCCACGCGACCTTCCTGCCGGTGATCGGGCCGCGGTGCTCGATGAACGTGTAGATGTCGGCCAGGATCTGGCAGGGATGGTATTCGTTCGTCAATCCGTTGACGACGGGTACGCGCGAATTCGCCGCGAAGCGCTCGACAGTGTCCTGCTCGAAGGTGCGGATCATCACGATGTCGCACATGCGCGAGATCACCTGTGCCGCGTCCTCGACCGGCTCGCCGCGGCCGAGCTGGGAATCGCGCGTGTTCAGGTAGATCGCCGCGCCGCCGAGCTGCTGCATCCCCGCCTCGAACGAAAGGCGGGTGCGCGTGCTCGCCTTCTCGAAGATCATCACCATCGTCCGATCGACGAGCGGGTGGTACTTCTCGTAGCGCTTGAAGCGGTCCTTGATGAACCGCGTGCGCTCGAACAGGTACTGGAACTCGTCGGCGGTCAGGTCGCGGAACTGCAGGAAGTGCTTGAGCGTCATCGGACGGCCTTCAGGAGGAGGAGGGCACGCGGGCGGGCTGCGTCTCGCCGAGGAAGGTGCGGATGACCGGAACGAGGGTCTCGACGAGACGGTCGGAATGCTCGGCGCGGTAAATGAGCGGGGGCAGCAGCCGGATCACGCGCTCGGCGGTGACGTTGAACACGATTCCCGCTTCGAGCCCCTTGCGGATGATCGCCGCGCAGGGGCGATCGAGTTCGACGCCGATCATCAGGCCCTGGCCGCGAACCTCGACGACGCCTTCGACGCCTTCGAGCCCGTTGCGCAGCCCGGAGAGAATGCGCTCGCCCTGGGCCCGCGCATTGGCGAGCAGGCCTTCCTCCTGCATGACCTGCAGCGTGACCAGGCCGGCGCGCATCGCCAGCGGATTGCCGCCGAAGGTCGTTCCGTGATTGCCGGGCTGGAAGACCTCCGCGGCAGCGCCGCGAGCGAGCACCGCACCGATCGGCACGCCGGAGGCCAGCCCCTTGGCCAGCGGGACGACGTCGGCGCGTACGTCGGCCCATTGATGCGCGAACCACTTTCCGGTGCGCCCGGTGCCGCACTGGACTTCGTCGACCATCATCAGCCAGCCGCGTTCGTCGCAGATGCGTCGCACTTCGCGCAGGTAGTCGATGCGCGCCGGCTGGATCCCGCCTTCGCCCTGGATCGCCTCGAAGAAGACGGCGACGACGTTCGGCCGTTCGGCCGCGACGCGCCCGATCGCTTCGACGTCGTTCAGCGCAACGCGCACGAAGCCTTCGACCAGCGGCTGAAAGCCCTCGTGCACCTTCCGGTTGCCGGTGGCCGACAGCGTCGCGAGCGAACGGCCGTGGAAAGCGCGCTCGCAGACGACGATCTCGGGGCGGTCGATGCCGCGCTGGTGTCCGTACTTGCGCGCGATCTTCAGCGCCGCTTCATTGGCTTCGAGGCCCGAGTTGCAGAAGAAGACGTTCGTCATCTCCGAAAGCTCGGCCAGGCGGGCGCCGAGCTCGGTCTGTAGCGGCACCTCGAACACGTTCGAGCTGTGGATGATGCGGGCGACCTGCTCGCGCAGCGCCGCGACGAGCTTCGGGTGTGCGTGACCGAGCGTATTGACCGCGATGCCGGCGAGCGCGTCGAGATGGCGCCGCCCCTGCGTGTCGTAGAGCCAGACGCCGTCGCCGTGCGTGAATGCGACGGGTTGGCGGTTGTAGGTGTTCATCAGCGGGACGGTGGCGGCCATGACATTTTTCCGGCAAAGGCGCCGCGCTCAAGCGCGGGGAAGGGTCGATTGTAGGAGATGGGCGGCGATGCTCCGGCTGGATGCGCCCGGCCGTTGAGAAAGAGCTTCGGGGAACCGGTCTAAGTGGCCGATTCGTCGGGCTTTTTCCACACACAGGGCTGTTGGAATCGAAAGCCTGCGAGGTAGAATCGGCGCCCAGTGGGCAGGCACATGCTCCGGGGAGGAAAACTGATGAGGACCGACGCGGCGGCCGATCCCAGGCCGCAGTATCGCGTGGCCGTGTTCGGCCTCGCGAGCCGTCTGCAGCACCTGCTCGCGATCGTGCTGCGGCATGCGCGGCACAATCGATATCGCTATGCGCTGTCGACGACGCGAGGTCCGGGCGACTTCGACGTCGCGCTCGTCGACATGACGAGTGCCGGGGGCGCCGATACGGCCCGCGCGCTGGGACAGATCTTCGACGAACGCGCAGTCCTGCGCGTCGGGCGGCGTTGCGATCCGGCGCGGCCGCGGGACGACCTGCTGCAGGCGAGCTTCGTCGCCCAGGTGCTGTACGCGCTGAACCGCGTGGTCGATGCGAAGCGCTCGCGGGAGCGCGAAGCGAAGGAGGCGGCGGCGATCGACGCCGGACTCATCGTGGCCGAGGACGGCGTACGTCGCCGCCCGCGTGCGCTGGTCGTCGACGACAGCCCCACCGTGCGGCGCCAGCTGTCGCTCGCACTGAACCGTATCGGACTCGACGGCGAGGCCGTGTCGAGCGCGCGCGAGGCGCTCGACGTGCTGGCGATGCGCAGCTATGAGCTGATGCTGGCCGATGTCGTCATGCCCGAACTCGACGGCTACCAGCTCACGCGCGCCGTGCGTCGCGAGCGCAGCCTGCGCGGCATGCCGGTGATCCTGCTGACCAGCCGCTCGTCGCCCTTCGACCTGGCGCGCGGCGCACTGGCCGGCTGCAACAGCTATCTGGTCAAGCCCGTGTCGATGCAGACACTGCACGAGACGGTGCAGCGGCAGCTGCGCCGCTCGGCGAAGCGGCGGCGGGTGGAGGGCGAGCTGCGTTTCGCCGCTTGAGGAGGGGAAGGGAGAAGGGAGAAGGGGAACCGCACGCGCCGGCGCAGCCCTGGTTTTCCCCTTCTCCCTTCTCGTTCCTCATTTCACGCGGTTTCGGTACTCCGCGGTGCGCGTATCGATCTCGATGCGGTCGCCGATCTCGACGAAGGCGGGAACCGGGATCTCGAAGCCGGTGGGCTTGATGCGTGCGGGCTTCATCACCTTGCCCGAGGTGTCGCCCTTGACGGCGGGCTCGGTGTATTCGACCTCGCGTACGACGCTGTTGGGCATCTCGACGGCGATCGCGCGGCCGTCGTAGAACGTGACTTCGCACGGCATGCCGTCGTCGAGGTAGTTCAGCACCTCGCCCATGCTCTCGCGCTCGATCTCGTACTGGTTGTACTCGCCGTCCATGAAGACGTACATCGGGTCGGCGAAATACGAGTAGTGGACTTCCTTCTTGTCGAGGATCAGCACCTCGAACTTCTCGTCGGCCTTGTAGACCGACTCGGTGCCGGAAACGTTGAGCAGGTTCTTCAGCTTGAGCTTGACGACCGCTGCGTTGCGGCCCGACTTGTTCAGCTCGGCGCGTTGCACGACCATCGGGTCCTTGCCGATCATGACGACATTGCCGACACGCAGTTCCTGGGCGAGTTTCATGAGGCTATCGCGGAAAAATCGTTCGGTTTCAGGGTAACCCGCGATTATAGCCTTTCGATGCAGAATTTGACGAATCGGGTGCACAGGTCGTCCTGTGTGCCGAGTACGTCGGACCACCGCGCGAAGGGCTCGCCCAATGCATCGAACCGTGTCTCGAGCACGCGCCACGCCGCCGTCCAGTCGCCGTCGCCCGACCATGCACGCATCGCCGCATCGACCGCGGCGCCCGCCTCCAGCCGGTGCAGGAAGGCATCGAGCTTCACGAGGTGCGCGTCGTCCTGCTGGCGGTACGGCTGCCAGACGAAAGGCCGCGCCGCCCATTGCGCGCGCACCCACGAGTCTTCGCCGCGCACGAAGTTGAGGTCGGCGCTCCACAGCAGCCGGTCGTAGTCGTCCTGCGCGACGAAGGGCACGCGCTGCACGGTGAGCGCGGCATCGCGCAGCACCTGTCCGGCGGCGGGCGACGCGCCGAAATGCGCGGCGAGCGCCTCGTCGCCCACGCCTTCGGGCACGAGCACGAGCCACGGCGTCGATCCCGCGGCAACCGCGCGCAACCAGGCCCTCAGCGGTGCCTGCGGATAGCAGAAGAGCGTAGCGAGGCGCTCGCCGGGGCCCGCATCGATGCCGAGGCCGGCGAGCCACGCGCGCTGCGCCGGCGAGCCGACGAACGTGTCGCGACGCTCGAAAAGCCGTGCCTCGCGCAGCAGTCCGCCGGTGCCTTCGTCGAAGCCGGGGTAGTAGAAGTGCTCGATCGCGCCGTCGCCGGGTTTCGTCGAGCGCAGCCCGTGGTGCGTGCCGACCCAGTCTTCGGCGCTCAGGTACTCGAGCTGCACCCACAGCGGCCGGTGCGGCGCACCGGCGAGCGATGCGCGCAGCGACGCCGGCGGCTCGGCGCCGAAGGCGCTGACGAGGACGTCGTCGTCGCGGGGAGCGAGGTCAGCGCCGCTTCGCCACTGCTCGACGTCGATCGTTCCCCGGCCGGCGTCGGAGCCGGGGTTCGCCCCGAGGCGCTCGAGCAGCTCGGGGCGGTCGATCGCCAGCCGTATCCGCCATCCGTGCTCGCGCGCGAGCTGGCGCGCGAAGCGCCAGCACACGCCCGCGTCGCCGAAGTTGTCGACGACGCGGCACAGGATGCGCGCGGCGAGCGTCAATCGCCGTCTCCGTCCGGGCCGTCCTCGTGGGCGGGTTCGCCGCCGAACAGCGAGTCCAGCTTCGAGCGCGCGTCGCCCGTGCTGTCCGCGCGGCCCCGCTCGATCGCGTATTCCTCCTCGATGCGGTCGGCGTAGAACACCGCCGGGTTCGGCGCCGCGACCAGGCGACGCCACACCTCGGCCGGTACCGCCTTGAAGATGCGGCGTTCGCCGTCGACGAAGTCGATCTCGAGCCGCTGCTCGCGTGCGTCGTAGGCGGCGGACTTCAGTCGTCCGCCCCGCAGCGTGCGTCGTTCCATCGTCATCGTTGTGTCTCCATCCGATCGTGTCGAAGTGCGTGAAGCCTGAGTCGCCTTCAGCGGCCGAGCGCCAGGCCTTCCCGACGCGGATCGACCGCGCCTTCGAGCGTACAGCGTCGAGGCGCCTGGCAACGCAACGCGATCGCGTGCAGTCCGCTCGTCATCTCGCGCCACTCGACGACGTGGCCGCGTGCGGCGAGCGCCGCGCCGAGTGCCGGCGTCGCGCGGCCGGCCTCCAGTTCGGTGGGCCCGTTGCGGCTGCCGAAGTTGGGCATTGCGACGGCGACGGCGAGCGGGACGCCGTCGTCGAGCACCGCGACGAGCGTGCGTGCAACGTACGAGACGATCGACGGGCCGCCCGGCGAACCGACGGCGAGCACCGCTTCGCCGCTGTCGTCGTCGAGCACGATCGTCGGTGCCATCGAGCTGCGCGGGCGCTTGCCGGGTTGCACGCGGTTGGCCACCGGTTCTCCGTCGCGCTCGGGTACGAACGAGAAATCGGTGAGCTCATTGTTCAGCAGGAAGCCGCGCACCAGCAGCCGCGAGCCGAAGGCGTTCTCGATCGACGAGGTCATCGAGACGACGTTGCCGTCGGCATCGACGATCGACAGGTGCGTGGTCGACTCGGGCTCAAAGACGGGTGCGGCGGGCGCGCGCCGGGGCGCCGCCGACTGGGGCGAGCCGGGGCGCGCACGTCGCATCGAACGCTCGCCGATCGTGCTCGCGCGTCGCGTCAGGTAGGCGGGATCGAGCAGTGTTCCCGGCGCGATGCGAACCGCTTCGCCGGTCCGCTGGCCGGGCAGCGCGACGAAGTCTGTGTCGGCGACGTACCGGTTCCGATCGGCGAACGCGAGGCGCTCGGCCTCGGTGAAACGGTGCACGCCGTCGGCGAGCGGGACACCATCGGGGTCGGCGAGTCGCACCGGTGCACCGGCCAGGCGCCAGTACGCGAGCATCTGCGCGATCGCGATCGCGCCCGACGAAGGCGGCGGCATGCCGCAGACGCGATGCACCCGGTGCACGACGCACAGCGCCCGGCGCTCGCGCGGTGCGTACTGCGCGAGGTCGCTCTCGTCGAGCACGCCGGGATTCGCGTGCGACGCGACGGCTTCGACGACGTCGCGCGCGATCGGGCCGGCGTGCAGCGCGATGCTGCCGTGGCGCGCGATCTGCCCGAGCGTGTCGGCGAGCGGCTCGTTGCGCAGTCGATGTCCGGGCGGCCACGCACGGCCCGACGCGTCGTAGAAGTAGTGCGCGGCAGCCGGCTGTGCCCGCAGCCAGCGATCGGACTCGAGCAGCGCGTGCAGTCGATCGCTCACCTCGAAGCCGTCGCGGGCGAGCCGGATGGCGGGTTCGAACAGCCGCGCCCATGCGAGGCGTCCGTGCGTCGCGTGCACCCGCTCGAGCATGCGCACGACGCCGGGTACGCCGACCGAGCGACCGCCGACCGCGGCCTCGAAGAAGTCCATCGGGGTTCCGTCGGCGCGCAGGAACAGGTCGGCACGCGCGCGCGCGGGCGCTGTCTCGCGACCGTCGAAGGCGAACACGCGTCGTGCGCTCGCGTCGTACAGCAGCAGGAACGCACCGCCGCCGATGCCCGACGATTGCGGTTCGACGAGGCCGAGCACCATCTGCGCCGCGATGGCCGCGTCGACCGCGTTGCCGCCCGCATCGAGCACGGACACGGCGGCACGCGTCGCGTACCGGTTCGCCGTAACCGCGAGGAAGCGCTCGGCGAAGACCGGCTCGCGTTCGGCGTATCCGGTGGACGCTTCCGGCGCGGCGCGTGCGACGGCCGGCGGCTGCGCCGGCGCAGCCTGCGGCGCGCCGCACGCAAGCACCCACGCGAGAACCCATGCTCGTGGCATCGCGGCATGATAGCGGTGCACCTTTCGGGATATCCAATCGCATGCACGCCGCACAGCACTCCTTCCCCGATCCGTCGTCGACGCCGCACCAACCCCTTCGCGAGATCGCCGCTGCGATCGAACGCGGCGACCAGCACGCGCAGGCGCTGGTCGAACGGGCGCAGGAGAATGCGCGTCGATACGCGAACCTCAACGCGCTCGCGTGGGTCGACTGGTCGGCGGCGCTCGACGAAGCGAAGCTGCTGGACGCACAGGCGCGCAGCGGGCGGCTGCGCGGACCTCTGCACGGGATTCCGGTGTCGATCAAGGACCTGTACGCGGTGCGCGGGATGCCGACGCACGCCGGAACGCGAGCGACGCTGCCCCCGCTCGGCAGCGACGAGGCCACGCTCGTGACGCGGCTGCGCGCCGCCGGTGCGCTCGTCTTCGCGAAGACGAACATGCACGAGATCGCGCTCGGTTGCACGGGCGAGAACGAATGGACGGGCGACGTGTGCAACCCCTTCGACCCGGCACGCCAGTCGGGCGGCTCGTCGAGCGGGTCCGGGGTCGCGGTGGCCACCGGGATCGGGCTCGCATCGATCGGCAGCGACACCGGCGGGTCGGTGCGCATTCCGGCCGCCTTCTGCTCGATCACCGGCTACAAGCCGACGTACGCGGCGATTCCGCTCGACGGCGCGCTGCCGCTGTCGTGGACCTGCGATCACGCGGGGCCGCTGGCGCGCAGCGTCGCCGACTGCGCGCTGCTCCTCGAGGTGATGTCGCAGCGACGCGTCGCGCACGGCAGCGTCGCGCGCCGCCCACGGCTGAACGTGCCCACGAAGTGGCTGCGCGGCCGCCTCGCCCCCGAAGTTCGCGAGCGCTTCGAGCGTGCGGTGGCCGCGTTGCGCACGCACGGTGCCGAGATCGGCGAGGCGGACGTGGCGCAGTTGCGCGACGCCTGGCGCAGCTACACGCCGATCGTGCGTGCGGAGGCCGCCTGGGTGCATCGTGCGGCGCTCGACGCGGGAGGAGACGGATTCTCGTCGCTCGTGCTGCCGGCGCTGCAGGTTGCACGCCGCATGCTCGCGGGGGAGTACGTCGATGCGATGCAGACGCGCGTCGCGATCTCGGCGGCGCTCGATGCGGCGCTCGCCGACTGCGATGCATGGGTCCTGCCCACCAGCACCGTGCTGCCGCCGCTGCGCGGACAGAACGAGGTCCAGGTCGAAGGCGGGACGATGACCGTGCGTGAATCGGTGCTCGGCCAGACGCTGCCGTTCTCGCTGTGCGGGCTGCCCACGCTCACGATCCCGCTCGG
>DASWVL010000085.1:0-10695 GCA_036406255.1 Zeimonas sp.
GCGCCTCGAGCACGTAGCTCTCGAGCAGCGTGTCGTGCGCGATTCCCGCAAGGCGGATGCCGTGGTTGGCGAGCACGTGCGCGTCGTACTTCAGGTTCTGCCCGACCTTGGCGCGGCGTTCGTCCTCGAGCCAGCCGCGCAACCGGCCGAGCACGCGCTCGCGCGACAGCTGGGGCGGCGCGCCGGTGTAGCGGTGCCCCATCGGCACGTAGCAGGCCTCGAAGGGTTCGACCGACAGCGACAGGCCGACGATCTCGGCGCACATCGGGTCGAGCGACGTCGTCTCGGTGTCGAAGGCGACGAGATCGGCGGCCTCGATGCGGCGGATCCACCACTCCAGCCGCTCGTCGTCGAGCACGGTCTCGTAGCGCAGCTCCGGTGTCGGGCGCGGCACGGTGCCCGGTGCGTGCGCAGCAGCGGACGCAGGCGATTCGCCGGCAACGGCGACCTCGTCGCCCATCGGCGCGCCCTCGCTCGTCGCGCCGGCTCCGCGCGGCGCAGCAGGGGCGCCGAGCAGACCTTGCGCGCCGACCGAGCCGATCGACGCCCGTGCCGCGACGGGTGCCGCGATGCCCTCGCCGTCGATCTCGCGCAGCCAGCTGCGGAAGCTGCACCGCTCGAACAGCGCGCGCAGCGCCGCGCGGTCGGGTTCGACGAAGGCGAGCGATCGCTCGATCGACTCGACGTGCGGTGCGAGTGCGCAGTCGGTCTTGACGGTGACGAGACGGCGCGCGGTGGGCAGCCACTCGAGCGCGCCGCGCAGGTTGTTGCCGGCGGCACCGCCCACCGCGTGCGCCTGCTCGATCAGCGCGTCGAGCGAGCCGTACTGCGCGAGCCACTTCGCCGCCGTCTTCGGGCCCACCTTTTCGACGCCGGGGACGTTGTCGACGGCGTCGCCGACCAGCGTGAGCCAGTCGACGATGCGCTCGGGGGCGACGCCGAACTTCGCGACGACGCCGTCCCGGTCGAGTCGCTCGCCGGGCCCGCCGTCGCGCGTCATCGTGTTGACGAGCACGACGTGGTCGTCGACGAGCTGGGCGAGGTCCTTGTCGCCGGTCGAGACGATCGTCTTCATCCCGCGTTCGCTCGCCTGTTTCGCGAGCGTTCCGATCACGTCGTCGGCCTCGATTCCGTCGACCATGACGAGCGGCCAGCCCAGCGCGCGCACCATCTCGTGGATGACCGGGATCTGTCGCGAGAGATCGTCGGGCATCGCCTTGCGGTTCGCCTTGTACTCGGGATACCAGTCGTCGCGGAAGGTCTTGCCCGGTGCGTCGAAGACGACGGCGCCGTAGGCGGCACCGGAGAAGCCGTTCGGTTTGCCGTCGGCACGCAGACGCCGTAGCATCGCCACCATGCCGTAGATCGCACCCGTGGGCTCGCCCGACTTGTTGCGCAGATCCGGAAGCGCGTGAAAGGCGCGATACAGGTACCCCGAGCCGTCAACCAGCAGAAGCGTTTTTTCGGACATGTCCAGCAGCAAGCAGGTGCCGCAGTTGCGCGCGATCGAGAGCCCGGAGCGATCGACGTCGCTGAAGGCGCGCGAGTCATGGCATATCTTCGGGATTATCTCAGAGTTCGTCGAGGCAACCGAACGCCTCGCCGACGTGAGACCCGCGGTTTCGATCTTCGGCAGTGCGCGCGTGCGGCCGGGTCATCGCTGGTACGAAACCACCGTCGACGTCGCGCGCCGGCTGTCGGACGCCGGCTTCGCGATCATCTCGGGCGGCGGCCCGGGCATCATGGAAGCGGCGAATCTCGGCGGGCACGGCGGCAAGTCGGCGTCGATCGGCCTGAACATCCAGCTGCCGATGGAGCAGGCCGGCAACGAGTACCAGGACATCTCGGTCAACTTCCGGCACTTCTTCGCGCGCAAGGTCGCGTTCGCCAAGTACGCCACCGCGTTCGTCGCGGCACCCGGCGGTTTCGGCACGCTCGACGAGCTGTTCGAGATGCTCACGATGGTGCAGACGCAGATGGGCCGGCGCATCCCGGTCATCCTGATGGACTCGGCGTTCTGGGGCGAGCTGCTCGAATGGATCCGCAAGCAGCTGCTCGGCAACGGCCTGATCTCCCCCGGCGACGTCGACCTCATCCAGGTCATCGACGAGCCGGCCGGCGTCGTCGAGGCGATCTTCGACTTCTACCAGACGCGTGGCTTCGTGCCCACTCCCGACGAACGCGAACGGATGCTCTATCTGTAGCATCGCGCCGATGGCCGTGTTCACATTCGTCCCGCGCGACGCGCTCGCGCGATGGCTCGCGCGCTACGACGTCGGCAGCCTGGTGGAATACGAGGGCATTGCCTCCGGCATCGAGAACAGCAACTTCTTCGTCACGACGACCGCCGGTCGCTACGTGCTGACGCTCTTCGAGCGGCTGTCGGGCGACGAGCTGCCGTTCCACCTCGGCCTGATGCACCACCTGGCGGCGCGCGGCATTCCCTGCCCGGACCCGATCGCCGACCGCAAGGGCGCCGTGCTCGGAACGCTGGCCGGCAAGCCGGCCGCGCTGTGCACGCGTCTGGACGGGCAGCCCGAGATGCAACCCACCGCCGGACACTGCGCACGCGTGGGCGAGACGATCGCATGCATGCACCTCGCCGCCGCCGACTACGACGGGCGGCTGCCGAACCCGCGCGGCCTTGCCTGGTGGCAGACGGTGGCACCGCGCCTCGCCCCGCACCTCGAACCGGCGCAGGCCGCGATGCTGGCAGACGAGATCGAGCATCAGCGCGCGTTCTCCGCGAGCGCTGCATTCGCCTCGCTGCCCGCGTGCGCGGTTCACGCCGACCTGTTCCGCGACAACGTGTTCTTCGCCTCGACGGCGCCGTCCCCCCGACTGGCCGGCATCATCGACTTCTGGTTCGCCGGCGTCGACACGTGGATGTTCGATCTCGCCGTCGCGGCGAACGACTGGTGCGTCGAGGAAGACGCGACCTTCGATGCCGGGCGCCTCGACGCGCTGCTCGATGCCTACCGGCGCGTGCGCCCGCCGCTTCCGGCCGAACGCGACGCGTGGCCGACGATGCTGCGGGCCGCCGCGCTTCGCTTCTGGCTGTCGCGCCTGTTCGACCTGCATTGCCCGCGCCCGGCCGAGATCGTGGTGCCGAAGGACCCGGCCCGTTTCGAGCGCATCCTTCGGCTGCGCCGTGCCGAAGTGCCGGCGCTCGACTGAGCGCGGGGGGGACGGACGCCGAATGCGCATCCTTTCGCTGCCCGCGCTCGCCGGCTGGCGCTGGGTCGCACGCGGGTTCGAGCTGCTGCGCCGCCAGCCGATCGCGCTGCTCGCGATCACCTTCCTGAACCTGCTGGTGCTGTCGCTGTCGGTGCTCGTCCCCTTCGTCGGTTCGATCGCCCCGCTCGTGCTCGCGCCGGCGCTGATGGTCGGGCTCATGCGGGCCGTGCAAACCGCCGACGAGGGCCGGATGCCGCTGCCTTCGATGCTGTTCGCCGCGTTCCGCGAGGACGGCGGACGCGCGTGGCGGCCCCTTCTGCTGCTCGGACTGGTCAACGCGGCGGCGACAATGCTCGCGCTCGCGCTCGCGGCGCTGTTCGACGGGGGCGCGCTGATGCAGCTCGCCACCGGAAGCGTCGAGCAGGCCGAAGACGTCCTGCTCGACGAAAGCTCGCTGTGGCTCGCCGGAGCGGTATTCGTCGCCGCCTACGTTCCGATGCAGATGGCGATGTGGTACGCACCGCTCTTCATCGCCTGGCACCGCACGCCGCTGGCGAAATCGCTGTTCTTCAGCCTGTTCGCGGTCTGGCGCAATCGACGCGCGTTCGCCGTCTATGCGATCGGATGGTTCGCGATCGCCTTCGCGGGATCGCTCGTCGTGCGCGCCGTGCAGGGCGCCTTCGGCTCGCAGCCGTTCGTGATGTCGATGATCCTGTCACCGCTCTCGCTGGCGCTGATCACGGTAATCTACTGCTCGTTCTGGCCGACCTACCGCGACCCGGTCAGCGATTCCACGAACGACGCGCTCGACGAAGCCCGCGCCTGAAGCGCAAGCCGTCCGCGGAGCATTCACGCCGGTCGACGCCCACGGGAACGCTCGTCGCGCGCACCTCGACGCTGCCAGCAAAGGCGCGGGCCGTCTGCCGCGGGCGCGCCTATGCGCAGGCGAGAAGCGCAGCAGCGCCGGCGCGCGCGCGAAGCGCGCGTCGTTCTCACTCTCGCCGCGTCTGTTCGAGCGGAGCGAGCGAAGCTCGCGAAGCGAGTTACGCGGCGCCAGCCGGCGCTGCGAGCCTCGCAGCGAACCCCCGCGAAGCGGGGGCTGCGCATCGGCGCGCCCGCGGCAGACGGCCCGCGCCTTTGCCGGCGCCTTTGCCCGCACCTGGCGCGTACGACCGCTCAGCGCTCGCAGGCCTCGAGCTTCGCCACCGACAGCGCGAGCCACTTCGTTCCCTCGCGTTCGAAGCGAACCTGCGCCCTCGCGTCGCCGCCGCTGCCTTCCAGAGCCACGATGACGCCCTCGCCGAAACGGGCGTGCGCCACGTTCTGCCCGACCCGGAAGCCGGTGTCGCGGCCGGCGGCGTACGCCTCGTGCGCGAAGGCATCGCGCTCGCCCGCCGCCGGGCGCCAGCCGAAAGACGACGACGCGCCGCCGCTCGAGCCCCAGCCCGACGACGATGCGCCGCCCGGTGCCGCGAGAGGCCGAGGCCGCTGCCCGAGCCACTTCAGCAGCGCGGGCGGAAGCTCGTCGAGGAAACGCGAGCGCAGGTTGTATCGCGTATGCCCGTGCAGCATCCGAGTCTGCGCGAACGACAGGTACAGCCGCTTGCGCGCGCGGGTGATCGCGACGTACATCAGCCGTCGCTCCTCCTCGAGCCCCTGCGGATCGGCGATCGAATTCTCGTGCGGGAAGAGCCCTTCCTCGAGGCCGGTGATGAACACCGCGTCGAACTCGAGCCCCTTGGCCGAGTGCACGGTCATCATCTGCACGGCATCGGCGCCTTCGCCCGCCTGGTTCTCGCCGGCCTCGAGCGACGCGTGCGCAAGGAACGCCGCGAGCGGCGTCGTCTGCACCGCGCCCGGGGCGGCGAACGGATCGGCAGGCGTCGCCCCGTCGGCCGGCGCTGCCTGCCCGCCGCCCGTATCGGCGGCTTCGGGCGCGCCTGAGACGCCGAGATTCGCCGGCGTGTCGGGCGTGATGCCTTCCTCGGCGATGAAGCCGGCCGCGGCATTGACCAGCTCGCGCAGGTTCTCGACGCGCTCCTGCCCTTCGCGCTCGGCCTGGTAGTGCGCGACGAGCCCGCTGGCGTCGATCACGTTCGCGACGACCTCGGGCAGCGGCAGCGCCTGCGTGTCGGCGCGAAGACGCCCGACGAGTTGCACGAAGGAAGCGAGCCGGGCGCCTGCGGCGCCCGTCACCGACCCGACCGATGCGAAGAGGCTCGACCCGCTGCGTCGCGCGTGATCCTGCAGCGACTCCATCGTGCGCGCGCCGATGCCGCGCGTGGGAAAATTCGCCACGCGCAGGAACGCACCGTCGTCTTCCGGGTTTTCCATCAGGCGCAGGTACGCGAGCGCGTGCTTGACCTCGGCGCGCTCGAAGAAACGCAGCCCGCCGTACACGCGATACGGCACGCCGGCGGAAAACAGCGCGTGCTCGAGCACGCGCGACTGCGCGTTCGAGCGATACAACACCGCGATGTCGCTGCGCATCCAGCCGTCGGAGACGAGCGAGCGGATCTCCTCGACGAGCCATTGCGCTTCCAGCGCGTCGCCGGGCGACTCGCGCACGCGCACCGGTTCGCCCTCGCCGGCGTCGGTCCACAGGTTCTTGCCCAGGCGCTGCCGGTTGTGCGCGATGAGCGCGTTCGCGCAATCGAGGATGTTGGCGTGCGAACGGTAGTTCTGCTCGAGGCGGATCAGGTGCGCGACGCGGAACTCGCGCTCGAAGGCCGCCATGTTCGCGACGCGCGCGCCGCGAAACGAATAGATGCTCTGGTCGTCGTCGCCCACGGCGAACAGCACCGACGACTCGCCGGCGAGCAGCTTGAGCCACTCGTACTGCAGCGTGTTCGTGTCCTGGAACTCGTCGACGAGGATGTGCCGGAAACGCGCCCTGTAGTGCTCGCGCAGCGGCGCGTTGCGCTCGAGCAGTTCGTGGCTGCGCAACAGCAGCTCGGCGAAGTCGACGACGCCCTCGCGCTGGCACTGCTCGTCGTAGGCCGCGTACAGCTCCACCATGCGCCGCGTGTGATCGTCGTACGCCTCGACCGCGGACGCGCGGTTGCCCTCCTCCTTCGCCGCGTTGATGAAGTGCTGCAGCGACTTCGGAGGGTATTTCTCGTCGTCGACGTTCAGCGTGCGAAGCAGCCTCTTGATCGCGGCGAGCTGGTCCTGCGAATCGAGGATCTGGAAGGTGTGCGGCAGCGCGGCGTCGCGGTGATGCGCGCGCAGCATGCGGTTCGCCAACCCGTGGAAGGTGCCGATCCACATGCCGCGCGGCTCGATCGGCAGCATCGCCGACAGCCGCGTCCTCATTTCGCGCGCGGCCTTGTTGGTGAAGGTGACGGCGAGGATGCCGTGCGGACTCACCTGGCCGGTGGAGACGAGCCACGCAATGCGCGTGGTGAGCACGCGCGTCTTGCCGCTGCCCGCGCCGGCGAGCACGAGCGCATGCTCGGCCGGCAGGGTGACCGCCACGCGCTGGCGATCGTTGAGCTGCTCGAGAAGTCTCAGCGGGTCGCTCGACGGGATGCGGACGTGTTCCGGTACGTGCGCCGGTGTGCTCAGCGGCGGGTCGACTTGCGCGTGCGCTGCGACCACACCGGCTGGCGCGGCGTGAGCCCGCCGTGGCGAATCTCCACGCAGCGGTTGACCCAGCACACGGTTTCGTCGGCAACGTCGACGATGGGCGCGTTCGAGCCGTGGCTCACGCGCACGATGCGGTGGCTCTGCACGCCGAAACGCTCGAGCAGCACCGCCACCGCCTGCGTGCGGCTCATGCTCAATTGCACCGCCGCCTCGGGCTCCTCTACCGGATTCGCGTGGCCGGAAACGATCAGCGTGCCGCCGGGCCCGGTGTTGAAGCGTTCGGCCTGCTCGCGGATGAGTTCGAGGTATTCGTCACCGACGCTGGTGGAATCACCCTCGAAGTAGACACGCACGGTCGCGTCGGCACCGTCTTCGGGCTCGGCCGGGCGACGTCCGACGACGCCGCTGGCGGCATTGGCGGCATGGCGCTTGGTGGAATTGTCCACCTCGGCGACGGGCGAAGTGCGGGTTTCGGGATGCAATGCGCTCTCCTCCTGGACGACGTAGGATGCCGAATCGCCGCCGGGCGTTGCGCCGGGCCGCTTGGCAGGCACGCGTTCCGGCGTCGTCCGCCGGGACGTGCAACGAATCGAGAAAGGGGAAACAATCATTTTATCAAATCGCGGCCGTCCTCGCCGGCCCGGCGCGCGATGAACCGCGCGACTGCGCTGCTGCTCAACGTCGCGCACGCGCTCGACCACCTGATGCTGCTCGTGTTCGCCACCGCGGTGGGTGCGATCGCAAGCGAGTTCGGCATCGCGCGCTGGGAAGACCTGATGCCGTACACGGTCGGCGCGTTCGTCCTGTTCGGGCTCGGCTCGCTCCCCTCGGGCCGGCTCGGCGACCTCTGGGGCCGGCGCGCGATGATGCTCGTCTACTACTTCGGGCTGGGAACTGCGGCGCTGCTCGCCGCAGCGACGCGAACCCCGCTGCAACTCGCCGTCGCGCTCGCGCTGCTCGGCGCCTTCGCGTCGATCTACCATCCGGTGGGCATCCCGATGCTCGTGCGCCACGCGCAGCGCCCGGGCTTCGTCATCGGCGTCAACGGCCTGGCCGGCAACCTCGGCATCGCCGCCGCGGCGATCTCCACCGGCCTGCTCGTGCAGTACGCCGGATGGCGCGCGGCCTTCGTCGTTCCGGGCGCCGTCAGCCTCGCCTGCGGCGTCCTGTTCCTGCGCGTCGCACCGCACGAGACCGAGGCGCCGGCACGCCGCGCGCCGGGCGCCACGCACCTGCCCGCACGTCTGCGCAACCGGGTGTTCTTCGTGATGACCGCCACCGCCGTCACCGGCAGCCTGCTCTTCAACTTCACGACCAACGGCAATCCGAAGCTGCTCGAGGCGCGCGTGCCGGCGCTGCTCGACGAGCCCGCACGGCTCGGGCTGCTGCTCGCGCTCGTCTACGCGGCAGCGTCGGTAGCGCAGGTCGCCATCGGTCGACTGATCGACCGCGTTCCGATCCGCCGGCTGATGCTCGCGGTGCTCGCGTTGCAGCCGCCGGCGTTCGCCGTCGCGGCGACCAGCGACGGATGGCCCTTCTATGCGGCGATGGCGCTCTTCATGCTGCTGATCTTCGGCGCGATCCCGTTCACCGACGCGCTGATCGTGCGCTTCGTCGACGACTCGATGCGCTCGCGCGTGAGCGGGATGCGGCTGGCGATCTCCTTCGGCGTGTCGTCGTTCGCCGTGTGGGCGCTCGGCCCCCTCGTGAAGGCCGCCGGCTTCGGGGCCCTGCTGTGGACGATGGCGGCGATCGGCGTGTGCTCGACGCTGCTCGCCCTGTGGCTTCCCGGGGAATCGGCGCTCGCGCAACGCGCGGAGCCCGCCGCCCGCGACCTCGCTATCATGTAGCGTTTCCCGCGAGCGCAATCATCCTTCCCGAAAGCCGCAGGCGCCAGTGGCAGGCGCTCGTCGCATGCATTGCCATCGTCGCCGTGTGGGGCGCGAATTTCTCGGTGCAGAAGGTCGTCTTCGAGGCGCTCTCGCCCACCGGGTTCCTGTTCGCGCGCTACCTGATCATGCCGGTGTGCGCGCTCGCGCTGCTCGTGCACTGCCACGGGCTGCATTTTCCGTCGGTGCCGCGCGCCGACCTCCTCGCGCTCGCCCGGCTCGGCTTCTTCGGGCACGTGCTGCACGTCGGCACCGTCACCTACGGGATCCACTGGTCGACCGCGTTCTCCAGCTCGCTGATCCTCGCCTGCGGTCCGGTGTTCACGCTGCTGATCCTGCGCTTCTCGGGAATCGAGAAGATGACGCGGGCGCAGATCGCCGGGGCGGCGATCGCCTGCGCAGGCGTCCTCGTGTTCCTCTCCGACAAGCTCGCCGCCGGTCGCTGGGGCGCGAGCGGCGGAGACCTCGTGCTGCTGGTCTCGGCGTCGTTCTTCTCGTACTACACGGTGGCGTCGAAACCGCTGATCGAGCGCCTCGGCGGTGTCGTCGTGATGGCCTACGCGACCCTGCTCGGCGCGGTGCCGATCGTGCTTCTCACCGCCCCGGTGGGCCTGCGCGTCGACTGGACCGGATTCGGACCCTGGGTGTGGCTCGGGCTGATGTTCGCCGTCGTCGTCTCGGCCTTCGTCGGCTGGCTCGTCTGGGGCTGGGTCAATGCCGTGCGCGGGGTCGCCCGCACGGCGCCGATGATGTACGGAATGCCGCCGGTGGCAGGACTGGTTTCGTGGGTCGCCGTGGGCGAACCCTTCACGGCGACCAAGCTCGCCGGCGCGTTCATCGCGCTCGGCGGTGTCGCGCTCGCGCAGTTTGCCGGCAGCACGCGGCTGCCGGGCGCGTTCAGAATGCGTCTTCCCAGCGTACGCTCAGCCGCATCGCGCAGGTGATGATCCCGACCATGCTGTAGGTCTGCGGGTAGTTGCCCCACAGCGCGTGCGTCACGGGATCGATGTCCTCGGAGAGCAGCCCCAGCGAATTGCGCTGCGCGAGTACGTTCTCGAACAGTTCGCGCGCGCGCTCGCGTTCGCCGATCTGCGCCAGCGCCTGGATCCACCAGAACGTGCAGACGATGAACGCCGTCTCGGGCGTTCCGAAGTCGTCGGGCTGTGCGTAGCGCAGCAGGAAGTCGCCGCGGCGCAGTTCCCGCTCGATCGTCGTCACCGTCGAGCGCAGGCGCGGATCGTCGCGACCGAGGAAGCCGAGCGGGCCCAGCAGCAGCAGGCTCGCGTCCGGGTCGCGGCCGCCGAAGGTAGACGCGAAGGCGCCGACCTCCTCGTTCCAGGCGCGCGCCTCGATCGTCGCGCGGATCTGCGCAGCCCGATCGCGCCACCAGTCGCAGCGCTCGACGAGTCCGAGATGCGAGGCAACGCGCGCGAGCCGGTCGCATGCGGCCCAGCACATCACCGACGAAAAGGTGTGCACCGCTTCGCGACCGCGGTATTCCCAGATGCTCGCGTCGGGGCGTGCATGGTTCAGCCACGCCTGGTCGCCGAAACGCTCGAGCGCCTCGAACAGCTCGCGCCCCGCGGGACGCGCGAGGCGCCGGTCGTAGAACGCGTGCGCCACGGCCAGGATCGCCGACCCGTAGACGTCGTGCTGCGCCTGCAACCACGCCAGGTTCCCGATGCGCACCGGAGCGTGGCCGCGATAGCCGCGCAGTGCAGGAGCGACCGCCTCGTCGAGCTGCGTGGCGCCGCTCATCCCGTACACCGGTTGCAGCGCACCGTCGGCCGCGTCGGTGACGATGTCTTCCAGATAGCGCAGGAAGCGCTGCATCGACCCGGTGGCGCCGAGCCGGTTCAACGCATCGACGGTGAAATACGCATCGCGCAGCCAGCAGAAACGGTAGTCCCAGTTGCGCTGGGTGCCGGGCGCTTCCGGAATCGACGTCGTCAGCGACGCGACGATCGCGCCGGTGTCGTCGAAGGTGTTCAGCTTCAGCGTGATCGCCGCGCGGATGACCGCATCCTGCCACTCGAACGGA
>DASWVL010000086.1:0-4885 GCA_036406255.1 Zeimonas sp.
CAGGAGTCCGCAATCGTCGTGGTCGACGACAAGACGCGCAAGCTGAAGGCCGTCATCAAGGACAAGCGCCTGATCACGCCGACCGGCAAGTTCAACGTCTACAACACGCAGCACGACGTCTACTGAACACGGGAGAAGCCAAACGATGAAGCATTCCCTCTGGATGGGCCTGGCGGCCGCTGCGGCGATCGCCACCACGGCGGCGCCGGCGATGGCCGACGTCGCGATGGCGAAGAAGTACAACTGCACCGCCTGCCACGCGGTCGACAAGAAGCTCGTCGGCCCGGCGTACCAGGACGTCGCCAAGAAGTACCAGGGCGACAAGGCCGCGGAAGAGAAGCTCATCGCGAAGGTGAAGAAGGGCGGCTCGGGCGTCTGGGGTCCGGTGCCGATGCCGCCCAACCCGAACGTTCCCGACGCCGACGTGAAGGCGCTGGTCGAATGGATCCTCGCCGGGGCGAAGTAAGCCGGCGCGACCTTCGAGCGGAACAGGGGCGGCCCGAGGGGCCGCCCTTTTTCGTTGGGGCGCGACTCGTGCGCATTCCCTCCCCGGCCGGCCGGCCCGCGGCACGCGCAGCCGCTGCGGCGCTCGCCGCGGCACTGTCGGCCTCCCCCTCGGCCTCCCCCTCGGCCTCCCCCTCGGCTGCCCCCGAAAGCGGCGCCACCGAGCCGCCGGCTGCAACGGTTCCCGCGGCCGCCACCGTCGTCCTCCCGTCGGCCGACGCCGCGCGCGTGCGAGCGCTCGAGTGCGCGAGCGGTCGCGAGACGGGATCGTTCCCACTGGCGCAGCAGACACCTGCGGTCGTCGCGCTCGCGCCGGGCGGCGACGCGGCCTTCGTCGCGCAGGGCCGGCAACTGCTGCGCCTATCGCTTCCGGCACTTTCGGTGCAGGCGCGCGGCACGCTTGCCGCCGACGCAAGCACGCTCGCCGCTTCGGGCGGCGCCGACGCGACGGTGCTCGTCGCCGGCACCCGCGGTGCGCCGTCGATGTCCGCGCACGATGCCCGCTCGCTCGCGCTCTCGCACGAATATCGTCCGCAGGACGGGCGCTTCGCGAGCGTCTCGTCGATCGTCGACCGCGCGCAGCGCTCACGCTTCGTCGTCGCGTTTTCCGACCTCGACGAGGTATGGGAGATCGACTACGGGCGCGACGCTGCGCCGGTGCTCAAGGGCCTCGTGCACGACTACCGGATGCGCGAGGCGGTCGAGCTTCCCGGACGCTTCACGCCGCGGGCGTTCGAGGTGCCGGGCGCAACCCGCGCGCTCGTCGCCGGCACGGTCGCCCACGAAGTCCTTCGCATCGACGAATCGGGCGCGCTCGGAGTGCTGAACCTCGACGTACGCCGGGAGATCGAACGCCCGGCGGTCGGCGCGAGCCCCGCGCCCGAACGCATCGCGGCGTGGCGCGGCACGCACTCGCGGGGTTGGGTCCTCGCCAACGGGGCGAGCCCGGCGCTGCACGTGCTCGATTCGCGCACGTGGGGATTCGCCGAACCGCTGCCGCTCGACGGCGAGCTGCTGGCGATCGGCGCGCTGCCCGACGGAAGCGTTCTCGTCGCGCTCGCCCGGCGGGGCGCGATCTCGCTCGTGCGGCTCGACGTCGAGCGGCGCCGGACGGACGAACTCGCTGCCGTCGCCGGGGACGCCGCCCGGGGCACCGCGCCGTATCGCTTCGTTTCGGGCACGGACGACTGCCGTGCGCTGGTCGACGCCGGGAATCGCTGGATCGCGGGCATCGCCCGCGTGGGAAAGCGTCGCGGATCGTGAGCCGGCACCGAGCGCCGCGCGCCCGTTGCCGGCCTCAGGCGAGAAATGCGCGCAGCCGCTCCGGATCGAGGATCGTGATCTCGGCGCCCTTCACGGTGATCAGCTTCTCGTGGCTCAGCTCGCCGAGGATGCGCGAGAAGTGCTCGGGCGTGAGGTTCAGCCGCGACGCGATGACGCCCTTGCTGGTGTCGAGCACGATGCGGATCGGCGGCGTCAGGTCGTCGTGCTGGTCGATGTCGCGCAGCAGGTAGCCGATCACGCGCTGCATGCCCGAGCGCAGCGAATACGCTTCGACGTCGTGCACGAGGCCGACGAGCCGCCGGCTCAGCCCGGCGAGCATCATGCGCGCCAGCCGCTTGTCGCGCGCCAGTTCGCCGTCGAGCGTCGCCTTCGAGATGTGCAGCAGCAGCGAGTCGGCCAGGCACTCGGCGTTCACCGGATACGGGCGCTCGAGGAACATCACCGCCTCGCCGAACGACTGCCCGGGCCCGAGGATCTCGATGACCTTCTCGGTGCCCTGGGGCGACACGAAGCCGAGTTTCACGCGTCCGTAGACGACCACGTGGAAGCCGACGCAGGGCTCGCCGCGCCGGAACAGGATGCGTCCCTTGGGGATGCGCAACTCGGTCGTCCCGGTCGCGATTCGGTCGAGGTCTTCCGTTCCCAGCTCGTGAAAGAGCGCGAGGTTCGCGAGGAACGTTCGGGTCATCACTTTCGGGGCACGCACGTGTATCGCTTTCCTCGCTCGAGTTCGATCTCGGTGATTGTGGGCCGGGTGCGCAGGGAACACGCCCCGCGCTTCGCTCATCCGCTATTGTGGACCGAAGCCGTTTCCGCAAGCGTCTAGGCCGGCGACGGGGCGTCCGGGTCCGAAGCCGGCCAGGGCGCACCCAGCCGCTGCAGGGCCCACCGGACGTGCTCGCGCACCAGCGCCGAGGCGTCGTCGGCGCGTGCGCGCAGCGCGCCGATCACGGCCTCGCCCCCGGCGCTGTTGCCGAGCGCGACGGCCCCGTTGCGCAACCAGCGCTCGTGGCCGATGCGCCGGATCGGCGAGCCGGCGAGCCGCGCGTCGAATTCCTCGGCGCTCCACGCGAACAGTTCGACGAGCGAGGCTTCATCGAGTCTGTGGCGCGGCGCGAAATCGCCGACCGCCGCGGGCTGCGCGAAACGGTTCCACGGACAGGCGAGCTGGCAGTCGTCGCAACCGTAGATGCGGTTGCCCATCGCCGGGCGGAGGTTCTCCGGAATCGCGCCCTTGTGCTCGATCGTCAGGTACGAGATGCAGCGGCGGGCGTCGAGCCGGTACGGCGCGACGATCGCGCCGGTGGGACAGGCGTCGATGCAACGCGCGCAGCTTCCGCAGTGCTCGGCGGACGGCGCGTCGATCGGCAACTCGAGATCGGTGTAGAGCGTGCCGAGGAAGAAGGTCGAACCCCGGCGCGGGTCGATCATCAGCGTGTGCTTGCCGCGCCAGCCCAGACCTGCCCGCCGCGCCAGCTCGACCTCCATCACCGGCGCCGAATCGCAGAACACGCGATGGCCGAACGGCCCGATCCGTGCCTCGATGCGGTCGGCGAGCTGCTGCAGCCGCGCGCGCACGACCTTGTGGTAGTCGCGTCCCAGCGCATAGCGCGAGACGTAGGCGCGCTGCCCGTCGGCAAGCGTTCGCTGCGCCGCGTCGACCCAGCGCAAATCGTGCGGCGCGTACTCGAGCGCCACCATCACGGCGCGCACGGTGCCGTCGACGAGATCGGCCGGTCTTGCGCGTCGCAGGCCATGGCGCGCCATATAATCCATCTCGCCGTGATAGCCGGCGTCGAGCCACGCCTGCAGCCCGGGCTCCGCGCTCGACAGATCGACGTCGGCCACCCCCAGCGAGGCGAACCCCAGCTCTCGCGCCCACTGTCGCAGCGTGTCGACGTCGGGCAGCGTCGTCGTCTTCTTCCCAGCCTGCATCCGCCGATTCTAGGAGCCTGTCGGAGTGTCCTGTTCCGATCGAGTCGTGCTGCCTCTCGCCGACCCACGCGCGACCGAGGCGCTCGCGCGCCGTCTCGCGCCACGGCTCGAGCCGGGCTTCGTGCTGTATCTGTCGGGCGATCTCGGAACCGGCAAGACGACTCTCGTGCGCGCGCTGCTGCGCACGCTCGGTTTCGCCGGACGTGTCAAAAGTCCCAGCTTTTCGTTGCTCGAATCTTATGATCTGTCGAAGTTTCGACTGTATCATTTTGATTTCTATAGATTCGACTCGGCACAGGACTGGCTCGATGCTGGTTTCGAGGAATTCATCGGGGCCCCGAACGTCGCGATCGTCGAATGGCCCGAGCACGCTGGCGGCACGCTGCCCGCGCCGGACCTGCATCTGTTCCTGCGCTTCGAGGGCGATGCCGCGGGCGACGAACGCGTCGTCGAAGCTACCGCCGGCAGCGAGCGGGGGCGCGCGTGCCTGAAGGTTCTGGCGCCGGCCGACGCACGCTGCTGAAGCTCGGCGCGGGCGCACTGCTCGCGCTCGACCTTCGCCTCGCACGCGCGGCGTCGATCCGCGCGGTGCGCGTGTGGCCCGCACGCGACTACACGCGTGTGACGCTCGAGCTGGACCGCCCGCTCGAGTCGACGCAGCTGCAGCTGAGCGACCCGCCGCGCCTCGTCGTCGATCTCCAGGGCCTCGAGATCGATCTCGCACTGCGCGAGCTGGTCGCGAAGATCCGCCCCGACGATCCGTACATCGAGCGCGTGCGCGTCGGCCAGAACCGCCCGCACGTCGCCCGCATCGTGTTCGACCTGAAGAGCGAGGTCGCCCCGCAACTGTTCACGCTGGCACCGGCCGGAACCTACCGGCACCGGCTCGTCATCGACCTGTATCCGGCAGTGCCGATCGACCCGCTGCAGGCGCTGCTGGACGAAGCACGCGAACGCGAGCACGGGCGCCGCCCGGCAGGCATCGAAACGGACCCGCTCGCCGCCTGGCTCGAACAGCGCACGCACGACGAAGACGCGCGTGACCGGGCCGCGCACGCGGCGGGCACCCCGCAGGCGCTCGCACCGGCCCCGGCCGACACCGCAGCGCAGGCGGCGGACCCGCCCGGCGGCCCACCCCGCGCCGCGGGCGAGCAGCTGCTCG
>DASWVL010000087.1:0-13838 GCA_036406255.1 Zeimonas sp.
ATGTTCGCCGCGGCGACGCGCCTGCGGCGCGAATCGACGCAGCGGGTCGATGAAGTCGCGCGCGCCCTCGCGCGGCGCACGCAGCGTTGCCTGGAGATCGCGGGCAGCGAGACCCGCGATGCGCTCGAGCTGGTCGACGACGACGAACTCGAGCAGCAGATCGCCGCCGGCGAGCTTGCACGCGAGGCGCGCGAGCGGTCCGGCGCAATCTATCCGCGGTACGTGGCGAGGCTGCGCAGCCTGCTGGGCGCCTCGTTCCGCTGGGAGGACGACGAGCGCAATCCGCTCGGTGCGCGAACGATGGCGGCGGCGCTGCTCGCCAGCGTGTCCGGTGCGGCCGAAGGCCCGTACGCGCGCGACCGCCTGCGGCACCTCGCCTGGAAGCGCTTCGCGGTGCCGGTCGCCGACGCGATCGACGCCGCCGAGCGACTGCTCGCGCAGATGGGCATCCCCGAGGAGGCACCCGAGGCGGCTACGGTCGACGAAAGCACGGCGCCGCGCGATCCTTCCCGGGACGGCGACGAGCACGTGCAGGCCGAACCGCCGGTCGAAGCACTGCCGGCCGAAGCGACGCCGCCGGCCCAGCCGCCGCATGCGGAGCGTCCCGCTGTGGTCGAGGCTGAATCCGACGTTGCGGTCGAAGCCGACACCGCAGCACGGCCCGCCGATCCCGCGCGCACGATCGAGCTCGCCGCACGCGCCGAACGCGATGCGGCGACGCTCGGCACGTCTCCGCTCGCCGGCGACCCGTCCGGTCCGCGGCTGCGCGCACTGCCCACGCTGCAGCCCGTGCTCGATCTCGAGCGCGACGCGGTGGCCTTCGCGCATTCGATCGGAGCGATGCCGTACAGCCGCGAGGCGCGGGGGGAGTTCTTCGGCAAGGTGCGCGCGCGATTGCGCGAGGCCGGCGCCTCACCCGCGCAGATGGCCGTCGTCGACCTCGTCTCCGCGATGTTCGACTACGTCATCGACGATCGCCATCTGCCCGAGGCCGTTCGGCCGCTGGTCTGGCGGCTGCAGCAGCCCGCGCTGTCGCTGTCGCTGCTCGACCCGGGCTACCTGGGCGACGATCCTCGTTCGCTTCGTCGCCTGGTCGAGCATTTCGGCGCGATCTCGGCGGCTTTCGCCGACGAAATCACGCGTGGCAGCGAGTTGCATCGGCGACTCGAGACCGTGGTGCGCGCCGTCGAGATCGTCACCAGCGCATTGCAGGCGCGCTCCGCCGTGATGGCGCAGCAGGTGCAGAAGGAATACCGGCGCGCGGCGGGCAGCGTCGGGCAGCTGATCGAGCACGTCGTGCGCGAGCGGCGTTCGCTCGAGGAAACGCCGGGACGGCGCAACCGTCGCGACTATGCCCGCCGTCCGAGCCGCGAGCGCGAGGAGGAGGTCACCGGCCACCTGCATGCGATGCTCGCCGAGCGGCTGCAGCGTCATTCGGCGCCCGAGTCGGTGCGCGACTTCGTGATGAACGTCTGGCTGCGCCACCTGCGCACCGCGGCACTGCGCGACGGCGAGCAGAGCGCCGAGTTCCAGGTATCGCTGCGCGTCGTCGACGACCTGCTGTGGAGTCTCGACGACAGCAACGAGCATCAGAGCCGACGCGAACTCGCGCAGCGCATTCCGCCGCTGATCCGCCTGATGACGCAGGGCGTTCGCGAGATCGGCGCGAAGGACGAGGAGTTCAAGGCGTTCTTCGACGAGCTGTTCCTCATCCACCTGCGCAGGATGCAGCGGCGCGACCGCGAGCGCGGTTCGACCCGCACCGGCGGCGATTCGTCGACGACGATTCCGCCCGAGCCGCAGCGAGACGACCGGCGTGGCGACGAAGCGTCCGGCCGTGCACCGTCCGCGTCGCGGGAAGGCGACCCGGGCATGGCGGAGACGGCCGCCGAGGGCGGCGCGACGCGCACCGGGGCCGACACTGCGCCGTCCCCGCAGACGATCCCCGTTGCATCCGCCGATGCCGATGCCGACCCCGACGCACCGGGTCGGCGCCTGCTCGAGATCCTCGAGTCGCTCGACCTCGACGACCTGCCGCATGCGCCGCGAAGGCTGCCGCTCGCCGCCGAGCACGCTCTCGACCGGATCGCGCGCGGCGACTGGATCGAGCTGTCCGGCCGCCAGGGCGAGAGCGGGTACTCGAAGGTTGCGTGGATCAACCGCCGGCGCACCGTCGTGCTGCTCGTGCGCCGTGCCGACCGGCGCGCGATGTCGCTGCGCATCGACGAGCTGCGCGACCGTTTCGCGCGCGGGCGGGCGTTCGTCGTGGAGCGATGAAGGCCGCTCGACGAGCCGCGGCGCCGCCTTCGGGCGCTGGAGAAGCTGCACTATAATGCTTGACAGCATCGCGAGCGGGAAGTACTTTGCGTGCGCCCCGAATCGCTGCGAAGGCGCGTTCGCGCGCGCCTTGCTCGGGTAAGCCATCAGTCGCGCGGCATCCGATCCGGCTCGATAATGCCGGGTGTCCGAAAACCCCCAGGAGGAGATTCGATGAAGGGTTCACAGGCGATGAAGCTGGCGGTTGCCGCCGCGCTTGCTTCGCTGGCGCTCGGTGCGCCGGCTCAGGACAAGTCGATCAAGGTCGGCTTCATGCTGCCGTACTCCGGCACCTACACGGCGTTGGGCAACGCGATCGAGAACGGGTTCAAGCAGTACGTCGACGAGCAGGGCGGCAAGCTCGGCGGGATGAACGTCGAATACGTGCGCGTCGACGACGAGAGCGCACCCGCGAAGGCCACCGACAACATCAACAAGCTGATCAACCGCGACAACGTCGACGTCGTCGTCGGCACCGTCCACTCGGGCGTCGCGATGGCGATGGCGAAAGTGGCGAAGGACACCGGCACGCTGCTGATCGTCCCGAACGCGGGCGCCGACGCGGTCACCGGCCCGATGTGCGCACCGAACGTCTTCCGCAGCTCGTTCTCGAACTGGCAGCCGGCCTACGCGATGGGCGTCGTCGCCGCCGAGAAGGGCTACAAGCGCGCGGTCACGATCACCTGGGACTACGCGGCGGGCAAGGAGAGCGTCAACGGCTTCAAGGAAGCGTTCACCAAGGCCGGCGGCAAGGTCGAGAAGGATCTCACGCTGCCGTTCCCGCGCGAGGAGTTCCAGGCGCTGCTCACCGAGATCGCGTCGATCAAGCCCGACGTCGTCTACACGTTCTTCGCCGGCGCCGGCGCCGTGAAGTTCGTCAAGGACTACGCCGCGGCAGGCCTGAAGGATTCGATCCCGCTGGTCGGCGCCGGATTCCTCACCGACGGCACGCTCGACGCGCAGGGCGACGCGGCGCAGGGCCTGCTCACCACGCTGCACTACGCCGACGGCCTCGACAGCGCGAAGGACAAGCAGTTCCGGCTCACCTACGCGAAGACCTACAAGATGCAGCCTGACGTCTACGCGGTGCAGGGCTACGACGCCGCGCAGATGCTCGGCATCGGGCTGGCCGCGAACAAGGGCGACAAGTCGAACCGCAAGGCGCTCGTCGCCGCGATCGAGAAGGCGAAGATCGACAGCCCGCGCGGTGCGTTCACGCTGTCGTCCTCGCACAACCCGGTGCAGGACATCTACCTGCGCAAGGTCGACGGCAAGGTGAACCAGGTGCAGAGTGTCGCGGTGAAGGCGCTGGCCGATCCGGGACGCGGCTGCCGGATGTAACGAGCCCGACCGCGTCGGGCGGCCGTCGGACCCGCGGGAAGGGTCCGGCGGCCGGTTTTTTTTCCGCGGGGCTCCTCGCGCCCGTTCCGCGCCTTCCCGAGCATCACACGACGCACGCATGGATCCGGTCGTCTTTC
This sequence comes from Zeimonas sp., assembly GCA_036406255.1. Taxonomy (GTDB): domain Bacteria; phylum Pseudomonadota; class Gammaproteobacteria; order Burkholderiales; family Burkholderiaceae_E; genus Zeimonas. The sequence goes on from DASWVL010000087.1 coordinate 3,795, forward strand.
TCGTCCAGTGCCTGAACGCGATCCAGTACGGGCTGCTGCTGTTCCTGGTCGCCAGCGGGCTGACGCTGATCTTCGGGATCATGGGCGTCATCAACCTCGCGCACGGCAGCTTCTACATGATCGGCGCGTACATGGCGTTCGCGTTCGGCCCGTGGGTGGAGCAGGCGATCGGCGGCGGCTTCTTCGTCACGCTCGCCGTCGTCGTGCTGGTCGCGGTCGTGCTCGGCTACGTGCTCGAGTGGGTGTTCTTCAGCTACCTGTACGAGCGCGAGCACCTGCAGCAGGTGCTGATGACCTACGCGCTGATCCTCGTCTTCGAGGAGATGCGCAGCCTGCTCGTCGGCGACGACGTGCACGGCGTGCCGGTGCCCGCGTGGCTGTCGGGAACGATTCCGCTCGGCGAGCTGATGACGTATCCGGTCTACCGGCTGCTCGTCTCCGCGGTGTGCCTCGTCGTCGCGCTCGGGCTGTTCTGGGTGATCACCCGGACGCGCCTGGGCATGACGATCCGCGCCGGCGCCTCGAACCGCGAGATGGTGCAGGCGATGGGCGTGGACATCCAGTTCCTGTACCGCGTCGTGTTCGCCGCGGGCGTCGCGCTCGCCGCGCTCGCCGGCGCGATCGCCGCACCCGTCTCCTCGGTCTATCCCGGGATGGGCAACCAGGTGCTGATCATCTGCTTCGTCGTCGTCGTCATCGGCGGCATCGGCTCCATCCGGGGCGCGCTGCTCGCGGCGATGCTGGTCGGTTTCGTCGAAACCTTCGGCACCGTGTTCTTTCCGCAGGCGGCCGGTCTGCTCGTCTACGTGCTGATGGCCGCGATCCTGCTGTGGCGCCCGGAAGGGCTGTTCCGGAGTGCCTGACACCGTGCGCGCGTCGTCTCCCGCTTCCGTCGTCGTCGTGCTGGTGCTCGTGGCCGCGCTCGCCATCTTCCCGTTCACCGCGGGCAAGTTCGGCATCGACCTCGTCACGAAGATGATGATCCTCGCCATCTTCGCGTTGAGCCTCGAGCTGCTCGTCGGGCAGACCGGTCTCGTTTCCTTCGGCCACGCCGCCTTCCTCGGCATCGCCGCCTACACCGTTGCGCTGCTGACGCCGCAGAGCGAGCCGGCGGCCATCTGGTGGGTGCTTCCCGCTGCGCTGCTCGCCTCCGGAGCGTATGCGCTCTTCGTCGGCGCGCTGTCGCTTCGCACGCGCGGCATCTACTTCATCATGGTCACGCTCGCCTTCGCGCAGATGGCGTACTACGTGTTCCACGACACCGAGCTGGGGCGCGGCAGCGACGGCATCTACCTGTACTTCCGCCCCGACGTGTCGATCGGCGGCTGGCGCCTGCTCGACCTCGACGCCGGCAACACGTTCTACTGGTTCGTGCTCGCCTCGCTCGTGTTCACGTTCCTGCTGCTGTCGCTGATCGTGCGCAGCCGCTTCGGGCGCGCGCTCGCGGGCATCCGCGTCAACGAGCAGCGCATGCGCGCGGCGGGCTTTCCCACCTATCCGTACAAGCTCGCCGCGTTCGTCGTCGCGGCGATGCTCGCCGGACTCGCCGGATTCCTGTCGGCGCTGAAGGACGGCTTCGTCAACCCGGAGCTGCTGTCCTGGCACGAGTCGGGCGCGGTGCTGATCATGATCATCCTCGGCGGGATCGGCAGCCTGTGGGGCGCCGTGGTGGGCGCCTTCGCCTTCGTGCTGCTGCAGGAGTTCTTCCAGTCCGATCCGATCTTCGGCGACTTCGCGCGCCACTGGCAGCTCACGCTCGGCCTGGCGATCATCGCGTGCGTGGCGCTGATGCCCGAGGGGCTGATCGGCATCGGCCGCCAGCTCGGGCGCCGGGTCTCGCTTCGTCGCAGGTTGCGCCATGCCTGAACCGTCGTCCCTGCAAGCCGTTCCCGTGCCGCGCAACGAAGTGCTGCTGCGTGCACAGGGCGTTTCGCGCAGCTTCGGCGGGTTGAAGGCCGTCGACGGCGTTTCGCTCGAGGTACGGCGCGGCACGGTGCACGCCGTGATCGGCACGAACGGTGCCGGCAAGTCCACGCTGATCAACGTGCTGTGCGGCGAGATTCCGGCCAGCGAAGGCAGCGTCGAGCTGCTCGGCCGCGACGTCTCGCGCTGGTCGCAGCCGCGGCGTGCGCAGGCGGGGCTCGGCCGCAGCTACCAGCGCAACACCATCTACGGCGCGTTCACCGTCTTCGAGAACTGCCGCCTGAGCGCGCAGGCGCGACGCCAGCGCCCGTGGGACTGGCTCTCGGCGGCCTCGCGCTGCGAGTTCAGCGGTGCCGCCGCGCGACGTGCGCTGGAGAAGGCGGGCCTCGCCGCGCAGGCCGATCGCGAGGCGGGGACGCTGTCGCACGGCCAGAAGCGCCAGCTCGAGATCGCGATGTGCCTGGCCACCGCGCCGCGCGTGCTCGTGCTCGACGAGCCGCTCGCCGGCATGGGCGCCGAGGAGTCGGAGCGCATGCTGGCGCTGCTCGAGGGACTGAAGGCCGAGCACGCGATCCTGCTCGTCGAGCACGACATGGATGCGGTGTTCCGCGTCTCGGACGAGATCACGGTGATGGTCAACGGACGCGTGATCGCCAGCGGTGCGCCCGAGGAGATCCGCAACAGTCCCGAAGTCCAGGAAGCGTACCTGGGCGACGAGGCCGTGCATTGAGCGCGCCGATGTCCGCCCCGACCCCGTCCGCCGTCGCAGCGCCGGCGCGCGCATCGGCGCGCGAGGCGATCGTCGACATCGCGAACCTGCATGCGTACTACGGCCAGAGCCACGTGCTGCAGGGCGTGAACCTGCGCATCGAGCCGGGCGAGGCGGTCGGCCTGCTCGGACGCAACGGAATGGGCAAGACGACGCTGATCCGCAGCATGCTTCGCCTGATGCGCTCGACCACGGGCCGCATCACGATCGGTGGCCGCGATCGCGCCGGCGAACGCCCCGACCGCGTGGCGCGGCTCGGCATCGGCTACGTGCCCGAAGGGCGCGGCGTCTTCCCCAACCTCAGCGTGCGCGAGAACCTGGTGATGGCCGCGCGCCCCGGCGTACGTGGCCAGGTCGACTGGACGCTCGATCGGGTGCTGGAAACGTTTCCGCGGCTCGCCGAGCGCCTGCGCAACGGCGGCAACCAGCTCTCCGGCGGCGAGCAGCAGATGCTCGCGATCGGCCGTGCACTGATGACGAATCCCGACCTCATCGTGCTCGACGAGGCGACCGAAGGACTTGCACCACTCGTCGTTCGCGAGATCTGGCGCATCGTCGCAAGCATTCGCGAGAGCGGGATCGCCTCGCTCGTGGTCGATCGCAACTACCGTGCGGTTCTCGCGCACACCGCGCGCTGCGTCGTGCTCGAGCGCGGCCGCGTCGTGCTCGAAGGCAGCTCGGAGTCGCTCGCGGCCGACGAGCGCGCGCTGCAGACCTACCTGGGTGTCTGAATCGACCGCGTGCGGCGCCGCGCGACGCGCGCCCGCGTGCTCACTAGTGCGCCGTCGCCTGCGCGTCGAAGGTGACGACGTGGTCGGCGTCGAAGCGGATCCCGATGCTCTCGCCGATCGCGTGATCGTGATGGCTCGGCACCAGCGCGAGCAGCGTCGCGCCGCTGGGCAGGCGCAGTGTGTAGAGGAACTGCGCGCCGCGAAAGGCCTTGCGCACCACCTGCGCGCGCAGCGTGCTGGCATCGTCGTGCACGACATCGTCGGGGCGCAGCAGCACGAGCACCTCGCCGCGCGCGTTGGCTGCGGCCCCCGCGATCGCCTGGTCGGTGCGTGCGCGGATCGGCAGCGTGCCCAGTTCGATGTGCACCTGCGACCGCCCGTCGCAATGCTCGACGATGCCCGGCAGGAAGGCGCCGAGGCCGACGAAGTCGGCGACCTCGCGCGTGGCCGGCTGGTGGTAGAGCCGGTACGGCGTGTCCCATTGCTCGATGTGCCCGGCCTGCATCACGCCGACACGGTCGGCCAGAGCGAATGCCTCGTACTGGTCGTGCGTGACGAGCAGCGCCGTCGTGCCGGCGCGCTTCAGGATCTCGCGCAGGTCGAGGGCGAGCCGCTCGCGCAGGTCGGGATCGAGGTTCGAGAACGGCTCGTCGAGCAGCAGGATCGACGGCGCCGGCGCCAGCGCGCGCGCCAGCGCCACGCGCTGCTGCTGGCCACCGGAAAGCTCGTGCGGGTAGCGCCCGCCGCTGCCCGGAAGGCCGACCAGCTCGAGCATCTCGCGCACGCGCTGCGAACGTTCGGCCGGCGAGCGCCGTCGGAGGCCGAAGCCCACGTTCGCCTCGACGTCCAGGTGTGGGAACAGCGCATAGTCCTGGAAGACGACGCCGACGCCGCGACACTCGGGTTCGGTCCACTTCTGCGGCGACGCGACGCAGCACGCGTCGATGTGCACGCAGCCGCCTTCAGGCTTCAGGAACCCGGCGATCGTGCGCAGCGCGGTCGTCTTCCCGCAGCCGGAGGCGCCGAGCAGGCAGCCGATCTCCCCCGAACGCAGCCGGAAGGTAAGCCGATCGAGCGCTGCGACGCGGGCGTGCGCCGCGCCGAAGGACACGCACAGCTGCTCGACCTGCAGCGCCCACGGGCAGGCGTCGGCCGCGTCCAGGACGATCTGGGCGGCGCAGCCGGGAGCGGTGCTCGGAGGTCGGGCGCTCATTGGTAATGCCTATAATTCGCAATCAGGGATTCTAGCAACCGTGACGCCGAACAGCACGTTGCGGCGGAGCGCCGCGCCCATCCGGGTATTTTCGCCGCAACTGCTCGCCACCGGGTCGGTCCTCGGCTCGCTGCTGATCGCGCTGCCGATCCTCGCCGTCGTCTGGCTCGCCTTCTCGCCTTCCGGCACCGATCCGGCCGCCGAGGGTGGGGTGCTCGCCCACCTGTTCGGCACCGTACTGCCGCGCTACACGATCACCACCGCGCAACTCGCCGCGATGGTCCTGGCCGTCGTGCTGTGGATCGGCGTGAGCACGGGCTGGCTCGTCGCCGCCTACGACTTTCCGGGCCGGCGTGCGCTGTCGTGGATGCTCGTGCTGCCGCTGTCGACGCCGGCCTTCGTGATGGCCTACGCGTACACCGATTTCCTCGCGAGCTACGGGCCGTTGCAGCGGGGCCTGCGCAATCTCACCGGACTGCGCGTCGGCGAATACTGGTTCCCGGACGTCCACTCGTGGCCGGCGGCGGGGCTCTTCCTCGGGCTGGCGCTGTATCCGTACGTCTACCTGCTCGCGCGGGCGGCCTTCGCCGATCGCAGCCCGTCGCTGGCCGATGCCGCGCGCTCGCTCGGCATGAGTCGGCGGCGCACGTGGTGGCGCATCACCTGGCCGGTCGCGCGGCCTGCCGTCGTTGCGGGATGTGCGCTCGCGCTGATGGAGACGCTCGCCGATTTCGGCACGGTCGCCTATTTCTCGGTCGATTCATTCACGGCCGGCATCTATCGCGCATGGCAGGCGATGGGCGATCGCGTCGGCGCGGCGCGCCTGGCCACGATGCTGCTCGTGCTCGTCGTCGCGCTGCTGCTGCTCGAGCGCGGCCAGCGGGGACGGATGCAGTTCCACGTGCGCAACCCGCGCCCGGCGCCGCGCCTCCGGCTGCACGGCGGCGCGGCGCTGCGTGCGGTGCTCGTCTGCACGCTGCCGATCGTCTTCGGTTTCGTGCTGCCGGCGGCGCTGCTCGTCGCCGAATGGATCAATGGAGGGGCCGTGCTCGATGCGCGCCTGGCCGAATGGATCCGCAACACGGCGATCCTCTCCGGCGGCGGCGTCCTGGTCGTGTTGCCGGGGGCGCTCGTCGCGACCTACGCCGCGCGCCTGGGCGGCGCGCCGATGCTGCGCGGCGCGCTCGTGCTGGCGAACACCGGCTACGCACTGCCCGGCGTCGTCCTGGGCGTGGGGCTGCTCATCCTCTCCGGATGGCTCGACCGGGCGCTGGCGCCGCTGACCCAGGCGATCGGCGTCCCGGCGCTGTTCGCCGGCGGCAGCGCGATCGCCTGCGTCTATGCGTACGCGGTGCGCTTCTTCCCCGTGGCGTACCAGAGCATCGACTCGGGGCTCGCTCGCATCAGCCCTTCGATGGACCAGAGCGCGCGCAGCCTGGGCCGGCGTCCGCTGCAGGTGCTGCGCGAGATCCACTGGCCGCTGATGCGCCGCAGCGTGGGAGCGGCGGCGCTGCTCGTCTTCATCGACTGCCTGAAGGAGCTGCCCGCGACGCTCGTGCTCCGGCCCTTCGATTTCGACACGCTCGCCGTCGTCACCTATCAGTTCGCCTCGGACGAACGGCTTGCCGAGGCCGCGCTGCCGGCGCTCGTGATCGTCGCGGTCGGCGTCGTCCCGGTGGTGTGGCTGTCGCGCGTCGCGTTGTCCGAAACACGATGACGCGACGCAACACCGCGCAACGACCACGGTGCTGCGGTATACTCGTGCGCTTTCAGGCGCGTAGCTCAGCTGGTTAGAGCACCACCTTGACATGGTGGGGGTCGGTGGTTCGAGTCCACTCGCGCCTACCAGCTCGCGTCGATCGAATCGACCCGCGTCCCATCCGGCGCCGCCGGCCGCGCCCGGGGCGGGCGCCACGGGCGGCACCGCGCGACGCGTTTCCGCCGGGTTCCGATTCGACATGATCCAGATCACGCTTCCCGATGGCTCGCAACGTCGCTTCGATGCGCCGCCGACCGTAGCCGAGGTCGCCGCCTCGATCGGCAGCGGGCTCGCCCGCGCCGCGCTCGCCGGCAAGGTCGACGGAAAACTCGTCGACACTTCGCACCGCATCGAGCGCGATGCGAAAGTGGCGATCGTCACCGAGCGCGACGCCGAAGGGCTGGAGGTGCTGCGCCACTCCACCGCGCACCTGCTCGCCTACGCCGTGAAGTCGCTGTTTCCCGACGCGCAAGTCACGATCGGTCCGGTAATAGAAAACGGCTTCTATTACGACTTCTCATACAAGCGGCCGTTCACGCCCGAAGATCTCGAAGCGATCGAGGCGAAGATGGTCGAACTGGCGAAGCGCGACGAGCCGGTCGTGCGCGAGCGCTGGGAGCGCGACGACGCGGTGCGCTTCTTCGAGTCGATCGGCGAGCGCTACAAGGCCGAGATCATTGCGTCGATTCCGTCCGACGAGCCGATCACGTTGTATCGCGAGGGCGAGTTCGTCGACCTGTGCCGCGGCCCCCACGTGCCGTCGACCGGCAAGCTGAAGGTCTTCAAGCTGATGAAGCTCGCCGGCGCCTATTGGCGCGGCGATTCGAACAACGAGATGCTGCAGCGCATCTACGGCACCGCCTGGGCGAAGAAGGAAGAGCAGGACGCCTACCTTCACATGCTCGAGGAAGCCGAGAAGCGCGACCACCGCCGGCTCGGTCGGGAGCTGGACCTTTTCCACATGCAGGACGAGGCGCCCGGCCTCGTGTTCTGGCATCCGAAGGGCTGGGCGATCTGGCAGCAGGTCGAGCAGTACATGCGCCGCGTCTACCGCGACACCGGCTATCTCGAGGTGAAGGGTCCGCAGATCCTCGACCGCAGCCTGTGGGAGCGCACCGGACACTGGCAGAACTACCGGGAGAACATGTTCACGACCGAGTCGGAGAACCGGTCGTACGCGCTCAAGCCGATGAACTGCCCGGGGCACATCCAGATCTTCAAGTCCGACCTGCGCTCGTACCGCGACCTGCCGTTGCGCTACGGTGAATTCGGCCAGTGCCATCGCAACGAACCGTCGGGCGCGCTGCACGGAATCATGCGCGTGCGCGGCTTCACGCAGGACGACGGCCACGCGTTCGTCACCGAAGACCAGATCCTCGACGAATGCGTCGCCTTCACGCGCGACCTGCAGCGCGTCTATCGCGATTTCGGCTTCGAGCAGATCCTGTATCGCGTCGCCACGCGTCCCGAGATGCGCGTCGGCTCCGACGAGCTGTGGGACAAGGCCGAGGCCGCGCTCGCCGAGAGCCTGCGCCGCGCGGGCGTCGAGTTCGAGATCACGCCGGGCGAGGGCGCCTTCTACGGCCCGAAGATCGAGTACACGCTGAAGGACGCGATCGGCAGGCCGTGGCAGTGCGGCACGATCCAGGTCGACTTCAACATGGCCGGGCTGCTCGGCGCCGAGTACGTCGCCGAAGACAACTCGCGCCGCGTCCCGGTGATGCTGCACCGGGCGATCGTCGGCTCGATGGAGCGATTCATCGGCATCCTCATCGAGAACCACGCCGGCGCGCTGCCGATGTGGCTGGCTCCGGTGCAGGCGGTCGTCGCGACGATCACCGAGGCGCAGATGCCCTATGCGCGCGAGGTTGCAGAAAGCCTCGCAAAACAAGGGTTTAGGGTCGAAAGTGATTTGCGGAACGAGAAAATCAACTATAAAATCCGCGAGCACAGTCTGCAGAAGGTTCCGTACATCCTCGTCGTCGGCGACAAGGAACGGCAGGCTGGCAAGGTGGCCGTGCGTGCGCGCGGGGGTGCCGAAGTCGGTGTCCTCGATGTCGAGGCGTTCGCGGCGCGGCTGTCCGAAGACGTCGCGCTGAAGCGATCCCAACCGCAATGACCCGCCGGTGCTCCTTCCCGGGGCAGGCGTCGTCGTTGCATTCGGCGTTGCGTTCGGCGGCCGTAACCCTCACGAACTGGAGAACGCAGCATCGCTACTGAACGCCCGCATCGCATCAACGGCGAAATCAACGTCCCCGAGCTGAGACTGGTCGGCATCGACAACGAGCCGATCGGCATCGTCAGTCTGCGGGAGGCCATGCGAATGGCCGAAGATGCGGAAGTCGACCTCGTCGAGATCGCGCCCCACGCCCGCCCGCCCGTAGCCCGCCTGATGGACTACGGCAAGTTCAAGTACCAGGAACAGAAGCGCCAGCACGAGGCGCGGGCGAAGCAGAAGATCATCCAGGTCAAGGAAGTGAAGTTCCGGCCCGGCACCGACGAAGGCGACTACCAGGTCAAGCTGCGCAACCTGCGCCGGTTCCTCGACGAAGGCGACAAGGCGAAGATCACGCTGCGCTTCCGGGGCCGCGAGATGGCGCACCAGGAGTTCGGCATCCGCCTGCTCGAGCGCGTGCGCAACGACGTCGACGACATCGCGCAGGTCGAGCAGATGCCGCGGCTCGAAGGGCGGCAGATGATCATGGTCATCTCGCCCCGACGCAGGAAGTGATTCGGCGCCGCCTCGTGCGGCGTCACGAAGAACACGGGCGCCGCGCAGCTGCTGCGCCCGGACGGGCGTCGCCGCGGGGCGGCGTCCCCAGAAGCCGAGCGGGTCCCCGAAGTTCCGGCAGGTTGCCGGACACCCGACGAGGCAATCGAAGAAGGCAAGGGCAATCATGCCGAAGATGAAGACGAAGAGAGGGGCTGCGAAGCGGTTCCGCGTGCGCCCCTCGGGCAGCGTGAAACGCGCGCAGGCGTACAAGCGCCACATCCTCACGAAGAAGACCACGAAGAACAAGCGCCAGCTGCGCGGCACCACCGAGGTGCACGCCAGCGACGCGCCGGCGATCAAGTCGCTGTTGCCGTACGCATAAGGAGAGCGCGATGCCCCGAGTCAAGCGTGGAGTGACGGCGCGCGCGCGCCACAAGAAGGTTCTCGCCGCAGCGCGCGGTTTCCGCGGCCGCCGCGGCAACGTCTATCGCGTCGCCAAGCAGGCGGTGATGAAGGCGGGCCAGTATGCGTACCGAGATCGCCGCACGAAGAAACGCGTCTTTCGCGCGCTGTGGATCACGCGCATCAATGCCGCGGTGCGCGAACACGGAATGAACTACAGCACGTTCATCGCCGGGCTGAACAAGGCGTCGATCGGGCTCGACCGCAAGGTGCTCGCCGATCTGGCGGTCGCCGACAAGCCGGCCTTCGCGGCGATCGTCGCGCAGGTGAAGGCGTCGCTCGGCACCGCCTGAGCGGGCGCGCGGAAGCAGCCGGATGAATTCCTCCGCGGACCGGGCGGCCACGATCGAACGGCTGCTCGGTGAGATCGAAGCCGCCCGCAATCCGCACGAACTCGCCAACGCGAAGGCGCGTGCGCTCGGCAAGGACGGTGCGCTGAGCGCCGAGATGAAGAAGCTCGGCGCGCTCGCGCCG